>NZ_JAQGJD010000310.1 GCF_028290785.1 Tardiphaga sp. | reverse complement strand
CCTACCGCATCACTTCCGCGGACGGCGAGGTCGCCGGATCGGGGCCGGGCTTGGCGCTCGGCATCAGCTGCTTTTCTTCGTGCTGCTTGCGATATTCCTCGTAGCCCGGCGTGCCCGGTCGCGGTGGGGCGTCGGCGGGGAGGCCGCCGGCCCAGGCCGGGATCAGGTCGCCCATGCCGCCGGCCAGAAACGAGCTGATCGAGCCGCAGCCGCCGAGGCTGCAGGCCATCAGCACGAGGCCGATCAAAGCGGGGACGCGGCGGGATACGGGCATGGGCAAAGTGTCGCAATCTGTGGCGGTGAGCGGATGGCTTGAATATCGCGGTGACCGTTTACTCACCGAACCTAGTGGCTTGCGGTTCCCCGCGCAAGGGCGTCGCAACGGGCTTGAGCGCTGGGCGGTAGCAAGGTACTTAAATACCAAGCCGATCAATGGCTCTGGCATGGCCGCGACGGTTTGTCGGAGGCCGGCGAGCGTGTCTGATCCAAAGTTGCGATTGACGGCGGCGCGCGCACCTGAGACGTCAGTTACCGTCAGCGATGACGACGAAATTTCAGCCAGGGTTGCGGCAAGAACCGGAGCACGCGGTTCGGCAACCAGACCGAGCAGGGGAGAGACGGAATGTCAATTCGTACCAGGATGATGTGGCAGGCGGCGGCCGGCGTGGCGCTGCTCGGCGGCTTTGCGCTGACCGCGGCGCAGGCGCAGGAGAGCGTCAAGATCGGCCTGATCGTGCCGATGACCGGCGGCCAGGCTTCCACCGGCCAGCAGATCAACAACGCCATCAAACTGTACATGCAGAAGAACGGCGACACCGTTGCCGGCAAGAAGATCGAGATCATCCTCAAGGATGACGCGGCACTGCCCGACAACACCAAGCGCCTGGCGCAGGAACTGATCGTCAACGACAAGGTCAACGTCATCGCCGGCTTCGGCGTGACCCCGGCCGCACTGGCCGCAGCGCCGCTGGCGACCCAGGCGAAAATCCCGGAAGTCGTGATGGCCGCCGGCACCTCGATCATCACCGAGCGTTCGCCCTACATCGTGCGCACCTCGTTCACGCTGGCGCAGTCCTCCACCATCATCGGCGACTGGGCCGCCAAGAACGGCATCAAGAAGGTCGCGACGCTGACCTCCGACTACGCGCCCGGCAACGACGCGCTGAACTTCTTCAAGGAGCATTTCACCGCCGGCGGTGGCCAGATCGTCGAGGAGGTCAAGGTACCCCTCGCCAATCCCGACTTCGCGCCGTTCCTGCAGCGCATGAAGGATAGCAAGCCCGACGCGGTGTTCGTGTTCGTGCCGGCCGGCCAGGGCGGCAACTTCATGAAGCAGTATGCCGAGCGCGGCCTCGACAAGTCCGGCATCAAGGTGATCGGACCGGGCGACGTGATGGACGACGACCTGCTCAACAACATGGGCGACGCAGCCTTGGGCGCGGTCACCGCGCATCTGTATTCGGCGGCGCATCCCTCCGCGATGAACAAGGAATTCGTCGCCAGCTACAAGAAGGCGTTCGGCTCCCGCCCGGGCTTCATGGCGGTGTCGGGCTATGACGGCATCCATCTGATCTATGAGGCGATCAAGAAGAGCGGCGGCAAGGTCGACGGCGACTCGCTGATCGCAGCGATGAAGGGCATGGCCTGGGAAAGCCCGCGCGGCCCGATCTCGATCGATCCGGAAACCCGCGACATCGTGCAGAACATCTACATCCGCGAGGTCAAGAAGGTCGATGGCGAATTGTACAACATCGAGTTCGCGACCTTCGAGAACGTGAAAGATCCGGGCAAGACGAAGAAGTAAGTTAGGCGAGGACGCCAATGGCTTCCTTCCCCCCGCGTCTTCGCGGCGGGGAGGGGCGGCCGATCGAAGGCCACGCGCGAGCATGGCCAAGAGGAGGCCGGGGTGGGGGGCGCCCCACGCGCCGCTCTCTATGTTGCACCACCCCCACCCGACCGCGCTGCGCGCGGCCACCCTCCCCACCGCGAAGACGCGGGTAGGAGGGATAAAGAGAAAGTGCGCGTCGTTTCATGACCCTTCTCACCATCCTGTTCGACGGCGTCGCCTACGGCATGCTGCTGTTCGTGCTGGCCTGCGGGCTGGCGGTGACGCTGGGGCTGATGAACTTCGTCAATCTGGCGCACGGCGCCTTCGCCATGACGGGCGGCTATGTCTGCGCCGTGCTGGTCAACCGCTCCGGCCTGCCGTTCTTCGCCGCATTGCCGATTGCCTTCCTGGTCAGCGCGGCGGTCGGCGCATTGCTCGAGCGCACGCTGTACCGCCATCTCTACGCGCGCAGCCATCTCGACCAGGTGCTGTTCACCATCGGTCTCGTCTTCATGTCGGTCACCGCCACCGACTACTTCATGGGCTCGTCGCAGACCTTCATCAAGCTGCCGGATTATCTGCAGGGCCAGATCGACATCTTCGGCCTCGGCGTCGGCCGCTACCGGCTGATGATCATCGTGATCTGCGGCCTGCTCACCATCGCGCTGCAGATGATCCTGTCGAAGACCCGGTTCGGCAGCCGGCTGCGCGCCGCGGTCGATGATCCCCGCGCCGCGTCGGGCCTGGGCATCAACGTGCCGCAGGTGTTCGCGCTGACGTTTGCTTTTGGCTGTGGCCTCGCCGGCATGGGCGGCGCGCTCGGCGCCGAGATCCTCGGCCTCGATCCGTACTTCCCGCTAAAATTCATGATCTACTTTCTGATCGTGGTCACCGTCGGCGGCTCCTCCAGCATCACCGGGCCGTTCCTGGCATCGTTGCTGCTGGGGATTGGCGACGTCGCCGGCAAATACTACGTACCGAAGCTCGGCGCCTTCGTGATCTACACCATGATGATCGTGATCCTGATCTGGCGCCCGAACGGCCTGTTCGGCCGCACCAATGCACGGTGAGGGCGCCATGACCGTATCCGAGACGCTTCGCTCCCAGGTAGGCACCTTCGCCGTCGCGCGCGGTCGCTGGCACTGGCCGGAGGCCGTGTTCTGGGGGCTCGCGGTGGCCTGCGTGTTCCTGTTTCCGAACCGCTATTTGATCCTCACCGAGATCGCCTGGCTGGCGCTGTTCGCGCTGTCGCTCGACCTGATCCTCGGCTATGCCGGCATCGTCTCGCTCGGCCACGCCGCCTTCTTCGGCTTCGGCGGCTATGCCGCGGGCCTGCTGGCGCTGCATCACATCGTCGATGAGCCGGTGCTGGCGCTGATCGTCGCGGGGCTCGCCGCCATGGCGCTGGGCTTCGTCACCTCGTTCCTGGTGATGCGCGGCTCGGACCTGACCCGGCTGATGGTGACATTGGGCATTGCGCTGTTGCTGCGCGAACTCGCCAACCGCTTCTCCAACATCACCGGCGGCTCCGATGGCTTGCAGGGCATCGAGATGGCGCCGATCCTGGGCACATGGTCGTTCGACATCTTCGGCAAGGTCGGCTTCATCTATTGCCTGTGCGTGCTGTTCGTTTTGTTTCTGCTGGCGCGGCGCATCGTGCATTCGCCGTTCGGCCTGTCGCTGCGGGCGATCCGCAACAACCCGCTGCGTGCCTCCGCCATCGGCATTCCCGTCAACCGCCGGCTGATCGCGATCTACACCATCGCCGCGTTCTTTGCCGGCGTCGCGGGGGCGCTATCGACCCAGACCACGGCGTTGGCCTCGCTGGACGGCTTCGCCTTCGATCGCTCTGCCGACCTGATGCTGGTGCTGATCATCGGCGGCACCGGCTATCTCTATGGCGGGCTGATCGGCGCGGTGATCTTCAAGCTGCTGCAGGAATTGTTCTCGACGCTGACGCCGCAATACTGGCAGTTCTGGATCGGGCTGGTGCTGGTGGTGATCGTGCTGATCGGCCGCGAGCGCATGCATCGCTGGGCGCTCTATCTGCCCAACCTGGTGATGCGCCGGTTCGGTGCCAAAGCGCCGATCGTGCTGCCGGAAGGGGACGCGACATGACCTCCATCGCGCTGGAAACCGTCAACCTCGAAAAGAAATTTGGCGGCCTCAAGGTCACCAACGATCTCTCGCTGAAGATCGCGACCGGCGCACGCCACGCGCTGATCGGTCCCAACGGCGCCGGCAAGACCACGGTGATCAACCTCTTGACCGGCGTGCTCGGCCCGAACTCCGGCCGCATCCTGCTGGAAGGCCAGGACATCACCAGCCTGCCGGTACACAAGCGCGTGCTGCACGGGCTGTCGCGCACCTTCCAGATCAACCAGCTTTATGCGGATCTCACGCCGCTGGAAACCATTGGTCTCGCGGCTTCCGAACATCTCGGCCATGGCAGCGACTGGTGGCGCCGCATGGGCACCCGCACCGACGTCAATGACGAGATCGCGGAGAATCTGACGCGCTTCCATTTGCTCGACGTCATGAACGAGCCCACCGCGACATTGCCCTATGGCAAGCAGCGGCTCTTGGAGATCGCGGTGGCGCTGGCGACCAAACCGCGCGTGCTACTGCTCGACGAGCCCGCCGCCGGCGTGCCGGAAAGCGAGCGCCACGATATCCTCTCCGCGGTGGCATCATTGCCGCGCGACGTCACCGTGTTGCTGATCGAGCACGATATGGACCTGGTGTTCTCGTTCGCCGACCGCATCTCGGTGCTGGTCGCAGGATCCATGCTGGTGGAGGGCCCGCCCGACGAAGTCGCGCGCGATCCCCGCGTCAAGGCGGTCTATCTGGGCGAGGGCGCCGATGTCTGAGTTACTGCAAATCGAGGCGCTCTGCGCCGGCTACGGCCAGGCCGTGGTGATTCCGAAGATGACCTTGCAGCTCGGCGAGGGCCAGGTGCTGGCGCTTCTCGGCCGCAACGGCACCGGCAAGACCACGCTGATCAATTCCATCGTCGGCGTCACCAAACGCTTCAGCGGTACGCTGTCGCTCGGCGGCAAGGATATCACCACCATGCGCGCCGACCAGCGTGCCCGCGCCGGCATCGGCTGGGTGCCGCAGGAGCGCAACATCTTTCGCTCGCTCACGGTGGAAGAGAACATGACCGCGGTGGCGCAGCCCGGCGAGTGGACCGTGCGAAAAGTCTACGAGATGTTTCCGCGACTCGAGGAGCGCAAGGCTAACTTCGGCAACCAGCTCTCGGGCGGCGAGCAGCAGATGCTGGCGGTCGGCCGCGCGCTGGTGCTGAATCCGCAGGTGCTGCTCCTGGATGAGCCGACTGAGGGTCTCGCGCCGATCATCGTCGAAGAACTGTTGGCCGCGCTCGGCAAGATCACGCGGGCTGGCGGCATCTGCTCAATCATCGTCGAACAGAACGCGCAAAAGATCCTCGGCCTCGCCGACCGCGTCGTGATCCTGGAGCGCGGCGGCGTCGTGCACGACGCGCCGAGCGCCGCGCTGAAAGCCGATCCGTCGGTGCTGGAACGCTTTCTCGGGGTGGCCGGGGGGAAGCATTAGGATGCGGTTTGAGATGGTGTCCCGGACGCGCTGCGGCCTTGCGATGCGAAGCATCGCTTGGAAGTGCCGCCGCGCAGAGCCGGGATCCCGGTTTCTTCCGCGCAAAACCGGGACCCCGGCTCTGCGGAGCACCACGCCGCCCCTAACGATGCTCCGCATCGTCTGGGGCGGCGCAGTGCACCGCGTCCGGGGAACGGAGCGCTTTCGCTGAATCGACACGAGCCGTCATTCCGGGTACGGAACGACAAAATACCGAAACTGGAGCAACACCATGATGCGAACCAAAGCCCCGTTCCGCGCCGACGAAGTCGGTAGCCTGCTGCGCCCGCAGAAGATCAAGGACGCCCGCGCGAAACTGGAGAAGGGCGAAATCACCGCCGACGACCTGCGCAAGATCGAGGACTCCGAGATCGAGAAGGTGGTGCACAAGCAGGCCGCGATCGGCCTCAAGCTCGCCACCGACGGCGAATTCCGCCGCTCGTGGTGGCACTTCGACTTTCTCGCCAAGCTGACCGGCTGCGAATTGTATCACCCGGAAGCCGGCATTCAGTTCGCCGGCGTCGAAACCCGCCACGATTCGGTGCGCGTGATCGGCAAGCTGGACTTCCCCGATGACCATCCGATGCTGGAACACTTCAAGTTCCTGAAGCGCCAGGCCGACATCGCCGGCGTCACCGCCAAGATGACGATCCCGTCGCCGGCCGTGCTGCATTTCCGCGGCGGCCGCAAGGCGATCTCCAAGGACGTCTATCCGGACATGGACGTGTTCTTCGAGGACCTCGCGAAAACCTACCGCAAGGCCGTGAAGGCGTTTTACGACGCCGGCTGCCGCTACCTGCAGCTCGACGACACCGTGTGGGCCTATCTGTGCTCGGAAGACGAACTCGCCAAAATCCGCGCCCGCGGCGAGGAGGCCGATGGCCTGCAGCAGATCTATGCCCGCGTCATCAACTACGCGATCGCCGAGCGCCCCGCCGACATGGTGATCACCACCCATGTCTGCCGCGGCAACTTCCGCTCGACCTGGATCTCGTCGGGCGGCTACGAGCCGGTGGCCGAGACGCTGCTGGCCGGCACCAACTATGACGGCTACTTCCTGGAATACGATTCCGACCGCGCCGGCGGCTTCGAGCCACTGCGCTTCCTGCCGAAGGGCAACAAGGTCGTGGTGGTCGGCGTCATCACCTCGAAGTTCGGCGAGATCGAAAAGAAGGAAGACGTCAAGGCGCGGCTGATGGAAGCGGCGAAATTCGCGCCCTTGGAGCAGCTCGCCGTCTCCCCGCAATGCGGCTTCGCCTCGACCGAAGAAGGCAACATCCTCAGCGAGGAAGAGCAGTGGGCCAAGCTCACGCTCGCGGTCGATGTGGCGAAGGAAGTCTGGGGCAAGTAGCAACGCGAAGCTGCTCGTGGCGTAGGGTGGGTTAGCGCCACCCGGATCGGCGCGTTGCGCCGTCCGGGAGCAAGCTCCGGCGCGTAACCCACCGGCCGTCGTCCGTGGCGTGGTGGGTTACGGGCAAGAGCACCCACCCACCCTACGCGGCGCCCTTCGGTTCAAGGCGACGGCCTGAATCGCGCTGCGGCTATCGACGATCATCGACGTCCCAGCCTATGCTTCCGCCGTTGCATCGAGGTGGTTGCATGACAGCGCGCGGATCGAAATCGGCGGTCTATCTGATATTGCTCGCGATCCAGGTGCTCGGCGTGATCGTGTTCGTGTGGCAGGAGCTGCCGGCCTTCACCCATGTGCTGCTGTATCCCGGCCTGCAAGTGTCGTCCGAGACGCATTCCGAGCTGGTGGTGGCGCTGGTTCTGTTTACGATGCAGATCGCCTACTGGGTTCGGCTGCGCTACGTCCCGGTGCCGGCACTGCTCGCCAATGCATTTCTGAGCCACCTGTTCTTGTTTCTCGGACGATTGAGTTTCGTGTTCGGCAGCGCGCTGTTTTCCGTGGTTCTGTTCAGGCACGTACCGGAGATCACCGGGGAAGCCGACGTCCTGCTGATCGTCAGGCGCGGACTGATACTCGTGGCGTCGTTGTTCGCGCTGTTCTGCGCCAGCCTCGAAATCGAGCGCGTCGGCGTCGCCTTCAACAAGCCGCAGGTGTGAAGGGGGCGCTGACGACCAGCTCCTGTTGCCGCACGGCTGGCTGCCCTTCGCTGGACGGCCACCACATCGAGGCCAGAGTTGGACGAGCCAATTTAAGGCCGTCGCACATTAGTTTGGCAGTGGCTGCCTAAATCATGGCGTCGGCTGGTCCAAATTATTGTGCGCTCCGAGACAAGCTTTCCGGGAGCAGGCGACCATAGGCTTTTTCGAGGTGGAGCATGGCCGGGGCCATGACAACGTCGAAGGAGCAATCGAATGGTCAAGTTGCATTTTGCTGACGTCCGTAGGCTTTGGCCTGCCAATGGGGCGATGATCGGATGGCGCGCGGCGGCTCTGGGCGTGTTGCTGATGGCTGGCGCGGGCGCGATGGGTTCGGCCGAGGCGGCGGCGCCGGCCGCCTGCGCGGAACTGCAGGCCAAATATCCGGACTGGAAGGGCAAGACCCTTGTCAACGCCATCAATCCGCATACGCCGGGCTATGAATCGATCGACCCCAAGGATCCCGGCAAATATGTCGGCTTCGATATCGATCTGGGCGAGCAGATCGGCGAATGCCTCGGCTTCAAGCTGACTTACAAGGCGGTGACGTTTGCGGCGTTGCTGACGACGCTGGCGAGCGGCCAGGCCGACATCGTGATTTCCGATATCTACGCCACCGAAGAGCGCGCCAAGGCCGCCGACTTCATCACCTATTCCAAGGTGTTCGATGGCGTCCTCGTCGCCAAGGGCAATCCGAAGAAGATCACCGGCATCAACACCTCGCTGTGCGGCACGGCGGCGGCAGAAAACACCGGTTATGTCGAAGTTCCGCTGATCCAGGCGCTCGCTGCGGACTGCAAGAAGGAAGGCAAAGCCGAGCCGACCATCCAGCTCTATGACAACAACGCCAACTGCATCCAGGCCATCCTCGCCGGCCGCGCGGATACCTACATCAACGACGTCAACACCGTCGACAACGCCGTGAAGGCCTATCCGGACAAGCTCGAGAAGGCCGTGGCGGTGACGATCCCCTACCAGGTCGGCATCGCCGTGCCGAAGGACAAGCCCAAGTTCCGCGACGCGGTGCACGCGGCGCTGAAGGAGATCTACAAGTCCGGCGATCAGCTCGCTCTGCTGAAGAAGTGGAATCTCGACCCGGAAAACCTGATGGAGCCCGGCCTGTTGATGGTCAAGTAAACGGCACGCTGCTCCATGGAGCTGTTCCTCCACTATCTCAGCATGCCGTACATGATCCAGGGCATCCAGGTGACTCTCCAGGTCACCGCCCTGGGTCTAGCCGGCGGGCTGGTTCTCGGTGTGATCCTGGCGTGGATGCAGCTCTCCAGCTTCAGGCCGCTGGCATCCTTCGCCCGGGTCTACGCCGTGATCTTTCGCGGTACGCCGCTGATCCTGCAGATGGTGTTCGCATATAATGCGCTACCACAGATCGGCATCAAGCTTCCCGCCATTCTCGCCGCCGGCCTTGCGCTGGCCTGCAACGAAGCGCCGTTCATCGCCGAGATGCTGCGCTCCGGCGTACTCGGCGTCGAACGCGGCCAGGTGGTGGCCGGGCAGGCGCTGGGCATGACGCCCGGCGTATTGATGCGCCGGATCATCGCGCCGCAGGCGATCCGCTCGATGATCCCCGGGTTCGGCAACGAGGCGGTCAGCGCGCTGAAGAATTCGTCGCTCGCCTCGGTCATCGCGGTGCAAGAGTTGACGTTGCGTTCGACGCAACTGGCCTCCTCGACCTTCGATTTCTTCTCGATCTTCTTTGCCTCCGGTCTGATCTACCTGCTGCTGACGGCAGCGATTGCCGCCATTCAGCTGTTCCTGGAGTGGCGGTTCGATCTCGATCGGACGAAGAAGCAGGATCAGCTGTTACGGCTTTTGCCGTGGTATCGCGCGCCGGCGATCGACGACCCGTCGCTGCCGAAGGACGGCGTGGCTTTCGATATTCTCCCCGATGATGGCGTTGCCGAATTGCCGCCGCCAAGGAGCCGGCCCGAGCGGGTCGATCGCGCCAAGCGCGCCGATATGCTGGCGCGCAATAACGTCGCCGTCGAGATCGCCGGTCTGCACAAGAGCTACGACAAGGCCATGGTGCTTGACGGCATCGATCTCACGGTGCGGATCGGCGAGGTCATTGCGCTGCTCGGGCCGTCCGGTTCCGGCAAGAGCACGCTGTTGCGCTGTATCAACAACCTCGAACTGTGGAACGGCGGCGCCATCAAGGTCGGTGGCCGGCAACTGGGCTTTGGCGAGAACGGCAAGCCGTTATCGCCGCGGCTTCTGGCTCATGCGCGTGCCGAGGTCGGTGTCGGCATGGTGTTCCAGCAGTTCAACCTGTTCGGTCATCTTACCGCCAAGGAAAACATCGCCGGCCCGCTGCGCTGGGTACATGGCGCATCGCGAAGCGATGCCGATCGCCGCGCCGACGAATTGCTCGAGCGCGTTGGCCTCAGCCATCGCGCCGATGCGCTACCGCGGCATCTGTCCGGCGGCCAGCAACAACGCGTTGCTATTGCCCGCGCCATCGCGCCGAATCCGAGCGTGCTGCTGCTCGACGAGCCGACCTCGGCGCTGGATCCGGAACTGGTCAACGAGGTGCTGGAAGTGATCCGCCGCCTTGCCGTCGAGGACGGCCTGACCATGATCATCTCCACCCATCAATTGCGGTTCGCCAGCGAGGTCGCCGATCGCGTCGTGCTGCTCGCCGGCGGCTCCATCATCGAGCAAGGCCCGGCGGCCGAAGTGCTGACCAATCCCAAGAGCCCGGTCGCGCAACGCTTCCTCAATGCGATGGAGGCCGAGAAGGCATGATTGTCAGGTCGCGTATTCAACCCGTCACTATTCCGTCGAGGACCTCAGCATGAAGCATCATCTTCTCCCGGTGTCGCCGAAGACCGTTCACTGGGGCTACTTCAGCAAGAAGGTGGCGCCGTCGCTGACGCTGAAGTCCGGCGATCGTGCGACCATCGAGACGCTGACTCATCACGCCAATGACGACTATGACCGCATGATCGCGGACGATCCCGGTGCCGAAAGCGTTTTCAGGTGGACGCGCGAGCACAAGGCGGTGGTTCGCCGCGGTTCCGGGCCGACCGAAGGCCCGTTCATTCGCGGTTCGGGTGAAGGCGTCGGCGTCCATCTGCTGACCGGGCCTGTGGCGATCGAAGGCGCGGAGCCCGGCGACGTGCTGGAGGTTCGCATTCTCGATGTCCGGCCGCGGCCGGCCTGCAAGGCGTGCCATGCCGGCAAATGCTTCGGCTCCAATGTCGCCGCCAATTGGGGTTTTCATTATCATGACCTGATCGAGGAGCCGAAGCCGCGCGAGGTCATCACGATCTTCGAACTCGATACCTCGGGCGAACCCTTCGCCAAGGCGGTCTACAATTATGTCTGGACGCCGCAGACCGATCCCGATGGCATCCTGCATCCGACGATCGATTATCCCGGCGTTCGCGTCGATCACGCGACGATCAGGAAGCGCGAGAACATTCTGCCCAACGTCAGGGTGCCGGCGCGGCTGCATTTCGGCACCATGGGCCTGGCGCCCTCGGAAGAGGATTTCGTGTCGTCGATTCCCCCGAGCTACACCGGTGGCAATATCGACGACTGGCGGGTCGGCAAGGGCGCCAAGATGTTCTATCCGGTGGCGGTGCCCGGCGCGTTCTTCTCGGTCGGTGATCCGCACGCTGCGCAGGGCGACAGCGAACTCGGCGGCACGGCAATCGAGACCTCGCTGACCGGCGACTTCGAATTCATCCTGCACAAGCAGGCCGACCTCGGCGGCACCGTGCTGGAAGGGCTGACCCATCCGATGCTGGAGACTGACAGCGCCTGGTCGGTCTATGGCTTCACCTATCCGAACTATCTGGCCGAGCTCGGCGCCAACGCCCAGCTCGAGATCGCCAACCATTCCAGCCTCGATCGTGCGATGCGCGATGCATTCCGCAAACTGCGCCGCTTCCTAATGACGGTGCACAGGATGAGCGAAGATGAGGCGATCTCGCTGATGTCGGTGGGCGCGGATTTCGGAGTGACGCAGGTGGTCGACGCCAATTGGGGCGTCCACGGCACGATTCGAAAGAACGTCTTCCGGTGCGACTAAGCGCATGAAAGCGCAACGATTTCGGGTGTTGGCGGCAGTGACATGACGGACGGGCCGGTCGTGAGGCAGGGCGCCGTTCCGTTCGGAATGGCACGGAGGTTGCTTCGCTTCGGCTATGATGGTCGATGCATGAGCCTGCGCCCGTTCACCAGCGAATCCTATTCCGAAGACGACCGCCCGGAAGCATGGCGCGACGTCCTGGGTTCGGTCGGCCTGCAGCCGACCGTCGCCACCGCGACCCATTGCGGTCATGCGACGGCCGTGCGCCGCAGCTTCGAAGGCGTGGTGCTGGCCAGGTTATCGGCGGGCGCCCAGGCTGTGTCGCCGCTGTCCGATCTCGCTTCGGACCACCCGGTCGTGCTGTTGCCGATCGAGGACGGCGTGGTGCTGAAGACCGCGGCCGGCCATCAGATCATCGCTGCAGGGCACCTCTTGCTGTTGCCGCGCAAGGGTAGCTGGAGCGTCGCGTTCCAGCGCGACATGCGCGCGGTGGTGCTGTCGGTAACGCCGGACTCGCTCCATGGCCGCCGTGCCAGCGCGCCTGGCCTGAGTGACGTCCAGGTCGTCGCGCCGGGCGGTTTCAGTGACGTGGTCGCCGGCATGATGGATCAGGCGGCGCGCCATCTCGAAACACTGCCCGACGTCGAATGGGCTGCGCTTGCGCAGAGTCTCCATGATCTGCTGCCGACCTTGACGCGACACGTCGTCGAGCCGGCGGCCGATCTGGGCGGCGGCACGGCGACCAAGGCGGCGACGTTGCACCGGCTATGCCAGACAATCGAACGCCGGCTTGACGATCCCGACCTGACGCCGGCCAAGGTGGCGGTGGCGGAGGGCATCTCCGAACGCTATCTGCAGAAACTGTTCGAAGGCACCGGCAGCAGCTTCACACATTATCTGCGCGAGCGCCGGCTGCAGCGCACCTCGGCTGACCTTTCCAATCCGGCTGAAGCGCATCATTCGATCTCCGAAATCGCATTCCGTGCTGGCTTCAACGACTCCGCGCATTTCAGCCGGGCATTTCGTCACCGCTTCGGGCTGTCGCCGCGCGAGTTCCGCCAGCACGAGGCGGAGCGTCTCGCGGCGTCGGCTACGGCTGCCGGGCAGCGCGGCTGGCCGCAGGCGGCGCTCGCCCAACTGCGCAGCCAGTCGACGGCTTCCACAGCCCGGAAGACCGCGGTCCCGGACCCGGCGGATGAGATCGGCCACGACCTCGCCGCTGTGCCAGGCCAGAAAAACCACCATCACCTGTCGGCCAACGCCGCCCATGTGCATTGGGGCTATTTCAGTCGCTCGCTGAAGCCGCAGATCGAGATCAACTCCGGCGACACCATCACCATCGAGACGCTCACCCAGCATGCCTCCGACGATCCGGAACGCATGATCGAGGGCGATGCCGGCGCGGAAAGCGTGTTCCACTGGACGCGCGACGTCAAAAACGTCGATCGGCGCGGGGCCGGGCCGATGGATGCGTCGATCTTTGGCCGCGGCGCCGGCGAAGGCTTCGGTGTCCATATCTGCACCGGGCCGGTGGCGGTGAAAGATGCCCAGCTGGGCGACGTGCTGGAAATCCGCATCCTCGATATTGTGCCGCGCGCCAGCAGCAATCCTGACTTCGAAGGCCGGATCTTCGGAAGCAGTGTCGCGGCGTGGTGGGGCTATCACTACAAGGAGTTTCTCGCCGAGCAGAACGCGCGCGAGGCCGTCACGATCTACGAAATCTTCGATCACGACGACGAACCGCACGCGCGCGCGGTCTATTCCTATCGCTGGGAGCCGCAGACCGATCCGTTCGGGACGGTTCACGCGACCTACGACTATCCCGGCGTTCCGGTGAGGCCGGCGACCGTGCGGCGCCGGCATGGCGTGCTGGAAGGCATCCGGATTCCGCTGCGTCCGCATCTTGGCGTCATCGCGGTGGCGCCGCGCGAGGCGGATTTTGTCGACTCCGTACCGCCGGCGTATTTCGGCGGCAACCTCGACAACTGGCGGCTCGGCAAGGGATCGACGATCTATCTGCCCGTGTCGGTGCCCGGCGCATTGCTCTCGGTAGGAGATCCGCACGCCGCGCAAGGCGATGGCGAATTGGGCGGCACTGCGATCGAATGTTCGATGACGGCGATCTTTCAGGTCATCCTGCACAAGAAAGGAAATCTGTGTGGCCAGGCATTCGCCGATCTGACCTATCCGCTGATCGAAACCGAGACGGACTGGGTGCTGATGGGGTTCAGCCATCCCAACTATCTCGCCGAGTTCGGCGCCAAAGGACAGAGCGAGGTCTATGCGACCTCGTCGCTCGATCTTGCGATGAAAGATGCGTTCCGCAAGATGCGTCGCTTCCTCATGAACGTCAAAGGCCTTACCGAGGACGAGGCGATTGCCTTGATGTCGGTCGCCGTGGATTTCGGCGTCACGCAGGTCGTCGATGGAAATTGGGGCGTCCATGCCATTCTGAGCAAGCGCGTGTTCGAGCAGCCGCCGTTGCCCCAAGCCTGATCCCAGTCCCGGAGACCTTCCTTGCGATTTCACATGATCAACGGCGGCCCGAAGCCGGTCGCGCCATTCAGCCATGCTGTCGAGACCGACGGCTTCGTCTTCGTCACCGGGCAGATGCCGGACACGCCGCAGGCGCCCGGCGTGCTGCCGGACGGCATCGCGGCGCAGACGCGGGCCGTCATGGAGAACCTGCGCGTCGTGCTGGCAGGCCTCGACCTCGATCTCGCGCACGTTGTCATGACGCGCATTTATCTCACGCGCTTCAAGGAGGATTATGCCGAGATGAACGACGTCTATCGCGGCTACTTTCCGCCGGGGCGGCTGCCGGCGCGCACCTGCGTCGGTGTCACGGGGCTCGCTTACGATGCTCTCATCGAAATTGACCTGGTCTGCCGGCGCCCGACGTAGCCTGCGCTACGCCTCACTTGTTTTCGCGGCTACATGGTTCGCTCTATGAACGACAGACTTGATCTCGCCGATCGATAGCGACCGCGTCCGGGACAACAACGTTTCAATCCTGCCGGATCAGATGATGGACACGTCACGCCTGTCAGGGGCTGGACGTTGGACGAGGCATGCAGGTCTGATGTCGCGCCGCTGAACGATCCGTGACGGCCGCGGGACTCAATCCGCTTCTGTCGGCGGTCTGCGGCGTGGCGCGGGTCTGCCGCCGCCTGGCTTCACAGGTTTGGGCGTATTGTTGCGGTTATCCGCCACCATCGTGCGCCAGCGCGCCAGACGCTCCGGTTCGAGCCGGCCGTCGGACACCGCGGCGCGCACTGCGCAGCCCGGTTCGTGGGCGTGGGTGCAATCGCGAAACTTGCAGAGCGGGGCGAGCTCGGTGATCTCAGCGAACAGTTCGTCGATCCCGGCGGCGGCGTCGCTGACATGGAGCGTGCGCATGCCCGGCGTATCGATCACCCAGCCGCCGCCGGCCATCGCATGAAGCGAACGCGAGGTGGTGGTGTGACGCCCCTGGGCATCGTGCTCGCGTATGCTGCCGGTCTCTTGAAGCTGGTCCGGCGCCGCCCCCGCCAGCGCGTTGACCATGGTCGATTTGCCGACCCCCGAAGAGCCGACCATCGCCACCGTCTGGCCTTCGCCGCACCAGGGCTGCAGGTCGCGGGTGGCATCACCGGTTTTGGGATTGGAGACCACCACCGCCAGCCCGCGCTGCAGCGCGGCGGCCTGTGCGTGATAGGATCCGGCGTCCTCGGTGAGGTCGGCCTTGGTCAGCACGATCACCGGCGTGATGCCGGCTTCATTGGCCAGCGCCAGATAGCGTTCCAGCCGGGCGACGTCGAACTCCGCATTGCAGGAGGTGACGATGAACAGCGTGTCGATATTGGCGCCGGCCAGTTGCGGCGTCGGGTTGCCCTCGGTGCGCCGCTGCAGCACGGTCTTGCGTGCGAGGCGGCGTTGCAGCAGCAAGCTCTGCGGGTCGGCCAGCCCCCAGTCGCCGACGGCAAAATCGCCGGTGTTGGTGCGGGCCGCAAGCACCAGCCGGACCGGCCCGATCGGGGAGATGGCGGTGATGCGCGACCGATGCACCGCGGCGATGCGGACGGGCAGGGCGCTGGCCTCCTCCGGCAGAATCTGGTCGGCGAAGAAATCGGACCAGCCCAGTGCTACAAGGGACGGTCCCGGCGGACCTTCCGATTGACGTGTCACGATGCCATCCGGCAAAAATCTGACGGGCTCATATCCACCTCAAGGCCGCGCGTATCGATCATAGCGTCTATTGGCATTTGCAGAGAGATGGTGTCGATGAAATTCTCCACGTCGCGCGGCAAATCCAGGCTGGAAGGTGTTTTCAATACGTCTGCTGTTGGCCGCCGCCACGACAACATTGGCCACATCAGGAGCTGATATCGCCATGACCAGCGTTTCCGTAATCACGATCCCCGACAGCCAACTGGCGCGTGACGTCACGCAATTCATCCGCGATACGGAAGACGACCTGCTGTTTTTCCACTCCAGCCGCGTGTTCTTCTGGGGCGCCCTCACGGGGACACGGAAGAACCTGCAGTATGACAGCGAACTGCTTTACGTCGCGGCGATGTTCCACGACATCGGCCTGACGGCGCGCTACCACGACAGTCAGCGTCGCTTCGAAGTGGACGGCGCCGACGCCGCCCGCGCCTTTCTGCGGGCCTACGCGATTGCCGAAGCCGACATCGAAAAAGTATGGACCGCGATCGC
The DNA here is from genome assembly GCF_028290785.1 of Tardiphaga sp. GTDB lineage: Bacteria > Pseudomonadota > Alphaproteobacteria > Rhizobiales > Xanthobacteraceae > Tardiphaga. Next base: position 8,154 of record NZ_JAQGJD010000310.1, on the reverse strand, counting down.
GCTGCATACGACGCCCGGCATTCCGGAGCACATGCATCCGGAAATAGCCCTGGTACAGGTAGGGGCGGGAATGGACGTCGCCGGTCGCGGATACGAAGGCTTCAGCGACGATCAGCGGCAGACCGTCGTCAAAGCCTATCCACGCGGCCCCGATTTCAAGAACGGGATGATCGACGCCTTCTACGAAGGCATGAAGCGGCGGCCGAACACTACGTTCGGCACATTCAACGACGACTTTCTGGCGTTCAAGGATCCGACCTTCCAGCGGGCAGACCTCTGCAGCATCATCCTTCATTCACCGTGGGATCATTGAAGAGGAAATGAGCCGCAGCGAGCCGTAGGGTGGGTTAGGCGCCCTTGCGTCGTAACCCACCACGGCGCCCACAGCGGCGGACCGCGGTGGGTTACGCACCGCCCGGACGGCGCAACGCGCCAATCCGGGTGGCGCTAACCCACCCTACGAGCTTATGCGCTCCGTCGCTCCCTTGCTCAGCAACGCACTTCGAAGATCATGTTGAACGGCGTCTCGGTCGCGCGGCGGAAGCGCTTGAAGCCCGCTTCGGTTGCGACCTGACGCAGTCTGCCTTCACCCGCCTGGGCACCGAGCCCCAAGCCGACCTCCTGAGAGAGCGATGCCGGCGTACAGATGAATGTCGAGGCGTGATAGAAAATCGATCCGACCGGGTTGAGATTGTCCTTGAGATCGTCATGGGCAAACGGCTCGACGATCATCCACGAACCGTCCTCGGCCAGCGTTTCCTTGACATGCTTGCCCGCGCCCACGGGGTCGCCCATGTCATGCAGGCAATCGAAGAACGCCACCAGGTCATAGTCTTTCGCCGGAAAATCCTTGGCACTGGCCTGTGCGAAGGTGATACGGTCGGCCACGCCCGCTTCCTGCGCCAGTACCTTCGCGCGATCGATCGAAGGCTTGTGGTAGTCGAACCCGAAAAACTGCGATTTGGGGTAGGCCTGCGCCATCACGATGGTCGAGGCGCCGTGGCCGCATCCGACATCGGCGACCCTGGCGCCGGCTTTCAGTTTCGCTTCCAAGCCTTCCAGCGTCGGAATCCAGTTCGAAACCAGATTGGCGTTATAACCCGGCCTGAAGAATCGTTCGGTACCCGAGAACAGACACTTCGAATGGTCGTGCCAGCCAACGCCTTTTCCGGTTCGAAACGCTTCGGCGACCTTGGGTTCGTCGAGATAGGTGGACTGCACGACCTCGAAGGCACCGGCAAAGAAAGCCGGCGAGCCTTCTTCGGCGAAGGCCATGGCTTGTTCGGGCGACAGTGAGAACGCATTCTTTTCCGGGTGGTAGTCGATGTATCCAGACGCAGCTTGCCCGGACAGCCATTCGCGAACATAGCGCTCATGCAGGCCGGTCTTCTTGGCAAGCGCGGACGGCGTGACCACCGCGCCATCCGCCATTGCCTTGTAGAGCCCGAGGCGATCGCCGAGCAGTATGCTGGCACCGCCAAGCGAGATGCCGAGGTCGCCGACCAACTTGCCTACGAGCGCATTCAGTTTTTCAAGGTTTGGTTCCCGCATTGCAGCATCCTCCATTTTCTGAAGAACAGCCCCTCGTTTAGTTAGTGACCTGCGACCGGCGGATTACAAGTGGGACGCGGTTCACGTTTCGATACGTCGACGTGCGTTGTCAGATGTATTTTCCCTTTGATGTCCAACTTGGGGAGCGGACTCGCGCCCTTTGCAGTTTCAGTGCGCGCCTGAACTTATCGTGTCCGGACTTTTCAATTCGATTGACGCAGGGACGCGAACGCCGCGCGGAGCTCGGCGCTGAACAGTTGCGGCTGCTCCCACGCGGCGAAGTGACCGCCCTTGTCGGCCTTGTGGAAATAGATCAGCTTGTGATAGCCGCGCTCCGCCCAGCTCTGCGGCGCTTGAAAACTCTCGCCGGGGAAGACCGTGATGGCTGCGGGAATCGACACATTGGCCGGAAGGTAAAGGTTGATCTTGTTCTCCCAATAGAGCCTTGCCGACGAGATCGCCGTGTTCGTCAGCCAGTACAGCGTGATGTTGTCGAGCACGTCGTCCCGCGTGAGGTCGCCTGCGGCGTGTCCATTGATGGTGCGCCCAAGCACGGCCGAGGTGATTGCCGCCGCCGGCTGCGCGTAACCGTCGCCGTGATCGAGCAGCCATGCGGCGAGGCCGGCAGGTGAATCCGCGAGTCCGGACAGTGTTTGCGGGCGCGTCCCCATGATCTGCGCGTAGGCGCGTCGCCTGGCAAACTGACGCTGGAGCTGTTCGAAGGCCTGCTGTTCGTCGGCTGCCAGTCCAGATGGCGCCGGATCGCCGGACTGCAGCGCCTTCACGATTTCGGGCGGGACGACGCCGGGCAGATTGACGTGGATGCCGAGCAATTCCGGAGGTGCCAGTTTGGCCATCTCGTTTGTGATCGGCGAACCCCAATCCCCGCCTTGCGCCGCAAACTTCGCGTATTCGAGGCGCTTCATCAGCACGATCCAGGCGCGTGCGATGCGGGCGGGATCCCAGCCGCTCGTGGTCGGCTTGCCCGAGAATCCGTAGCCGGGGATGGACGGGATCACGAGATGGAAAGCGTCCGACGCGCTGCCGCCATGTGCCGCGGGATCTGTCAGCGGATCGATGATCTTGAGCTGCTCGATGACCGAGCCCGGCCATCCGTGCGTGACGATGAGGGGCAAGGCCTTGTCATGTTTCGAGCGAACGTGAATGAAGTGAATGTCCAGGCCGTCGATCTCGGTGACGAATTGCGGCAGGGCGTTAAGCCGGGTCTCCACTTTGCGCCAGTCGTAATCGGTCTGCCAGTAGCGCACGAGCTCCTGGAGGGTAGCGAGGGGCACGCCCTGCGAGTCATCGTCGACCGTCTCCTTCTCGGGCCACCGGGTCGCCGCCAGGCGCCGGCGGAGATCGGCGAGCGCCTCTTCGGACACGTTGATGCGGAACGGGCGGATCGCATCATTGGTGGCAGCCGCCGCCGAATGCGGGCGAAACAGGCTGGCCGCGCCCGCCGCTGCCAATCCCTTTGCGGCGCTGGCCAGGAGCTTGCGCCTGTCGTCGTCGATGAGTTCGTAAGCTGAGCACTGTGAAGGCATGGCGATCCTCCCGCTGAGATGATCTGTGATCAATGACTTCCGCGTCTTGTTCGAAGCCTTGGCGCCCGTTTGCGCCGCATCTATTCGACGCTGCAGATGTGATCAGTCTGCGCGCCCCGTCACATACCCGCTCACAGGTCGGCTGCCAGTTGGGTCACCATCTCCCGTAACCAGATGTGAGCCGGATCGTGATCATAGGACGCATGCCACAGCAATGAAATCGTGACCTCATTCAACTCTACCGGAAGCGGGCTGAGGCTGAGCCCGAGTTCGGCGGCGAACAGACGGGCCAGTCGCGCCTGCATGGTGACGATGACGGGTGCGCGCGCCACCAAAGACGGGACCGTGAGGAAGCGCGGCGTGGTCAGGGCGACGGAGCGACTCAACCCGAGCTTTTCCAGTGCATCGTCCACAATGCCGCGCACGTTCCGCCCGGGCCTCAGGCTGGTCAAGACATGAGGAAGCCGAACATAGTCGTCGAGCGAGATAGGGGGGACGATGCCTGTCTTCTCGGCATTGAACATGCACAGCCAGGTTTCGGTGAACAGCTTGCGCCGCTTGTGGTGAAATTGTCCCTGTTGAAACGTGTCATAGCCGATGGCCAGATCCACCTCGTCGGCGTCGAGTTCATCGAACAGCCGGGACGCGTCGAAATTGTAAAGCCGGAGGTGGATGCCGGGCGCGACCTCGCGCATGCGCGCCAGCAGGGCAGGCATGATCAGGACTTCCATGCTGTCCGGCAAACCGAACCTGAACGTTCGCACCGCCGTTGCCGGATCGAAGGCCTGGTCGCGCGACACCAGCGCCTCGACCTGCGCCAGCATGGTTCGCACCGGCTCGCGCAGCGTCACCGCGCGCGGAGTCAGGCGCATGCCGTCGGAGCCGCGCGTCAGAAGTTCGTCACCGAACAGCTCCCGCAGCCGCGCCAGGTTGTGACTCATCGCAGACTGACCAATGCCCACGCGTGCCGCCGCGCGCATGACACTCCGCTCCGCGAGCAGCGCATCGAGATGAACGAGGAGGTTCAGGTCGATACGACCTAGATTGACGGTATCGATGCCCATTATCGATCCTATCCATTTGATCGATGATCATAGCCTGACCATGTCGTAGGGCAAGGAAGTTAGTCGAGTAGCGGGTCAGTCCGACGATCTCTATCAAGCGAATGAGGGAGCCACAGATGTCCACGATCCATCTCCATCGAACAACCACCCTGACGCCCGAGCAGTACATCGGCGGTCTCACAGACTTCGGGCCTGGTCGCTCCAAACTCCTTGGCAATTCCGCCGAGGAGTATCTCAAGGTGCATGATCTCGGCCCCTCGCAGGCCGACGTTACGGAAGGCTCGGGGGGCATCTGGGAACGCCTGCACTACAACTGGTCTGACCCCAACCACGTCGTTCTGGCGACGTCCGATTCCAATGTGTGGGGAGGCGCGTCGGGCCACACTTACACCTTCACGCGTCGGCCCGATGGCGAGACCGACATTGACGTCGTCGTCGTGCGCGACGGCAAGAACCTCAAGGGCTGGATACTTGGCTTTGTACTCGGCACGATCGGCAGAGGCGTCCTGGAAAGAGCCTTCGAAAACTCCGTCAAGGCGATCGAAATCCGGAACGGCGCATCGAAATACCGCGGCCGGATCGCGGCATAACCGCCAGGCATGCCCCTGCGCAGAGGCGCGGCGGGCGTGCGGGCGGGGGTCATGGAGGAACACATGGAGTTAACGGTCACCACGGTCCTGATAGCTTTCGCCGGCGTGTTCCTGATCTGCTTCATGAAGGGCGCGTTCGGCGGCGGGTTCTCCATCGTCGGCATTCCGCTGCTGTCGCTGGTGATGGATCCGGTGACGGCCGGCGGACTTCTGGCGCCCTTGTTCATCGCGATGGACCTGTTCGCGCTTCGCTACTGGAAGCCCTCCACATGGTCGAAACCGGACCTTGTGCTGCTGTTGCCGGGGCTCGTGATCGGCATCGGGCTCGGCTATCTGCTGTTCCGTGTGATGGACCATCGCGCCGTCGCGATCATGATGGCGATCGTTACTCTGATCTTTGTCGGGCTCTGGCTTGCGGCAGGCTCGGAGGTGAAGGTCCGACCGCGTTCGCCGCCGAAGGCGGTCGCTTGCGGGTTCGCCTCGGGAGTCACCACCATGGTCGCGCATTCCGGCGGACCGCCGCTGGCGATGTATCTGCTGCCGCTCGGCCTTAGCAAGGAAGTCTATGCCGGAACGACGAGCATGTTCTTTACGATCGGCAACGCGACCAAGGCGGTGCCGTGGCTGCTGCTCGTGCGACCGGCAGGCAACGTCTGGATCGTGATGGCTGCTTGCCTGCTCGCCATTCCCGCCGGCGTATGGCTCGGTTGGCGTCTTCACGGCAGGCTGGACCAGCGCCAGGTCTATCGGGCCTGCTACGGGTTGCTGATGGTGACGGCGTTGAAATTATTGTGGGACGGCGTTTCGGGCTATCTCGCGTAAATTTGAGGTTCGTATTTTGGGTGAGCGGCGGCGCCGCAGATTCCGACATCGCGCCGTCCACGGCTGATTTCACGACCCGACAGCCCCGTTTGCTGTCCGTATTGGACGAAGAACCGATCATGGTGCCGCATCCTCTATCGCGGCGCGGCGACTATCCCCGCTCGCCCGCGCCCGCTAGGGGGCAAGCCGGGCAAGCGTGCCGGCTTCCGCGGCGGCAATCGCTTCTGCGGCATCCTCGGGAAGCAGCAGGCGTTCATTGACCAGCCGTGACGTCGCCGTCTTGACCGCCGTCACATAGGCATCCGACGTCGGATAGAGTTCTTCGATCGATGGGCGCGGATCCTGCGCCGCGACACGTTCTGCGCGCGTTTCCGCGAATGGCAGCGTGCCGCCCATCTGGGTACATAGCGTTTGCCCGCCGTCAGCCCCGGCGATCGGATTCCATCCCGTATAGGTCGCACGCGCAGCAGCCAGCAACGGCAGGCGGATGCCGGCCAGCGCATTGCCGTCCACGCCGGCGCGCGGCAGATAGAGGGGGTATTCCCCGCGCACCTTCGGCAACGGGGTGGCCTGCTCGATCGCCTCCGCCCGGGCATATTGGGCGCGGTAGCCGAGGCCCGGGATCGGCACCGGATAGACATCGCCAGCTGCTGCCAGCGTATTCTGCGCCAGTGTCGGGTAGCGGCTTTCCGGCGGCGAGACCCCTTCCGTGATCCAGCCGCGCAACGCCGTGAGCAAGGCGCGGAACGCCGGGCCGCCATACACCGGATTGAGCGGCAGCGTGCAGGTCGGCTTGCGGCTGACGACGGCGCTCGCGACATTGCCGTGCGGGCTGCCTGCGATCATGTAGAGCCGCACCTCGGGCGGCGGCGGCAGATCGCGCCCGCGCGTGTCGGTGACGACCAGGCTCGCCTCGGATCCCCAGAACTCGAACTCCGAGTCGATCTGCATGACGCGCGGACAGGTGTTGGTGAGGCTGCAGCGGAGCAACAGCCCGTCACGGCGGCCGGTGACGGCATCTTCGGTGACGGCATAGGTGAACGGGAAGCGCAGTACGGGATAGAGCCGGTCGAATTCCGGCCCCGGATTGCGGCCGGGCTCGGCGAAGCGGTCGTTGGTGAAGCTGCGCCGTGCGCCGGGGATGATCGGCATCATCGCCTCGAACACCAGCCGCCCGGCTTCGTCCTCGTTCATCCCGTAATAGAGCACGTCGCGAAGCGCGCGACCGGACTGCGAAATGCCGATCCCGATCGCCCGCGAGATGCCACTCTGGCCATCGGCCGCGAGCGGATTGGCCGCGCCGCCCTCGCGTCGCAGGAAGGCGGTGACGTCGCGGATCGCGGCAAGGCCCATGCCGGTCATCCTGGGGTCGCGGGCGGTGTAGGTCAGCTCGTACAGCGCATCCGGGATCAAGCCGGACGGGCGCGTGATCTCGATCGTGGTGTCGTCGATGAAGCTGAATTTGAGCTCGGGTGGGCTCTGGCGCGGATCGTCGGCGCGGGCATGCACCGACAATTGCGCGGTGGCCCGATCCGCGACGGGGTAGCTCAACGTCGCCCGACGCGGATTGGTAGTGTCGCCAAAACTCCACTCCTCGCGCACCGGCCCCGTGATCCCGGCGACGACCGGCACGCGGATGCCCAGCGTGCTCGCGGCCGCGGGCGCATCCGCCTGCCAGCCTGCCCAGACCAGCGTGTAGCCCTGCGACAACAGGAAGCCTTGGCCGGGGTCATCCGTCTGATCGAGACGGACGCTTCCCTGGATCGAGCTGTTGTCGAACCAGGCCGAGATCAGCCTGCGCCCGCGGTTCGGGACTTCGAACAGCAGGATGCCGTTCGGACGGGCAGGACGGAGGATAACGACGTCGCTGGTGGCCTCCACCTTGCCGTCGGCGTTGCGCGGCGCACGGTCGAGATCGGTGATGACGGCGTTGCGGGGATTGGCCGGATCAAGCGCGATGGTCGCGCTGGCGGTGATCTTCTCGACCTGACCGGCGGCGCCGAAGCTGCGGCCTTGCAGCGCGGACGCCGTGCGTTCGAGGACGTTGAACCGCGTCACCTCGGCATGGGCGGAGACGGTGAAGGCGAGGGCGAGCAGCCCGCCCAACAGAGCCGGGTGACGTACCATGTCGTGTCTCCTCCCAGAGTGAGGACGCAAGTAGAGCGTGGCGAGCGCAATCTGGCAAGCCGCGCGAGCGTCGCGGTCAGAGAGATCTGCCGCCGCGAATGACTGTGGCTGGATGATTGCGCCAACGTCGGCCCCGAGCAGAACGCCATGGCAACGGTGACTTCGTCGGCGCGGATGGAGCGGCCGATCGAGAGCACGGTTGGTTGGTTCGAACATGCCTTTCAGCGCCAAGGATCACCCGTCGCTAGCCGGCATTGACCGCGGAGAGTTGCTCGGTGTCGTAGCGGCTTCGCAAGGCTGCGATGGCGCCGGCGTCCGGTCGACTGCCGCGGGCAGCCAGTTTCACCAACTCCTCGAAGTAATGTTCGTGGCCGGGAGGCGACACGGTCATGATCATCCGCGCCGGCTCATCGCTAGCGTTGGCGATGTCGTGTGGTACACCGGGCGGGATGA
>NZ_JAQGJD010000296.1 GCF_028290785.1 Tardiphaga sp. | reverse complement strand
GTCCGTCGCCGCCGGCATGAATCCGATGGACCTCAAGCGCGGCATCGACATCGCCGTCGCCGCCGTCGTCAAGGATATCGAGAAGCGCGCGAAGCCCGTCGGCTCGTCGGCTGAAGTGGCGCAGGTTGGCACCATCTCCGCCAATGGCGATTCCCAGATCGGCAAGATGATCGCCCAGGCGATGCAGAAGGTCGGCAACGAAGGCGTCATCACGCTTGAAGAAGCCAAGTCGCTCGAGACCGAACTCGAAGTGGTCGAAGGCATGCAGTTCGACCGCGGCTACATCTCCCCCTACTTCGTCACCAACGCCGACAAGATGCGCGTCGAGTTCGATGACGCCTACATCCTGATCAACGAGAAGAAGCTCTCCAACCTCAACGAGATGCTGCCGCTGCTCGAAGCCGTCGTGCAGACCGGCAAGCCGCTGGTGATCGTTGCGGAAGACGTCGAAGGCGAGGCTCTGGCCACGCTGGTCGTGAACCGTCTCCGTGGTGGTCTCAAGGTTGCCGCTGTGAAGGCTCCGGGCTTCGGCGATCGCCGCAAGGCCATGCTGCAGGACATCGCGATCCTGACCGGCGGCCAGGCGATCTCGGAAGATCTCGGCATCAAGCTGGAGAACGTCACGCTCGCCATGCTCGGTCGCGCCAAGAAGGTGATGATCGACAAGGAGAACACCACCATCGTCAACGGTGCCGGCAAGAAGGCGGACATCGAAGCCCGCGTGTCGCAGATCAAGGCGCAGATCGAAGAGACCACTTCGGACTACGATCGTGAGAAGCTGCAGGAGCGTCTCGCCAAGCTGGCTGGCGGCGTTGCCGTCATCCGCGTCGGCGGCGCGACCGAGATCGAAGTCAAGGAGCGCAAGGACCGCGTCGACGACGCGATGCATGCGACCCGCGCTGCGGTTGAGGAAGGCATCGTCCCCGGCGGCGGCGTCGCTCTGCTCCGCGCTTCGGAACAGCTGAAGAAGATCAAGACCGCCAACGACGACCAGAAGACCGGCGTCGAAATCGTCCGCAAGGCCCTGTCCGCTCCGGCGCGCCAGATCGCCATCAACGCAGGCGAAGACGGTTCGGTCATCGTCGGCAAGGTGCTCGAGAACCCGACCTACGGCTTCGGCTTCGACTCGCAGACCGGCACCTACGGCGACATGCTCAAGAAGGGCATCATCGATCCGACCAAGGTGGTCCGTGCCGCGATCCAGAACGCCGCGTCCGTGGCTGGCCTTCTGATCACCACGGAAGCGATGGTCGCCGAACTGCCCAAGAAGGGCGGCGCCGGCGGCGGCATGCCCCCGGGCGGCGGCATGGGCGGCATGGACTTCTAAGTCCAAGCTACTCAAGCTTCGTACAACTAAGAAAACCCCGGCAGCGATGCCGGGGTTTTTGTTTGTCTGTAGCCCTTATCGCTCCGCCTTCACCCGCCCGCTCGCTCCACCAGATGCGCACGCGAGGGCGACGGCTCGAACCGGTCTGCAAAGTACTGCGTTTCGTGCGCTACCAACCCATCGCGGAATTCCATGATGCTCACCGTGTAAGACGGGACGCCGTCATAGGTCAGCACGAATTCGGTAACCCAGAGATCACCGCTGCCGATCATTCGCCGCACGGTAAAGCGCTTCTTGTTCGGCTGGACAGTCCGGCTTTCCTGAATGTTGTGCCGGCCGCGAATGCGTTCGCCCGATTGCGGATAATCGAGCACGGCATCGTCGTGATAGATTTCATGCTCGACCTCGAAGTCGCTCGCATCCGACGCTTCCCAATGGCGCTGCAATGCGGCGCGCGCGGTTTGGTCATCCATCGCAATCTCCTACCAACGCTTCCTGCTGTTTATTGGTAACCCGCATGGAACGAAGCGCAATCCGGAGTCGGTCTCAGCGCATCACTTTCACGGGCTGAAAACTGATCTTAACGCGGGCCTGCACTAACAAAAAGGCGGCGCTCCAAGCGCCGCCTTTTCCGTCGGACCGGCGCGAGCCGATCAATCCAGTTTCGCGACCACCACCAGGCGCTTGACGTCGCCGTTGCGATAGGCCTGCAGGAACTTGTTGTAGTCCTTGAACGAGACGCAGCCGTTGCTGTCGCCGTTGGGGCCGAGCATGTAGGTGTGCGCCAAGAGGCCGGTGCGGCCATAGATCGCGCCTTCGCCGCCGACCGGGGTCAGGCGCAGCGCCGGCACGCCGTGGAACAAGGCTTCGCGCGGCTTCAGATCATAGACATGCGGCGGGGTGGCGCCGCGCATTTTCTCGCGCACGCCACCGGGATCGTCGAGCCGGCTGCCGAGGCCGGAATGCGCCTCCAGCCGGGTGCCGTCGGGCATGTACACCTTCCTGGCAGAAATATCGTAGATCGCGGTCTGGCGATCGTAGGCCGGCGCCTTGGCGATGGCGTCCTGGCCGTCGCTGGTGATACCGCCATCCGCGCCGGCGAAGGCGAGCTGGGTGCCGGCGGCGGGCGTCGATCCGCCGAACAGCTTTTCGAACATCGACGGGTTGCGAGCGTTGCCGGCCGCGATCACGGTGGCGCGGGCGCGCTGCACCATCAGTTCATGGGTGGAAACGCCGGAGGTCTCCTTCGGCGCGACGCGCAGTTCGGACGGCCGCTGCACGGGAACCGGAATGCTCGCCACCAGTTGCTTCACCGTCGGCGCCGGCGACACGACTTCCTGCGGCGTCGGAATGGCGGCGACCTGCTGGGCGGGCGGCGTGCGCGGTGCAAAGCGTTCCGGCGGCGCGCCGAGTGAATAGGACGGATCGAACCAGGCGACCTGGCGCTCGGCTGGCGTGGCGGGTGCGGTCACTGCGGCTGCGCGCGACGCGGCGACGGCCGGTGCAAAGCGGTCGGCGAAAGAGAACTGGTCGAAGCGTTCGGCGAAAGAGGACTGCGCGTCGCCGAGATCGGCGGCCAGCGACTTGATCCGCACGCTGCTGGTGACGGCGGCGACATCCGCCGCGAACAGGTTGGCGTACAGCGTCCAGCCACAACCCAGCGCGACCAGCGCCACCGCGGCGGTGCCGATGAAATTCTGTGAGGCCTTGCGGGAGTTACGTCGGCCGGTGGCCGGAGCATTCCTGGACGAGCCGGTACGGGTATTCATTCGCCTTGCGTCCAGATCAATTTCACTTAGCGCCTCTTGCTGAGAGCCACAGGATCCCGTGGAGCTTGCGCAGGGCCGCGAAGCGCCATTAGGGCCAATTTTAGTTAAATGCAGATTAAGGATGGCAGTTGAGAGACAGATGGAACCCACGCTCCGGATAAATGCGAAACGGGGCATCAATGCGGACGAAGCAAAGCAATCCCGTGTCCGCAAGGAACTCGTTCGGGATTGCGCCATCGCTGAAGTCCCATGGCAGAAGCGCTGCCGTGAACAGCGGTACCATGAGGTGCTGATGCGAGGCTGGCGTCAGTAATTCAGCTTCGGATACCAGTCGGTGCCCCGCCCCTCCGGCGTGACATCGAGAATCGTCCAGATCGGCATCAGGTCGGGCGCGCCGCGCGGGTCCTGGCCGGGGTCGGCGGTGGCGCCGTTCATCTCGCCGCTCCAGAAATGCCGGATGGTGCCGTGGCGCCGGGTGAACACGTTGAACGCGGCGTCGTCGCCGCCGTCCGGCGTCAGCCCGTGATAGTCGCGGCTGAAGTCGCCCGAGCTGTCCGACCATAGCGGCAGATGATGCCAGCCGCGCTGTCGCTTGAAGGCGACCAGTCGCTCGATCGGCGACCGCGCCACGATGGCCAGCGCGACGCGCTGGGTGATATCGGGCACCTCACCGTCCCACGCCGACAGCAGCGACGTGCACATCGGGCACGGCTGCGCGCGCTGCGGCCCGAACATGTAGGAGTAGACCACCAGCGTTGGCTTGTCGCAGAACAGTTCCGCGAACGTCGCCGGGCCGTTCTCGCCGATGAACGCGTAGTTCTTCGTCACCTCGCCGCCGTCGGGCAGCGCGCGGCGCTGTTCGGCGACGCGCTCGATGTGGCGGCGCAGTTCGATCTCCTCGATCAGCAGCGCATCGCGGGCGCGGCGATATTCCGCGCTTTCGTTGGGATAGCGATAGCTGCTGGCGCGGACGAGTTCTTTAACGGGCTTCAGGCTGGATTGAGTCATGGCTCACCTCGCTTCGAGCGATTTCAACGCACCCCGTCTGCAAGACGTTCCTGGCCCTGCCCGGCCGACATCCTAGCCTCGAATTATCGAACTATTCTTGCATTCGTCCAGTGCCGGCGCGGCGACACGCCGCGCTGAACCAAAGGTCGCGCGCCGGCGACCTATCCGCATCGTAGCCGCCGGGCGCCCCTCACCGATTTCGAAAGCTGATCATGCCCGTCGCGGGAAAATTGCTGGCGCTCGGCTTCGGCTGCGCGGCACTGTTTTACAGCTCACTGCACCCGTGGTCGGGCACGATCGGCGGGTTGTTGTACTGGCTGATCGGCTGGGCGCTGCCGACGGTCGCGGTGATCGGCGTTGCCGGCGCCGCCGCATGGCTGCTGCCGATCGGCACAATGCCGCGGCTGCTGATTGCCGCCGTGCTGAGCATCCCGCTGGGCTTGAACACCTCGCTGCAAGGCATCGGCGAAACGCTGTCCTACAAACCCAACGTCTACACGGAAATTCGCCAGCGCGTGCTGTGGCGGGATGCGGCGTCGTATCGTTCGATCTCCGTGAAGAAGCAACCATGGGCGGCGATCATGGCGCGTCCGGCGGGTCCGCAGGTCCAGGTCGCCGGCGACGAAGGCTGCGGCTGTCTGTACTTCGTCGATCGCAAGGACACCTTCTACAGCGACCTCATGATCGACCGGTTGTACCAGGTGATCGGCCGGCGCGGCACGGTCGTCGACTATGCCGCGTTGAAAGACCCGACCGAAGAATCCCGCGACGTTCATATCAATCTGGCGTTCTTCGAAACCGACAAGGGCTACCGCGCCATCGTGGAGCTGTTCGACCAGGGCCGCAAGATCGCCGAATTCGCCCAGGACAACATCCCGCGCCGCGCGATCGGCAACGCCATCGGGCTGGGGCGCGAGCGGATCGACGCCAACTTCTGGCCGAACGCCACCGACCTGCTGCTGCACGACAACCTCTGGAACGCTGCGCTGAACGCTTTCGCGCCCGGCCGTTTTCCGGAACAGGCGTTTCGCGAATTCATCGAAGCCAGCATCGCGAGCACGCCGCGACCGTAGTGGCGGGGTGATACGCAGGCGGCTCTTCCTTCCCTCTCCCCTTGTGGGAGAAGGTGGCTTCGCGAAGCGAAGACGGGTGAGGGGTAACCACAAGCTCCGAGCCCAGTAACCCCTCATCCGTCGCGGACTTCGTCCGCACCACCTTCTCCCACAAGGGGAGAAGGAAGAAAGAGCGACGTGGTTGTGCTACTTACGCCGCCGTGTCCGCCGGCGTTAGGCCGGGGGCCGCCACGGTGGCCAGGCGATCGCTGACCACGACGCGGTTGCGGCCGGCGCGTTTCGCGGCGTAGAGCGCCGCGTCGGCGGCGGCCAGCAGGTCGTCGCCGTGCTGCACATGCAGCGGCATCACCGCCAGCCCGATCGACAGCGTGATGCCGTCCAACGTGATGCCGGGCAGCACCACCTGCATCTTCTGCACGCCCTCGAGCAGATCGTGCACGCGCTGCTCGGCCATCTCGATGCTGATGCCCGGCATCAGCAGCAAGAATTCCTCGCCGCCGAACCGGCCGATGATATCGGTGATGCGGATGGTATCGCGTAAAATCTTGCCCAGGCTGCGCAGCACGGCGTCGCCGGCCTCGTGGCCGTGGCTGTCATTGATGCGCTTGAAGTGATCGATGTCGAGCATCGCCAGTGCCAGCGACTTGCCGTCGCGACGGCTGCGCGCGATCTCGCGCCCGACCGCGTCTTCGAGGTAGCGGCGGTTGTAAAGATCGGTCAGCGGATCCCGTACCGCCTGGCTACGCAACTGCTCGCGCAGTTCGAGATTGGCCATCGCCAGCGACACCTGCTCCGCTAGCATGGTGGCGAGCTGGTCGGCGCCGTCGCCGAAGCCTGTGGCGTGCTCGCGGTACAGCAGGCCAAGCAGGTTGTTCTGCGCGATCAACGGCTGGCAGACATAGGCCGCGCCTGCCTCACCGCAGGCGCCGGCGTGATGACAGACCATCCCCTGGCTGGCTTCGGAGATCGGGAAGGTGGTGCCGCGGCGCAGCGCCCAGCAGTCATCGACCGCGAACGAGGTTATGTCGGCGTGCAGCGCGCCCCATTGCGCACCGCGCTCGACCACGGTGCGGGCCTCGTTGAGATAGTACAGCGCGCCGGCCTCCCCGGTGAACAGGTAGCCGGCATAGGTCTGCACTGCTGCAAAGATTTCACCGAGCGAATGGCAGGACTGCAGCACGCCGCTGAGTTCGGTGAGCAGCACGATTTCCTTGGCGCGCAGTTCCGCCGCCTGCAGCGAACCGGTCAGCCGCGCATTGGCCTCCTGCATGGCGCTGGCATGATCGCGGCGCTCCTGCTCCACCGCCAGCACGTCGGTCTTGTCCTGGATCACCCAGAGGATTTCACCCGGCCCCTTGCGGCCGCGGTTCAAGGGCTTGCCATAGGCATCGACCACCAGCGCGGAGCCGTCGTTGCATCGCAGATGCAGCTCGACCTCGGTGGCCATGGCGCTGTCGTGAATCCGCGTCAGTGCTGCCGAAAACGCATCGCGGTCGGCCTCGGTCGCGAGCAGATCGTCGATCGGGTGGCCGGGAAGATCGGCGGCGCTGCGGCCGCAAAGTTCGGCGATGCGGCGGTTGCCGCGCAGGATGCGACGGCCGGCGGTGAACAGGATGCCGGCGAGCGGATTATCCACCAGCGCGCGCTGCTCGGCATCCAGCGTGCTGAGATTGCCGGACAGCCGCCGCGACCGCATCGTGATCACCGCGAGCAGCGTCATCAGCAGGCTGATCGCGGTGCCCGAGGCCAGCACCACGTTGGGCACCATGCGGTCGATCTGGTAGACCGAGCCAGGATTGGCATTGAACAGCACGCGCCAGACCCGTTCGCCGACCACTAGCGAACGCTCGGCCGACATGTCGGTCGCCACCACGGCCTGCGTCACCAGGCCGAGATTGGCCTCGAGGCTGTCATACATCAGGGTCGCGGTGGCCGCCGGATCTTCCGGCTCGCCGATCAAGACGCCTTCCGGCAGCGCCTTGGCGTAGCCGCGATCGACCACCTGGACATGCATTTGCTGCAGCGTGCGCGGATCGAGCACGCCGCGCATCAGGTCGTTGGTGCGATACACCGAGGCGACGAAGCCGTGCAGCGCCGCGTTGCGCTGCGACACCGTCTGCGCCGGCTCGCCGCTGCGATAGATCGGCGCGCGCAGGATGAAGCCGAGACCGCCGGAGGTGTCCTGCACCAGCTTGACCGGCGGCGTCGCGACGATGCGACCGGTCTCGGCGGAACGGCGCAGCGAATCGAGCTGCGCCGGATTGGCGCCGGCGTCGAAGCCAAGCGAGCTCTCGTTGCCGCGCATCGGCTCGACGAATTCGACGACGTTGTAAACGGAGCGCTGGCCCGGCGGACGCACCGAAAAATCCGGCTGGCCCGATCGTTCGATGCTGGTGTCGCCGCGCACCTCGGCGACGAAGCCGTCGAGCCCGTCCGGCGTCACGCGGCGCAGCGACTGCAGCGCCTGGAAACCGGGATAGCGGCGGCCGAGGTCGAGCACGTCGATGTAGCGGCGGAACTGGGCGCGATCGACGCGGCCGATCGAGGCATACAGCCCCTGCATGCTGACCAGCACTTCCGCATGCGCCCGCAACCGCTCGCCGATCGCGTTGGTGATATCGACGGCGTCCGCAGTGAATCGGCGCTGCACATCGGCGGCGATGATGTTTTCCGACAGCGACCGCACCGCGAAGGTGGCAGCCATTCCGGCGCCCAGAATAGCAACCGCGATCAGCGTGGTCCGCCCGGTCCCAGGCAGCGCGTTCCGCAACGTCATTTCGAATTCCTACCTCACGGCCGGCCCGCAAGACCGATCAAAGACCGCCATCTGATACCGTCCGTATGTTGCGATTGCGTTGAAATCCACAACGCTTGACGATGAGGTTAATCACGGATATTAAATATCTGCGATTATGGGAAAGGCTCCACGATGAAGCTTAGCGACGGCGTCGAACAGGCCATCCACAGCGTCACCGTGCTGTCGCAGCTGCAGCCGGAAGGCGTGTTGTCAGCAGCGGCGCTGGCCGAATTCCATGGGGTTTCGCCCAGCTACCTGCTCAAGCACCTGCAAGCGCTGTCCGGCGCCGGCGTGTTGGCCGCGCTGCCGGGACCGACCGGCGGCTATCGCCTCGCCCGGGAGCCGGCGCGGATCAGCCTGCTCGACATCGTGCTCGCCATCGAGGGGCAGGCGCCCGCCTTCCGCTGCGCCGAAATCCGCCAACGCGGCCCCAACCCGCTGCCCGGCAAGCCTGCGGCGCCGTGCCGGATCAATGCCGCGATGCTGCGCGCCGAGCGCGCCTATCGCGCCGAACTGGCGAAGGTCAGCATCGCCGACGTGCTCAAGGAAGTCAGCGCCGAGGACGCTGGTGGTGCCATCGCCGCGCGCGGCTGTGCCTTCCTCGCGATCAACGAACGGCGCCGCGCGGCGCCCTGAATCATTCACCCCACCAGCCAAAGGAGAACTGCCATGCATAGCCGCCTCAACATCGTCACCACCGTCCCCGAAGCCTACAAGGCCGTGGCCGCACTCGACCGCTACGTCGTGAAGGAAGCGGGACTGGAGCCCGCCATCATCCACCTCATCAAGCTGCGGGCCTCGCAGATCAACGGCTGCGCTTTTTGCGTCGACATGCACGCCAAGGAAGCCCGGCGCGACGGTCTGTCCGAACAATGGATCAACCTGACCTCGGTGTGGCAGGAATCGCCGGTATTCACGCCGCGCGAACGCGCCGTGCTCGGCTGGACCGAAGCCGTGACACTGGTGGCGCAGACCCGCGCGCCGGATGCCGACTACGAAGCGCTGCGCGCGCATTTCTCCGAGCAGGAATGCTTCAAGATCACGGTGGCGATCGGCGCCATCAATATCTGGAACCGGCTCGCCGTCGGCTTCCGCGTTCAGCATCCGATCGATGCCGCCAAGGCCGCCTGAAGCCGCGTCTTGCGGAGCGGAGCCCGGCAGCGATGCCGGGCTTTTGCGTTGCGCGGCCCGGCCGTCACTGGAACAATCCGCCGAAAGCGCCTTATCTCACAAGGACCATTTCGATCGGAGAGCGTGATGACGGCACCGGCCAACGCATTGAACGAGTCCGCCGAAAAGAGCCGCTACCTGCGCGCGCCGCGGCGTCCGGATTTCACGCTGGATCAGGACTGGGCGTCGTACTCCGCCGCCGAACACGACCGCTGGGACCGGCTGTTCGCCCGCGCGCAGACGGTGCTGAAGGGCCGCGCCTGCGATGAATTCCTCGCCGCGCTGAACACGCTGCAACTGTCCGAGGCCGGAATTCCCGACCTCGAAAAACTCAGCGCCAAGCTGCAGCCGCTGACCGGCTGGCAGGTGGTGCCGGTCGCCGAACTGGTCCCCGACGACGTGTTTTTCGATCACCTCGCGCACCGCCGCTTCCCGGCCGGCGCCTTCATCCGCCCCGAGCACGAGATGGACTATTTGCAGGAGCCGGACATTTTTCACGACGTGTTCGGCCATGTGCCGTTGCTGGCCAATCCGGTCTATGCGGATTTCATGCAGGCCTACGGTCAGGGGGGTGCCCGCGCGCTGCAACTCGGCCAGTTGAAGAACCTGGCGCGGCTGTACTGGTACACGGTGGAATTCGGGCTGTTGCAGAGCGCCGACGGGCTGCGGATCTTCGGCGCGGGCATTTTGTCATCGGCGACGGAGTCGGTGTTCGCGCTGGAAAATCCGTCGCCGAACCGGATCGGCTTTGAGCTGGAGCGGGTGATGCGCACCAACTACATCATCGACGATTTTCAGCAGAGCTACTTCGTGATCGATAGCTTCGAGAAGCTGCTCGAGGACAGCTATCGCGATTTCGGTCCGCTCTACACCAGTCTCGCCGGCGCGGCGGATATCGAGGCCGATCAGGTCATCGCCAGTGACCGCGTCATTCACCGCGGTACGCTGGCCTATTTCACCGACAAGCGTGCCGCATCAGCCGTTCATTGACTGGATACGGTACTTGGCGGGAGACGCGCCAAAGCGCCGACGGAAGCTGCGATGGAAATACGACAGCTCGTTGAACCCGCAACTCGCGGCGACGTCGCTGATCTTCAGATTGCACTGCCGATCGTCGATCAGCATGGCGCGGGCTTTCTCCAGCCGAAGCTCCATGATGCGATCGGTGATGCTGAGGCCGGAGCCCTGCAGGAGATCCTGCACGTAGCGCACCGACAGGCCGAGCTTCTCGGCGACCACGCGGGTGGAAAATTGCTGATCGGAAAAACTCTCGTTGATCTGCGCGAGGACGCTCGCAATCCGCGCGCCGCGCAGGCCTCCCACTTCGTGGGTGCCCGTGATGTCCGTCGATGCACCTTGGCCCTTGCCAGGTTCGCAAGGGAGTTCGGAAATACCATTTGAGTTGAAATCTGTGTTTTCCATTGCCAATAACCGCCCATTTCAGTTGTCCGCGACTATTGGTCGTCGGCAACATGGGTTTAGGTTCATCGGCGACGAACTTTATTCGGCCGCGTTATGGCTTGGCCAGTTCCTCTGGCGGCGAGCGGTCGAGCGGGTCGCCTTTGGCGCCGTCGAGCACGTCGAGTTCGACTTTCTCGATCACCAGCGGCCCGCGCTTGCGCGTCAGTTCTCCGACTTTCTCAATGATTGAGAATCGCGCCTGCCACTCAGGCGAGGCTGCGGCGTTCTGCTCGCCAACCAGCAAGAGCTTTCCCGATAGTTGCGCGGCGCTCGGCTCGGGCATGTTGACCCAGCGGATGCGTTGTCCGTGCTGCGTCACGCAGGTGCCCTTCGGCAGATAGAACGCCAGCCAGCCCGTGGTGCCGTAGTCCGGCGCCAGCACGCAGGAAGCGCCGATGCGCAGCCGCACCGCTTCGATCTCTGCGGCGAGTTCCGGGAAACCGACGCCAATGCTACGCACGGTTGCGTCGCGGCGATAGCCCGACAACAACCCGGTGTTGGCCTGCACCACCAGCGCCGTGAACAGGATGACGCCGCCGGGCCCCGCCCAGCGCAGACAGAAGTCGATGGTGCGCCGCGCGCGCGGTTTCCATGGCGTGACGTGCGCGGCCACGGCGGCGGCAATGGCGAAGGCCGGATAGACCGGCGCAAACCAGTTGGCCTCGACGCGGTTATGCAAAGCGTGCCAGACGAAATACAGCACGATGGTCCACAGCGTGGCGTTGATCAGGGTGCGCGCCGGCCAGGCGCCGGAATGCGGCCGCGCCAGCGCGTACAGCCCCATGGCGCCGAGGACGAAAACCAGCGGCGTGGCAAAGGCGATCTGGGTCGGGATCAATTCGGCGACGAAGGCCGGATTGAAATGCGCAATCCGCGCCCGGCCGAGCTGCTTGATGAACGACACCCACTGGTGATCGGCGTTCCACAGGATGACGGGCGAGAATACGGCCAGCGCCACGATGCCGCCGAGATAGGGCCACGGCGACAGCAGCCAGCGCCGCAGCTTCGGCACCGCGATCAGCCAGATCAGGATCGCCGGGCCGAAAAACAGCGCGGTGTATTTTGATAGCAGCGCGAGACCGACCGCGACGCCGACCGCGATCCACCAAGCCCCTTGCCCGGTCGCCAGCACCTGCGCGAGCGCCAGCAGCACAAAGCTGGAGGCCACCAGCAACGGCGCGTCGGGCGTCACGATCATGGTGCCGGCCGCCGCCATCAGGGTGGCGTTGAGCAGCAACGTGGCGCTGCACGCCACGCGCTGGCCGCCAAACAGCAGCTCCGCGGTGCGATAGACCGCCCAGCTCATCGGCAGCGCCAGCAGCACCGAAACGACGCGAACGCCGAATTCGGTATCGCCCGCGATCAGCGTCCCGAGCCAGATCACCACGGCGACCATCGGCGGGTGGTCGTAGTAGCCGCCGGCGAGATGCTTCGACCACATCCAGTAATAGGCTTCGTCGAAGGTCAGCGGCGTCCAGGCCGCAGCAATCAGGCGCAGCAGCACCAGGCCGACGACGACCGCCGCCGTGCCGCGGACCAGCCGCACCTCCTGCGCGGTCATCGCGACGTCACCGCTTGCGCCAGACGAACAGGCCGGACATGGCGTAGTTCCAGACCACGCCCATCAGCGCGCCGGACGCGCCGGCCAGCCACCAGATCGGCTCCTGGTCGTAGACCGAGAAGGCGACGCCGACATTGGCCAGCAGCCCGACGCTGCAGACGAGATAGAACAGCAACAACCCGCGCAGGATGCCAAAGCCTTTCAGGCGCTGGTCGCGGTAGGTCAGGAAATTGTTGAGCAGGAAGTTGCTGGTCATCGCCAGCAGCGCGGCGCAGGCCTGCGCCTCGGCGAACGGCAGCGCGAACGCTTCAAGCGCGGTGAACAATGCCGCGAAATGCACGAACAGGCCGATCGAGCCGACTAGCGCAAACAGCAGGAAGCGCAGCGACACGATGTCATTGGTCAGCTTGGCCAGCACCAGGCCGAGGAAGTCCAGCGCCACCATGGAATCGAGCTTGCTTTCGCCATGCAGGCGCGAGCCGAACGTATAGGGCACCTCGACCACGCGCAGATCGCCGCGTGCGGTGGCGACGACGTCGAGCAGAATTTTGAAGCCTTGCGTCGAAAGTTGCGGCGCCAGTTGTTCGAAACGATCGCGGCGGATCATGAAGAAGCCGCTCATCGGGTCGGCAATTTTCACGCGCAACACGCGCTGGGCGACGGCGGTGGCGAACATGCTGGCGCCGAGCCGCTGCTGGTTGAAGCTGTCGGCGCTGCCGCCTTCGACATAGCGGCTGCCGATCACCAGCTCGGCGTTGCCGGCTTCGATCAGGCGGAGCATTTTCGCCAACTGAGTCTCGTCGTGCTGCAGGTCGCCGTCGATCACCGCCGCGACCGGCGCGCTGGAGGCCAGCATGCCCTCGATGCAGGCGCCGGACAGGCCGCGCCGCCCGATGCGCCGGATGCAGCGCACCCGGGGGTCCTGCCGCGCCAGCATGCGCACTACGTCGGACGTCCCGTCCGGTGAGTTGTCATCGACGAAGATGACTTCCCAGGCGATGCCGGCCAGCGCGACATCGAGCCGTTGCACCAGAGTGACGACGTTGTCGCGTTCGTTGAAGGTGGGAACAATCACGGAGAGCCGCAACGGAGTTCCCGCTTGCGTTGGCTGTCCGGGCCCCGGTCTGATGGCTTCATTCATGGGCCAGCATATATCTGCCGCGCCGGACCATGCCAAGGCGGCTGCGGAACAAGCGCTCAGATCAACCGGTATCGAGGGAAATGGGGCGAAAGTGGCCCAAAAATGCCAACGACCCCGAACAACGTGGCGCGCGTACATCCGGCGCTACCGAGCTATTCCAGGGTCGTCCCAGCGCCGGAGGCTTATGAAGCATCGACGTCGCCGTTGGAGGCAAGATAGGGGGCATCGAGCCAAAGCGCAAGGGGAGAGTTAAATAGCAGTCAGCATGGCCCCCGCCGGGGATCGGCCTTCCCGCGTGGTGCGGGATTTGCCACAAGGGGCAGCGGTAAAGAAGGCCGCCACCTGCGGATCTTGCCCTGATCCCTGCGTACCGGCCCAACGGAGATTCCATGACCCCTACCCTTAAGTTGTTGTTCGTCGCCGCATCGCTGACGCTGGCGGGTTCGCCGTGCGCGATGGCCGAGGGCCCTATCGATGCGGCCACCGCGGCCGTACTGGCCGACGGCAAGGTGGCCAAGGCGCTGGAGGTCATCAAGGCCGACGACGGCCGCGCGCTGGACGAGCAGAAGCGCATCACCGAAATTCCCGCCCCGCCCTACAAGGAGCAGGCGCGCGGCGCCTATCTGCTGAAGCGCTTCCAGGAACTCGGGCTGAAGGACGCCGCCATCGACAGCGAAGGCAACGTCATTGCGCTGCGCAAGGGCAGCGCCGGCACGCCGAAGCTTGTCGTCTCCGCGCATCAGGACACGGTGTTTCCGGAAGGCACCGACGTCACCGTCAAGGAAAAGGACGGCACCTACTTTGCGCCGGGCATCGGCGACGACGCGCGCGGGCTAGCCGCGATGCTGTCGCTGCTTGATGCACTGAACAAGCAGCAGATCACCACGGTCGGCGACATCATGTTCGTTGCCAGCGTCGGCGAGGAAGAGCTCGGCAATCTGCGCGGCGTCAAAGCGCTGTTTCGCGATCACAAGGACATCGACGGCTTCATTTCCATCGACGGCCTCGGCGTCACCCGCGTGGTCAACCAGGGCACCGGCAGCCATCGCTTCGAGATGATCTTCAAGGGCCCGGGCGGCCACAGCTTCCAGGAGTTCGGCCTGCCGAGCGCGACCCATGCGCTGGGGCGCGCGGTCGCCAAGATCGCCGAGTTGCAGACCCCCTCGGACCCGAAGACCACCTTCACGGTCGGCACGGTCAGCGGCGGCACCTCGGTCAATGCGATCGCCGCGGAGGCACGGATGGCGGTCGATATGCGCTCCAACTCCACCGAGGAACTGCTGAAGCTGGAAGCGCGCCTGCTCGATCAGGTCAAGCAGGCGGTGGTTGATGAGAACCAACGCTGGCAGTCGGACAAGCTCAGCGTCGACATCAAGCTGATCGGTGATCGTCCCGCCGGCATCGTCGCCGAGGATTCGCCGATCGTGCAGGCGACCCAGCGCGCGGTCACCATCCTCACCAAGGCGCCCCGCGTCACCTTCGCCGGTTCCAGCACCGACTCCAATCTCGCGATGTCGCTCGGCATTCCCGCGGTCACCATCGGCGGCGGCGGCGAAGGCGGTAACTGGCACTCGCGCAACGAATGGTATCGCCCGGTAAATGCCTGGTTCGGGCCGCAGAACGCCCTGCTCACCATGCTGGTGCTGTCCGGCGTCGATGGGGTCACCAAGCCGGTGCTGCCTGCTCGGCACTAGCGCGGCAGCTACGCAACGGCGGAAGTTCCTTCAGGGGCAGCACGGGCATCGTCGTCCGTCTGCGGACCCGCTTCAGGCGCCAGCGCACCGGCATCCTCCATCGTCGCCAATTCAATGCGATTGCGGCCGAGGTGCTTGGCCCTGTAGAGCGCCTTGTCGGCGGCAGCGACGAGATCCCGATGCTTGGCGCCCCTCCCAGGGACGAGAGATGCGACTCCGATACTCAAATGTGCGTGGCCGCGCTGGATCTGGTCCGCGCGGCAGCAGACACTCAGATCCTGGCAAATCCGTTCGGCAAGCGCCGCCGCGTCGCCAAGAGAGGTGTCGGGCAGCAGAACGGCAAACTCGTCGCCGCCATAGCGCGCACCCAGATCCGAGGGACGTTTCACGTTCGCAGCAATCGACGCCGCAATGGCTTGCAGCAGTCGGTCGCCCGCCTGATGGCCATGGCTGTCGTTGAAGAGTTTGAACTTGTCGGCGTCGATCATCAGCAGCGCGACAGGGACGCGGCCACGCATGGCGCGGCGCCATTCATAGGCTAGCGTCCGGCTGAAATGTCGCCGGTTGGCGAGACCGGTGAGCCCGTCAATGGTGGCCAGAACGATGAGCTTCCTTTCCGCGGCGTTGCGCCGCGTCAGCTCGCGATTCAGCGACATCGCCAACACGACCGTCACCGCGCAAAGCACCACCATCAGTGCGCCGATGGCCAGCGCCTGGCGCCACCACGGCGCGAAGATGTCGTCGAGCGACTGGCCGACCACGACGATCAGCGGCAGGTCGGCCACCTGGCCATATACGAACAGCCGTTTGACACCGTCCAGTTCTCCCGGGGATTCATACTGGCCGCTGCTGGCCTGCTGAAACTGAACGAATAGTTCGGCCCGCTTCAAACTGCTGCCGACAGAATCCTCGCGGTAGGGCCAGCGCATCAGCACGACGCCGTCGGTGCGCGCCAGCGTCACCGTGCCGTTGGGGCCGAGCGAAATATCCTTGAAGCCCGACTGGAAATAATCCTGCAGCATGGCGCCAAGCACCACGCCGGCAAACGAGCCGTCCGGATGCGACAGCCGCCGGCTGAACCCGACCAGCATGCGGTCGCTCAGACGGGACTTGAACGACCGGCTGATAAAAAGACCGACGGAGTCGTTGTCCCTGTGGATCTGAAAATAGTCGCGGTCGGAGAGGTTCTGCTGCGATGGCTGGCTGTTTCTCGAATCGAGCGTGATCTTACCCGTTTCGTCGATGATGAGCATCGATGTCAGATAACGAACGGTCGCTGAATGATCGAACAGCACCTGCTGACGCATCTCCGGAGTGAGGCGATCGAGACCCGGCAGCTTCAGATTGTTCACCACCGCTTCGAGCGACAGGTTCAGGGTTTCCACGTTGCGGGCGATGTCGGCCCTGAGCGAGCTGACGAGGCTGGTGGCGACCTCGGCCGCCCGCGCCTCCGTGGCGCGGCGCCCTTCCAGCAAAATCCACCCGCATACCGCGGAAAAGCAGAGTGCCAACAAAACAACCGGGGCCGTCAGCCGATGGTGCGATTGCGTCCACGCCCGTGCGGGCCTGTCGCGAGCGCCGGCAGCGGCACGCGACCGGAGCATCTTTCTCACCCGCCTGATCGTTTCCACCATCGCCAAGGCATTCACCCTGCATTGTTGCGTTATCTTAGTGCTCCCGGGGCAGTGCAAAGCGTTAAGGCCAATGTGAATTCGCCGCTTGTGGTTCACAAATCATGAGCAAAATAGAACACTCCCAGGTCCGCCTTGTAGGCGGCGCGGCGTCGCTTTAGTCTTCGTTTTCAATACATTCTGCGAAAGAGGGAAGCGCGTGACCAAGGGTGTGCACCGCACTGCGGGAAAGTCGGGCGGTATCTATGTCGGCATCGGCGGCTGGACTTTCGCGCCGTGGCGCGGCGTGTTCTATCCGGAAAGGCTGACCCAGGCGAAGGAGCTGAGTTACGCCGCCTCGAAGCTGACCTCGATCGAGATCAACGGCACCTTCTACGGCTCGCAGAAGCCGGAAAGCTTTCGCAAATGGGCGCGCGAGGTGCCGGACGGTTTCGTGTTCTCGCTGAAGGGCCCGCGCTTCGCTACCAACCGCCGCGTGCTCGCCGAAGCTGGCGAGTCCGTGCAGCGGTTCTACGATTCCGGCGTGCTCGAACTCGGCGACAAGCTCGGCCCGGTGCTGTGGCAATTCGCGCCGACGAAAAGGTTCGACCCGGTGGATTTTGGCGCGTTCCTCGACTTGCTGCCGCGCGAGCTCGAAGGCCGCCAACTGCGCCATGTGGTCGAGGTGCGCCACGACAGTTTTTGCGTGCCGGAATTCACCGCGCTGCTGCGGCAGTTCAAGACCCCCGTGGTGTTCTCCGAACACGCCACCTACCCCGCGATCTCCGACGTCACCGGCGACTTCGTCTATGCGCGGCTGCAGAAGGGCGAGGACAGCATCAAAACCGCCTACCCGCCGAAGGCGCTGGATGCCTGGACCAAGCGGCTGCAGACCTGGGCCCAGGGCGGCGAACCGGACGACCTGCCGCGCGTCGATAAGCCCAAGGCCAAGAAGCAGCCGCGTGACGTGTTCGCTTACGTCATCCACGAAGCCAAGGTGCGCGCACCCGCCGGCGCGATGGCGTTGATCGAGCGGCTCAAGTAGCCGACCAGGTTGTGAGAGGTAAGGATGGCGAAGCCTGCGAAACTCTTCACCATTGGCTATGAGCAAACGCCAGCCAAGATTGTGCTCGACGAATTGCAGCAGGCGGGCGTCAAACTGCTGGTCGACGTCCGCGCGGTCGCCGCCTCGCGCCGCCCCGGCTTTTCCAAGACGCAGCTCGCCGCCGAACTCGACGAGCGCGGCATCGGCTATGTCCACCTGCGCGGTCTGGGCACCCCGAAGGACGGCCGCGAGGCCGCGCGCAGCGGCAAGTTCAGCGAGATGCAGCGGATCTACCGGGCGCATCTGAAGCTGCCGCAAGCCAAGGAAGAACTCGACGAGTTGGCGTCGCTGGCGATGAAGGCCGGCCCGGTCTGCCTGCTATGCTACGAGCGCGATCACACGCACTGCCACCGGCAGATGATTGCCGAGATCATCGAAGGCCGCGAAGGCGTCCGTATCGAGAACCTGCTACCGCCGCAGCTCTGAATTTTTGCGGAGCGTTCATCGATCATTCTCCCGGCGCCGCTGGACGCCGGCCGTCCCACCCGCCGTTTGACGTTCTGACCGGGGGCATGCACCGGCTTGCGCAGCGACGAATACGAATGGTCGATCGCCGCCGGCCAGGTGTGGGACAGCTAGCGGCGCGAAGGCGTCTACGGCCGGATCAGCGTGGTGATCCGGCCACGGCGAACGCTACACCGCGACTGAGCTAGTCCAGCGTGCGACGGAAGCGCGTCACCGCGATGGTCATCGCCAGCAGCATCAGTACTGCCAGCGCAAGGGCGTCGTAACGCAGGTTTTCGAGCGTCGCGCCCTTCAGCATGATGGCGCGGACGATCCGCACGTAATGCGTCAGCGGCAGGCCCTCGCCGAGATACTGCGCCCACACCGGCATCCCCGCGAACGGAAACATGAAGCCGGACAGCAGGATGCTGGGCAGGAAGAACATCATCGACAGCTGCATCGCCTGCAGCTGGTTCTGCACGATGGTGGAAAAGGTGTAGCCTATCGAGAGATTGGTGGTGATGAACAACGTGCTGAGCAGCGCCAGCAGCAGCAGACTGCCCTGCACCGGCACGCCGAACAGCAACACGCCGATGCCGATGATCAATGTCGCCTGGATAAAGCCGACCAGCACATAGGGCACGATCTTGCCGAGCATGACCTCCACCGGGGTGATCGGCATCGACAGCAGGTTTTCCATGGTGCCGCGCTCGATCTCGCGGGTCACCGACAGCGCGGTGAAGATCAGCATGGTCATGGTCAGGATGGTACCGACCAGCCCCGGCACGATGTTGAGCCGCGACGACCCCGCCGGATTGTAGCGCGCATGCGCCCGGATCTCGAACGGCAGCGTGGCGGGATCGCCGACGAACAGGTCGTGCTGCAAGGCCGTCTGCATCACTTGCCCCAGCGCACCCAGTGCCGATCCGGCCGCCACCGGATCGGTCGCGTCGGCGGCGACCAGCAGCGCCGGACGATCCCCGCGCCGCACCGCGCGCTCGAAGCCGCGCGGGATCTCGACGCCGAACAGCACCTTTCCCGACAGCAACAGCGCGTCGAACTCGGCCACCGTGTGCACCTCATGGGTGAAGTGGAAATACGTAGTGTTCTCCAGCGCTTTCAGGATCGATCGACCGAGGTCACTGTCCTCCTGCAGCAGCACCGCGGTGGGCAGATGTCGCGGCGTGGTGTTGATGGCGTAGCCGAACAGCAGCAACTGCATCACCGGGATCATCACGATCATGGCAAACGACACCCGGTCGCGCCGCAACTGGATGAACTCCTTCACCAGCATCGCATAGCTGCGCCGCCAGAAGCCAAACGCCCGCTCCTTGACCTCGCGATCCGGTCCGTCCGCGGCGCTCATTGAAAATTGTCCTTGGCGCGGGTCATCAGGTCGATGAACACATCCTCTAGCGACGGCGCGCCGTGCTGCCAGTGCTGCCCCGGCCGGTCGCGATATGAGGCAACGGTCGACTCAAGGGCGGCGTGATCGCGCCCGGAAACGTGCAGGCTGGTGCCGAACGGAGCCACCATGTCGACCCCGGGCTTGCCGGTCAGATCAGTCGCGAGTTCGTTGAGGCCCGCGCCGGTGACCGTCCAGGTCGCCAGCGATGACGCCGCGATCACCTGCTCGACGGTGCCGTGCGCCAGCAGGTGCCCGTAGGCGATGTAAGCGATCTCGTGGCAACGCTCGGCCTCGTCCATGTAATGGGTCGACACCAGCACGGTCAGCCCCTGCGCCGCCAGCGCGTGGATCTCGTTCCAGAAGTCACGTCGTGCCTTCGGATCGACGCCGGCGGTGGGCTCGTCGAGCAGCAGCAGCTGCGGATTGGGCAAAGTGCAGGCGCCGAGCGCGAGACGCTGCTTCCAGCCGCCTGACAGTTCGCCGGCCAGTTGCTCCTCGCGGCCATTGAGGCCAAGCCGCGCGATCATGTTGCGCGCCGCCTTGCGCGGGTCGCGGACGCCGTAGAGCCTTGCTACGAATTCCAGGTTCTCGCGCACCGACAGGTCCTGGTACAGGCTGAAGCGCTGGGTCATGTAGCCGACCCGGCGCTTGATCTTGTCGGCTTCGCGCAGGATGTCGAAGCCGAGGCAGGTGCCGCTGCCGCTGTCCGGCGTCAGCAGCCCGCACAGCATGCGGATGGTCGTGGTCTTGCCCGAGCCGTTTGGTCCGAGAAAGCCATAGATGGTGCCGCGTTTCACCTGCATGCTGAGGTCATGCACCACCTCGCGGCCGCTGAACGATTTTGTCAGGCCCTTCACCTCGATGGCGATGTCGGATGCGGCAACGGTGGCTTCGGTCATCGCGTGGTCGCTACGGGAATCGGCGCATGGGCGAACACGCTGACCGGCTGGCCGACGCGCAGGCTGGCCGGCTTGTTGGGGCGCGCCTGCACCAAATAGACGAGCTTGTTGCGCTCATCGAGGCTGTAGATCACCGGCGGTGTATATTCGGCCGTTGTAGCGATGTAGTAGATCTTGGCCGACAGATCGGTGGCGCAGTTGTCGCAGGTGACGCGAACCTCGTCGCCGACGGCATGTTTCGCGAGGTCGATCTCCGGCACATAGAATCGTACCTTCATGTTGCCCGGCGGCAAGATCGACAGCACCGGCCGCTGGGCCGGCGTCATTTCACCTTCGCGAAAATAGATCTGCTGGATGGTGCCGCTGACCGGTGCGAAGGCATTGCGCCGCGTCAGCCGCGTCTGCGACGT
The DNA here is from genome assembly GCF_028290785.1 of Tardiphaga sp. Lineage (GTDB taxonomy): Bacteria > Pseudomonadota > Alphaproteobacteria > Rhizobiales > Xanthobacteraceae > Tardiphaga. The sequence goes on along the minus strand of NZ_JAQGJD010000296.1, from coordinate 7,969 downwards.
GTTCACCCGCGCCTCAGCGACGCGCAGCGCCGATACCGCCGCGTCGAGGTTGGCCTGGGTGCCGGAGCCGGTTTTGCTGAGCGTCTGGGCGCGCTCGAAGGTCTGTTTGGCGTTGGCCAGCGTGGCGTTGGTCTGGTTGAGATCGGCCTGCTGCAAATCGTCGTCCACCGCATAAAGCGGCGCGCCGGCCTGCACCTCGTCGCCCTCGCGGACATTGAGCTTGGTGACGCGGCCGGATTCATCGGGGCTGACGAAGATCATGTCGGCCTCGATCCAGCCCTGATAGCCTGGGTCTTTGCGTTCGTTGCAGCCGGCCAGGGCCGCGCAAAGCACCAGCATACCCAGCCATTGGTATGCGCTGTGTGACGACCTCATGCCGTCCTCCGTTCGCCGAAAATCAGATCGATATGAACCTGCAACATCGCCATCGCGTCGAGCGGTGACAGCCGCGCGAACAGCCCCTGCCAAATCACCGCAACCATCGCCGGGGCCACCAGAAGCTGCGGAAACTGCAGCAGCGCGGGATTGTGGATTTCGCCGCGTGCGATGCCGTATTCGATCAACTGCCGCATCCCGGCCATCCCCCGCGCCACCACTTCGCGATAATAGAATTCGGACAATGACGGGAAGCGCGCACCTTCCGCGATGATCAGGCGCAAGATGTCGCCGCGTCGCGTCTGCACGACATCGCGCACAAAGCCCTCGGCAAACCCCTCCAGCATGGCGCGGGCGGAGCCGCCGGCCGCCGGCGGCGCGCTCATCCGCTCAATCAACGGCACCAGCGCGTAGCGCACGAGTTCCTGGAACAGCGCCTCCTTGTCGGTGAAGTAGAGGTAGATCGTCCCCTTGGCCACGCCGGCGCGCTTTGCCACGTCGTCGAGCCGGGTGGCGGCAAAGCCGCGGGCGACGAATTCGTCGAGCCCGGCAGCGACGATTGCCGCGCGGCGCTCCGCGGCCTTGGCCGCTCGACCGGACAGCGGCTTTGACGCGACGGTCCGGGACGCCGCGATTTTGGATGGCTTGGTCGCAGCCACCGTCCCGGCATCGGCAGAGCGAGTCGTCCGTCCCGCCTTCGGTTTGGATCTGGATGTGCTCATGGAGAAAGTATGACTGACCAGTCAGTCATAATCAAGTAAAGACTGGAATTTGGGCGCGATTTCCGACGTCACCGGCGACTTCGTCTATGCCAGGCTGCAGAAGGGCGAGGACAGCATCAAAACCGCCTACCGGACGCGCTGCGGCATCCGGGGAACGCGAAAGCTCCAGCGCTGCTGCTCAACGTCATCGTCCTCAAAAATTTTCTTCACACGTTCTCCGCCCGTTCTCTTCGCGACGCTGGACGCGGATTTATCCCCAGATTTAATCTACCTCAAGTTGCATTGTTGTTGCGTGGGACGTGGATCGATGCGTTGGGGGGCGGTGTTGCGCGCGCTGTGCCTTGTCGCGGCCATGACGGCCGGCGACGTCCACGCGGCGCTGGCGCAGCAGGCCGACGACGACCCGGACGACGACGATGAGGACGCTTTGATCGTCCAGAAGAAGCCATTGCGCTGGGCCGTGCTGTTCGAGCCCGCGGAAACGAAGCGGTGGTCGCTGGATTTCCTCACGCCGGTGATGCCCGAGCGGCTGATCTACTTCACCGGCTTCGACGTCTGGCGCTGGGGGTTCGGCGCCTATGCGGGGCTGCAGTGGGCGCCCAACTCCGTCAACAAGGATGGCTTCATCCTGCGCGTCACAGGATCGGAAAGCCTCGATCGCTTCACCACGCCGACCAAGCGCTACGAGACCGAGATCTTTCGTGGCTCCGTGATGCCGGGGTGGCGGCTGAAATTCGGCAATCTGGAAGTGCAGGTGCTGGCCGGTCCGCAAGTGGAAGCCGATTATCAACTGACCAACCGGCGGCTCACCGGCGTCAGCAACAAGATCGGCGCCCGCTTCGCCGCCGACGTGTGGGCGGAGCCGACCCGCGCATTGATGCTGCAATACGCGCTGTCCGCCACGACGATCGACGACGGCTTCACCACCCGCATCGCCGCCGGATGGCGGCTGTTCGACCGGTTCTGGGTCGGCCCGGAGGCTGCGTATGCGCGCGACTTCTACAGCGCGCAACGCCGCCTCGGCGTGCACGTCACCGGGCTCCGCACCGGCCACTTCGAATGGTCGCTCGCGGTCGGCCACATCCAGGACAGCGGGCAGCGCGAAGGCATCTACGGCCGGCTCGGCATCCTGCTGCGGCCGCCGCGCGAACCGTTCTTCGACAACTGATCCGGTGTCAGTACAGCCGCCAGATCGCCTGCGGATCGTCATAGCCGCGGATCGGCACTTCGCCGAGCAGCACCGCATCGCTGCCATGCTGACCCAGCGCCTCGCGCACCGCCGCCGAGATCAGCAATTGCGAACCGAACTCCTTGTTGAGGGATTCCAGCCTCGATGCAAAATTCACGGTGTCGCCGATCACGGTGTATTCCTTGCGACGCGGCGACCCGACATTGCCGGCGACCACGGGCCCGATGTGCACCCCGATGCCGATCCGCAACGGCCATTCGCTGTCGATATTGCTGCTCTCCATCGCCGCCAACATCTCGCGTGCGGCTGCAACCGCGCGCTGCGCCGCATCGGGATCCGCGATCGGCGCGCCGAACAGCGCCAGAAATCCGTCGCCGAGAAACTTGTTGACGATGCCTGAGTGACGATCGAGCACATCGACCAGCACCGCGAAGGCGCTGTCGAGCCGCTCCACCACCTCGTGCGGCGCGCGCACCCGCGCCGCCGCCGTGAAGGCGCGAATATCGACGAACATCACGGCGACATGCCGGGTCTCGCCGGCAACGCCGGGGCTCGACGCCATCAGGCGTTCCACGACCTGCGGCGAGACGTGCTGGCCGAACAGGTTGGTGACACGGTCGCGCGCCGCGGTCGCCGCGATGCTCGCCTCGAACTGCCGGCGCAACTGCACGCCGACCGCGCCGGCGAGCACGCCGCCGAGCAATATCAGCAAACTTCGAATCGATTGAAAGGCGATGTCCGGGTGGGGATCGGAAGCGAACTGCGCCGGGTGGTATAGCATCGCCAGGGCGAACATCTGGGCAGCCGCCACGAAGCCGGTAAATGTCGATAACCAGAAATCGAGCCGCAACGTCGAGAGAATGATGAAGATGAAGTAGGACAGCGGCGCCCCGAAGGCCAGCGCCTGCGTCGGTCCCATCCAGTCCATATGCAGATACAGCACCGCCGTCGGGATGCTGGTCTCGATCAGCGCGCTCAGATAGCGCCGCACGACCACGATGTCGCCGCCGGTGGCGATACGCTGGTTGACCTTGTGAAGAATGAAGAACTCGAACAGCAGCAGCGGAATCGTCGTGACATAGGACGACACAAGATCGAATTGGCCATTGGAGATACGCGCGAAGCTTTCCGGGGTCAGGAGATAGGCCACCGACAGCGTCACGGTCACGAGGACGACGGTGACGATCAACGCCTTGATCCTCAGGCGCTCGGTCTGCAGCATTTCGTGGCTCAGCGCCTGGCGAAATTCGGCAAGCAGCGGCGACGGAGCCTTGGCCACCGGCCCGAAGAAGTTGCGAACGATGTGGATCATGGTCGCAACGTAGCTGGCGCAGGCCGATTCAACGAGGATTTTGTCCGCTGCCGGCTAGCCCTTGGCGTCGCAGGCCCAGGCCCGAATGACGCATTCCTTGCCGCCGAAATCATAGCATTTCTTGGTGGCGGCATTCAGCGAGCTGGAAATCCGCGGCGTCACCGCATAGCCATGCGCGCCGCAGGGATTCTTCATGTCCACCGCGAAGGCGGCGCAGGCGCGGTTCATGGTGACGGTGGTGCAGTCGCCCTTGCACTGTTTCTTCGCCGCGGCCAGCGCGGCTTCCTGGGCAGGAAAATCGAACGCCTGGCCATAGGCGCCGCATTTACCGACCGCCAGCGCGCCGGCAGCCATGGCGAATTGTGGAGCAAGCATCAAAATAAAGGCAGCAACAAAAAACGCGCGAAGGCGCGCAGCGATAACAGGCAAAGTCCCCTCCCCCGAGGTTCAATCCAATAGGAGGAAGCTACAGCGCAGGCGTTTCAATTGGGTGAACGAGTTCCCGATGCGATGGCGCCGTCGGCCGTAGGGTGGGCAAAGCGAAGCGCGCCCACCACACCGAACGCCGCGCATGATTGGTGGGCACGGCGCAAGCGCGCCTTTGCCCACCCTACGAACATCACCCCCTTCGCGCGTCGGCGAGCGCCTGCGGCGTGTCGATGTCGAGGAAGGCGGCGTGGCCTTCGACGGGCACTTCGGCCATCGCCTCGCTATGCTTCATGATCAGATGCCGGGCGCCGATGTCGCCGTCCAGCGTCATCAACTCGCCGAAGAAGCGCCGCGACCACAGTACCGGATTGCCGCGGCGGCCATCGCTGACCGGAACGGCGATCAAGCTGCCGCGGTCCGGCGCGAAGGCCTCGATCAGCCGGTCGATCAGTTTCGTGTCGATCAGCGGCATGTCGCCGAGACAGACCACAGCGCCGTCGGCGTCCTTCGGCACGGCGGCGATGCCGGCCTTCACCGAGCTGGCGAGTCCGTCGGCGTAATCCGGATTGTACACGAAGGTGACCTTCATCCCGGCCAGCGCCTTCTCGACTTCCGCAGCCTGATGGCCGGTGACCACCGTGACGCTGCTGGCGCGCGAGGCCGCCGCCTGCTCGGCGACGATCCGCACCAGCGTCTTGCCGTTCAGTTCGGCGAGCAGCTTGTTCGGCCCGCCCATCCGGGTCGAACGCCCGGCGGCGAGGATGATCGCCGCGACGTTGCGGTTGCCGTCGGTACCCACAGGCACCCGCGGCTGCGGCCGGGTAACGATTTCCATCAGCAGGCCGCCGACGCCCATGCCGGTGAGATCCGCGCGGCTGACGGGGATGCCGGCCAGCAACCGCATCAGCACCCAGTCAAAACCGTTCTCCACTGGCGAGCGCGCGCAGCCCGGCGCGCCCAGCACCGGCACGCCGCCGATCCGGCCGATCAGCAAGAGATTGCCGGGATCGACCGGCATGCCGAAATGCTCGATGGCACCGCCGACCTGCTCGATCGCCGCCGGGATCACGTCGCGCCGGTCCGCAATCGCGGAGGCGCCGAATACGATGACCAGTTCGGCGCCGAGGCCGAGTAATTCCTGGACCGACTTTGCCAACGCGTCCTCGTCATGGGGGACGCGGCGTTCGGCAATGATTTTGGCGCCGGCCGGCGCCAGCCGTTCGGCGGTGACGCGTAGCGTCTTGTCGATTACTTTTGGCGACAGCCCGGGCAGCAGCGTCGAGACGACGCCGACCTTGCTGACCGTGAAAGGCGCAATCCGCATCGCGCCGCCGCTCGCGGCCTCCACCGCGGCATCGCGCAACGTGCCCGCAACGCCGAAAGGGATCAGCTTCACCGTGGCGATCATCTCGCCCTCGACCACCGGCTTGTAGGCCGCCAGCGTCGCAAAGGTGATGGCTTCATCGACGGCGTTGATGCGATCGACGATGGCACGGTCGACCACCAGCACGCCGGGATGCGCCGCGAACAGGTTGGCGCGGCCGGTGAAGGCGCGCTCGACATGGACGCCCTCGCCCGCCACCGCCTGCGCGATGGAGGCTGCGGCAACGTCTTCCGAGACATCGCCGTCTTCTAGGCGCACCACCACGACTTCCTTGACGCCGGCGCGCGCGAGTGCCGCGACTTCATCGGCGCCGATGGTGGTGCCCTTCTTGAGCACGAGATCGCCCTGGCGCAGCGTGTGGACGGTAACGCCGCCCAATGCATCCGCCGGGCTGGCGGGACCGAACTTCATGCCGCGCTCGCTTTCGGCAGGCGAAGTTCGGCGGTGATCTGCGCCATGATCGACACCGCGATTTCCGACGGCGACACCGCGCCGATGTTGAGCCCGATCGGCGCGTGGATTTTGGCGATATCAGCGTCGGTGGCGCCCTGCGCCTTCAACCGGTCGCCGCGCTTGGCGTGGGTCTTTCGCGAGCCGAGCGCGCCGATATAGAAGCAGTTGCGCGCGAAGGCGTGCAGCAGCGCGGGATCGTCGATCTTCGGATCATGGGTGACGGCGACGAACGCCGTGTAGTGATCGATATTGAGCGGCGGCAGCGCCACGTCGGGCCACTCGGGGATCAGCGACACGTCGGGAAACCGTTCCGGGCTGGCGAACGCGGTGCGCGGATCGACCACCGTGACATCGTAATCCAGCGAACGCGCCAGCGGCGCCAGCGCCTGGCTGATATGGACGGCGCCGATGATGACGAGCCGCGCGGTCGGCGCGTAGACGTTGAGAAACAGCTTCTTGCCGTCCACCTCGATCATCGCGCTCTTGCCCATGCGCAACTGCCTGTCGAGTTCGGCGTGCAGCGGATCGGCGGCGAAGTCCGCGGCCTTGACCAGCCGCTGCTCGCCATTGGCGACGTCGGTGACCACGATCACCGGGCGGCGCGCGGCGCGCTCGATATTGATGTGGCTGAGCGTCTCAAGCTTCACGACTGGCCGACTTTCTCGACGAACACGCGGATCGTGCCGCCGCAGGACAGGCCGACGTTCCATGCGGTCTCGTCGGCGACGCCGAATTCCAGCATCTTTGGCGCGCCGGATGCGATCACATCGAGCGCCTCGGTGACCACGGCACCTTCGACGCAGCCGCCGGACACCGAGCCCAGGAAGGTGCCGTCATCGTTGATGACCAGGCTGGAGCCGGCCGGGCGCGGCGCCGAGCCCCAGGTCTCCACCACGGTCGCCAGCGCTACGCCGTGGCCGGCCTTCTGCCAGGCCTCGGCCGCCTGCAGGATGTCTTCGTCGCGGTTCAGCATGGGAGCCTCTTTCAAAGATTCAGGCGGCGGGGCGGATCAGGCTGCGGTGGTGCACCGGCGGCGGTGCGGACAGTGCCTTGATCAGCCCTTCCATCGAACTCAAATTATGTACCGGACGGAATTCGTCAACGTGCGGCAGCATCATTTTGATGCCCTGCGCCTTCGGCTCGAAGCCGTCGAAGCGCAGCAAGGGATTGAGCCAGATCAGGCGGCGGCACGAACGGTGCAGCCGGTCCATCTCGAAAGTGAGGCGCGAATCGGCCTCGCGTTCCAGCCCGTCGGAGATCAGGAGCACGATGGCGCCCTGGCCCAGCACGCGGCGGCCCCACAATTTGTTGAAGGTATGCAGCGACTCCGAAATCCGCGTGCCGCCGGCCCAGTCCTCGACCGTCGATGAACAACTCGCCAGCGCCTCGTCGGGATCGCGCGCCCGCAGCGCCCGCGTCACATTGGTCAGCCTTGTGCCGAACAGGAATACCGAGACGCGTTTGCGCGCGTCGGTGATCGCATGCAGGAAGTGCAGGAACAGCCGTGTGTATTCGCTCATCGAGCCGGAGATATCGAGCAGCGCCACGATCGGCGCCGGGCGGTCGATCAGCCCAAGGCGGCGGATATCGACGATGTCGCCGCCGGTGCGCAACGAGCCGCGCAAAGTGCGGCGCAGGTCGAGCTTCCGCCCGCGCGCATCGGGCTGGAAGCGGCGGGTGCGCAGTTCGGCCTGCGGCAGGTTCATCTGCGCGATGGCGCGGGTGACCTGCGCGATCTCAGCCGCAGACATCTGAGCAAAGTCTTTCTTCTGCAGCACCTCGCGGTCGGACACCGAAAGTTTGATTTCCTGCTGTTCGGGCTCCCGCTCAGCTTCCGACATCGCCGGCTTGGCCATCGCTTCCTGGACCCGGCGCGAGGCCGGCGGTGGCGGTTTCTTGGCCTGATCCGGCAGCGGCACCGAATCGAGCAGCTGCTTCCATTCGTCGGCGGCGCGGAAGAACAGGTCGAACGCCTGCGCGAACACCAGCGCGTGCTCATGACGCTTCACAAAGATCGCCTGCAGCGTCGTGAACACGTCGGCGCGATGGCCGATCTCGATCACCTGCAAAGCGTTCAGCGCATCGATCACCGCGCCCGGCCCGAC
>NZ_JAQGJD010000293.1 GCF_028290785.1 Tardiphaga sp. | reverse complement strand
GCTACCGCGATGAGGTTCGGGTCGGTGCAGTCTTGCCGGAAAGCGGTGTGACCTACTACGACGTGCCGAGCGAGTACCGGTCTGCCCACGAATACCGCTACACTGTCGTCAACGACCGCCCGGTGTTGGTCGAGCCGCGAACCCGGCGCATCGTCGAAGTGATTGATTAAAAACGTGCGGAAACAGGACGCCCTAGGCGGCCTGTTTCATTTCTGGTACTGCAAAGCCGTTTTAAAAAACCGTTTGAGAACTCAGCAAACTTGCGAGACCACGTCGCCAAACTACGATGCCATCACGATAACAAGCGCCCCGCTGCAGGGGCAGATCCTGTCGGGATCAGGCGAGTCAGCGCCTTCAACATCGACAGGCGGTGATATGGCTTGGTGACGATGGGTACATCCGCCAGAAGTTCTCCCATCGCCAAGTCTTCACCATAGCCAGTGCCAAAGACGAATGGAATTGCGTGCGCCTTCAGGTAGCGCCCGATTGGCAGGCTGTTCTCCGGGCCAAGATTGACGTCGAGTAGCGCGAAACCGAAACTCTGCATGGCAAGAGCCGCGAGCGCGTCGGCAACGGAATTCGCCACTACTACGGTTTTTGCTCCGAGCGCCCGCAGCAGGTCCTCGGCGTCGACGGCGATGAACAGATTGTCTTCGACAAGCAGGCATGTGGTTAGCAGTCGTGCAATGTCTGCAGGCGCGGGCGCGTTGCTTTCTTCGTCAGGGAACGAGGTTTGCGGTTCCGGTTCTGCGCACGTGGCGGCCGCGGCTGGGAGAATGATGTCGAGACAGTAGCCCCCGGGAAGATAACGCGGCGTGCTCATGCCGTTGAGTTCGAATGGGATGACTTGTCCCAGGACGGTCGAACCGAAGCCCTTGCGCTGAGGAGCGGACACCATGGGCCCGCCAGTCTCACACCAGGCGATGCTGACGTTACCGGCTTCATCGCGCGACGTGGTGACGGTGATCCGCCCGTCTGTCGTTGAGAGGGCTCCGTATTTGCGTGCGTTGGTCACGAGCTCATGCACCACCAGCGCCATGGGCGTGAAAGCCTTCGGCATGAGGATGACCTCGGGACCCGTCAGCGTCAGGCGATCCTCGATGTTGCCGTAGGTTTCGACCTCGACCGACAAAAGCGCACGAAGCGGCGTGGGCATCCAGTCGCTTGAAGTCAAGAGATCCTGCGCCCGCGCCAGTGAACGAATGCGATTGTCCAGGCTTTCAACGAGCGCGCGGATATCGACGGCGGTGGCGGCGCTTTGAGAAATCAGCCCGCGTACCAGACCGAGAATGTTGCGAACCCGGTGGTTGAGCTCGGCGATCAATATCTCCTGACTCTGTTGGGCCGTGTTACGGTCGACCTGCGCTGACTCCGACATGCGCAGGATGAGCTCGATCATGGTGACGCGTAGCTTCTCGGCGGCGCGCAACTCTCCTTTGCTCCAGCGTGGGGATTGAAAGCGAACTGTCTCGCGCCAAGCCTCGAAACTCTTCCGCGGCGTCAGGCGCACGCCGTGAGGCCCCAAAGCTTCGATCTTTTCCGGTCGGCCCGCCCACGTGACGGATTTTTCGACTTCCCGCCGGAAGAAGACTAGGTAGTCGCGCGGCACTCGGGAGACCGGAATCGAGAGCATGCCCGCTGCCCGCATCGGATAGTCGAGCGCCGGAGGAAACACGCCGCTGAGACAATGGGTCGAGAAGACTTGCCCGGCCGACGTGGTGTTGAGAAACCGGACAAGCTGCGCAAACTCCTCACGGGTCGGCGTCAGTCCGGTGAGGCTTATCTCGCCTGCGTGGCTGACGGCGATGCCATCAGCCGCGACATAGTCGGCCACGCTTGTCAAAATTTCCGGAACGTTCTTCAACAGCGCATCGGAGGCGGCGAATGCCAACGCTACCCCGTTGTGGATATTGTGCGTCCGCAGGTCGTAGGCAGCGTCCTCAGCTTGCAGCCGCGCCTCCAGGAGATAGGAAAACATTTGGCCGAACAGTTCGGCTGTTGAACGTGTCTCCAGCCCGAGGTGCATGGCCTTGCCGTGATGGCAGGCGATAAGGCCCCAGAGCTGGCCGCCGACAATGATCGAGACCGACATCGACGCTTGGACGCCCATATTGCGAAGATATTCAAGATGGATAGGCGAGACACTGCGCAGTCCGCTCATGGACAGGTCGAGCCGTACCCCTTCAGGAGACAGCACCGGCAGCACCGGGATAAGGTCTGCGTCAACATCGGCGATGATACGCAGGAAATTGCGTTTATAGAGCGCGCGCGCTTGCTCCGGAATGTCTGAGGCTGGATAACGGAGACCAAGGAACGGCGCGAGCGTCCCGGCGGCGGTTTCTGCTATGACTTCCCCGGCATCATCGTCGTCGAACCGGTACACCATCACGCGGTCAAAACCCGTCAGCCCTCGCATCTGGCGCGCGGCTTCCTGGCAGATCGCTTGCGTCGAGGTTTGCCGCTCGGCCCTTGCCGTCATCGATCGTAGAACGCCCAAAGGCGCAGTGGATTGGCCCGTGGACGCCTCGAACTCGAGTACAATTTCGTTGCCAGATACATGCACGGCCACGTCAAAGCGCGGTGAGCCGGTAGCCAACCGACAGCCGAACAATCTCTCTACGATGCCAGTGCCGATGGCGATCTGTAGACGGCCGCGGACGTCGTGCAGAAAGTCTGCCGGAAAGACGGATTTGGCCGGCTGTCCGATCATTTCATCCGCGACGCCGAGGAACGCGCCTGCGTTGGCCGAGCAGCGAAGCACGTTCCAGTCCGCACTGATCGTCAGCAGGGCACCCATCGGCTGGATGGCACCGAGAAGATGGATCGGTTCGCTGGCACACGACGCCAACGCCGCCGGATCGTAAAGCGGCGCGATCACGTCGCGAGCCGGCAGAAGCGGCGTCCGACTGTAGTTCCGGTGGGTGCAACGGTCGTAGTTGGCCGCTTATTTGACATCGCTCTCGCTCCTGAATGGGCG
>NZ_JAQGJD010000288.1 GCF_028290785.1 Tardiphaga sp. | reverse complement strand
GCGCCGCTCTTTCTTGTCGCGATCGTCCCACGCATACCGGAGCCTGATCTCCAGATGCTTCGCCTTCTTGCGCATCTCAGGCGTGATCAAGGTTGACGGGGAGATGTCGGCGGCATAGTTGTGATCGGTAGAAGCTGCCCGCTTCGCAAAGTTCTTTGCGCCGTCCTGATCTCCAATCAGGGCGGCGTTTCCATTTTCGGGGTCAGGCGGGTCACGCGGCGTCTCTGATGAGACCAAAACCTGAGACATATATCGAGAAACATCGATAACAGCAGGTGTCTCAGTTCCGGCTAAGTGATTGATTTTTGGTGGGGACGGCATGCCTGCCGGGCCCACCACGACACCCATCCAAGGACATACGCATTCGTCTAAGAAGATCCGATCCGCGGGACCGCATTCAATATCGCTACCACGCGGACGTCACGCGAGATTCGTCGGAGCGACTGTTTCAGTTCTTGAAACAAGCATTGCACTAAAATGCCATACCTAATTTCAATGCAGACATGATCGCCCGCCTCATTCCTTTGGGAGCTAAAAGAGCTGCCGGAAGTGATCTAACTCATGTCCAGTCTCGGCCGTACTGCGTCAATGAGGCGTTATGGAATATTGGAGCTGAGCACCGCAGCACAAGCGCGGCTTTACCGCTCTTTGGTCCAGACAATCATGCCCCGAATCGCTCGCCCAATTCCAGCTTTGCCGAATGCCGCGTGCACATCATGCAGCGGGAACCTACCGCGCGCCGTCTTGCAGCCAAGATTATCGTCCCTCAGTCAGGCATCTCAATGAGGCAAACCTCTCGCAAAATTCCGATTGCTTTCAGAAATGCCTCGTCATGGCTGACGACGAGCATCGCCCCATCATAAGCGCGCAAACCGCTCTCAACGATTCCGACAGAATCGAAGTCCAGATGGTTAGTCGGCTCGTCGAGGATCAGCAAGGGTGGCGCAATCGGACCACCTAGAACGCAAGCAAGGCCGGCGCGAAGCAATTGACCGCCGCTCAGGCTTGCAACCGTCTGCAGCGCCGCATCGGCACGAAACATGTACTGGGCCAGACTCGCCCGACATGTATTTTCTTCTGCGGTTGGATTGATGCGTCGGAAATTCTCCAGAATAGATCGCGAAGGGTCGAGCAGGCTGACGGTCTGGTCAAACATCGCGAATCCCGCCACCACCTGCACGCTACCGCTCCAAGGCAGCAGGGAGCCGCTGAGAAGTCGAAGGACAGTCGTCTTGCCCGACCCGTTCGGGCCGCGTAGAGCGACCCGCTCCGGCCCCGTCACAGATAATGAGAAGTCTTTGAGAACCGGCGTTTTCCGGTCGTAACCAGCGCTGACGGCGTCGATCTGCAGAATCGCTTTTCCTGCAGGCACGATTGCGGGAGGAATCAGAACCGTGAACGGTTGCAGGACTTCAAGCCGCTCGCGCGCCACATGCCTGTCTTCCAACGCCCGCGCGCGCCGCCGATCCGAAAACCGGCGGCTCTCCCCGCCCCTGTCCTCGCTGCGATCCTTGCGCGCCCCTAAAAGAATGCGCGGCATATCCCCCTTCGCCCGCTTCTTACGTCCGCCTGCATCCTTGCGCGCTTTTGCTTCGGCGACATCCTGAGCCTTTCGATCGATTTCAGTGACGCGCTTCTCGGCATCGGCCAATCCACGCCGGGCAGCGGCGAGCTCCAGTTGTTTGCTCTGGCGATACTGGCTCCAGTTGCCGCCATAGCGGGTGGCCCCGAGCGAGGACAGTTCGACGATGACATCCATGCCTTCGAGCAGCTCCCGATCATGGCTGACAATAATGGCCCCGCCCTGCCATCCAGCCAGCAGTTCGACCACCGTCTGTCGGCCATCGCGATCGAGATTGTTCGTCGGCTCATCCAGCAACAGAAAATCAGGCCCGGCGGCAATCAGTGCCGCTAGCCGCGCTCGTGTCGCCTGCCCGCCGGACAGTCGGGTCAGCGGCGTCTCTGGGGACACGTCCAACCCTACGCTGGCGAGAGCCGCAGCGATCCGCCGTTCGAGAGTCCAGTCGGCACCTGCAACCTCATCGCCGGTGGCCTCGCCTGCCTCGGCACGTCGCAACACGGCCAATGCCGTGCGCGCGCCGAACAGGTCGATGATCGCTTCACCATCCGTAATCTGGACGCTCTGCCGCAGCAAGCCGACGGTCCCGTTGACGGTCACGCCTGATACCGACGGGCTATCGCCTGCGATCAGGGACAGCACCGTCGTCTTACCCACGCCATTGCGGCCGACAAGGCCTGTCCGCTCGGTTGCAAACGTCAGATCAATATTGGAAACAAGCGTGCGGCCATCAGGCGCTGTGAGCGTGATACGAGACAGGATGATCGAAGAAGGCATGATGTTTGATATCTCCATGGGCAAGGCTATGAGGCTTGTCATGGATAAAATTCATCGTGCTCTCCTGTTGGTCGCTATGATGCGCTGACGGGTGCGTGGGTTACCCAACACGATCAGCGTGCTGCGCTATACGCAAGCGCAGACCCCTTCAAACTCAAAAATTATGTCGTTGTCTTGACGCCGAGCGCCTCCGCCATGCGAACGAGATCTGCGACAGAGCGTGCGTCCATCTTCTTCATCATGATCCCGCGGTGGATCTTGACGGTCACCTCGCTGACATCCAGGATTCCAGCGATCTGCTTGTTCAGAAGCCCCGACGTGACGAGTGAGAACATTTCGCTTTGTCGCGGTGTAAGGCTCGCGAGCCTCGTTCGCAACTCGGACAACGCGCTGTCACGCTCGCGTCGGAGACGATCCTCTTCGAGCGCACGCATGACTGCATCGAGCATGTCCTGATCGCGAAATGGCTTGGTCAAAAAGTCGACGGCGCCAGCTTTCATGGCCCGCACCGACATCGGAATATCGCCGTGACCGGTCATAAACACGATCGGAATACGAAGTCCCTGCTTGATCAGCGTATCCTGAAAGTCGAGACCGCTGAGGCCAGGAAGCCTGATGTCGAGAACGATACAACGCGGCATATCTGGCAATTCGCTGGCAAGCAGCTCCGCAGCGGAGCCAAACACCTTCACGGCGATGTCCATCGAGCGAAACAAATAAGTCATCGCAACACGCATCGACTCGTCGTCATCGACCACAATGACAACCTGCTGAGGCTTGGGATGTTCTCTCGTCATGGTACGTACATCGCAATAAGCTCGCGCACCATTCCCGGCATCAGCATTCTTCGGTGGCTACACATCGGCCTCAATTCCGTTCGTTTGCCTCTTCCGGGGGCAGCTCGAATTGAAATACGGCACCCAACCTAGCGGGATTTGGCATAGCCCACAAACGACCGCCATGGGCCTCCACGATCGAACGACAAATCGACAATCCCATTCCAAGACCGCTGGCCTTCGTGCTGAAAAATGCATCGAACAACGGCTCCGGATCGTCCGGAATGCCTGGACCGGAATCATCAAAAGCGACCGCGACACGGCCAGTGTTCTGGCGGAAGGACCGGATCACCAGAATCCGCGCGCGATCCGTGATGTCCTGCATTGCCTCGATGGCGTTCATCACCAGATTGATGACGACCTGCTGCAACTGCGTCCGGTCGGCGACGATCGAAGGAACGTCTTTCAGATCGAACCGCAGCAGGACGTTCCGTGCGTCCAACTGGCGGCGGAGCAGTGCCTCGACTTCCTCAATGATCTCATTGACCGAAACAGGGCTCTTCTCGAAGTGAGCTTTCGTCATCAATCCGCGGACCCGCCGGATCACGTCCGCGGCGCGATTGCCATCTTTGACGATCCACTCCACGGCACCTCGAACATTTCCAAGGTCCGGCTCTCTACGATCAAGAAATCGCAGGCAAGCCTGACCGTTGGCGACGATGGCTGCGAGCGGCTGGTTCACTTCATGCGCAATGGTTGCGCTTATTTCGCCAAGCGTCGCGACACGGGCGGCATGCGCTAGAGCCGATTGTGCCGCATAAAGCGCCTCCTGAGACTTCCTTGCCTCGGTGACATCCATCAGCGCTCCGATCACCTCACCATGGCCGGCCTCATAGGTGACCCGCCGGGCGATTACATGCAGATATTTCAGACTTTGGTCCGGCATCAGCAGGCGAATTTCGTAATCCCACTGCTCGCCACCTTCGAGCGCTTGATTGAGCTCGCCTACCATTTTCAAGCGATCGTCGGGATGAACGCACCTGAGGACCAGGTCGGTCGTAACTCTGGTTTCGAGCGGCTGTTGCATAATATGATAGGTCTGTTCAGACCAGAAATGTTCACCGGTTTCAGTATTCAACGCGAAGCTGCCGGTGCTGCTGAGTTTCTGCGCTTCCGCGAGGTAAGCCTGGTTACGCTGCAGGGCATTTTCGGCCTGCTTCCTGTCCTCAATGTCCGTATTGGTGCCGTACCACCCGGCCACCGCACCTACCTCGTCCCGCAGCGGCTCGGCGCGGAACAGAAACCAGCGATATGCACCATCGGCACGACGCATACGCGCTTCACATTCGCCCGGCACTTTGGCTTCGAGCATTTTGGTCCAGGTTGACTGCAATCCCGGAAGGTCGTCCGGGTGGATCACCGTCATCCATTGCCAGCCGAGAGAGTCTTCGAGCGTAAAGCCGGCATAGTCGAGCCACCGCTTGTTCAGATACTCCGCATAGCCATCGGGCTTCGTCCGCCAAGCCAGAATTGGAATATGATCGAGGGTTTGCCGAAGCTGCCGTTCCGCAGCGGCGAGACGCGCTTCGCTGTCGCGCAGTGCATTGTCGGCGTTCTTTCGGTCTTCAATATTGAAGCCGATGGAATACCATCTGACGATACGACCCTGATCGTCTCGAAGTGGCGTACGTCGGATACTGAACCATTGATAGACACCGTCCGCGCGGCGGATCGGCGCCTCGGTCATCAGCGGCTCGCCGCTGGCCAACGAGGCCTGCCATGCCGCCCGCTCCGGATCGTCCGGATGAAACAGCCCCGCACTTTTGGCGGCCACGACTTCGTCGAGAGTCATGCCGGTATAGTCGGTCCATACGGCGTTTACGTAACTATGAACACCGTCTGGCCGATAGGCCGAGATCATCGCGGGTATCGAGTCGATGGTGAGCTGAAGTTCACGCTGGATCTCCGCCAGTCTGGCTTCGTTCGCACGGGCCTTAGCTTTGGCATCCTTCAACGCGCGCTTCGCTCGTCGCTCCGAATCGCAGAGGAAAGAGACAAGCAACGCGGCCAGAGCGAAGAATACAAGTTGCGGGATATCGCTGACGCGCACGGAAAGCGAATATATCGGCTCGAGAAAAAAGTATTTGAACACGAAAACGGTCAGCGCCGTGGCGAAGATCGCCGGCACGATGCCTCGGCTCCATGCCACCAGCATGATGGCGAACGAGAACAGCGACGCTGACGGCGCAACACCGGACAGACGATGCAGCCCGAGGCCGCCGGCTAGTGTAGCCGCGATTGCCAGTGAGGCAATCGCGCCATCGGCGGCATGAGTCCTGAAGGGCTTCCGCACGTGAACGAACGACATAGAGGGGCTCCGCTGCACCCCGCCAGCGAGCTAGGCTGGCGCGGTTCAGAGTGATCGATTGACGTCGCCGACGTATTAACCCGCCGGAAGCGCTCGGCAAAATCGAAAATCGCCCTCCGACCCGGGATCATCGAGTCGCTCTCTCTCCACACTCCCTAGATGACGCTGACCACAACGTCGACATTGCCACGGATCGCCTTGGAATATGGACAGGTCTCGTGGGCGGCATCGACGAGCTTCTGTGCCACATTGCGTTCCAGTCCGGGCAGCCCGACATTCAACCGGGCCCGCAGAAAGTATGCGCCATCGGCCAGGCACAGATCGACCTCAGCATCGATCGTCGTGTCCGACGGCATCGTCACCTTCAGGCGCTTCGCCGCAAGCCCCATGGCGCCCTGGAAACAGGCCGACCAGCCGGCTGCGAACAATTGCTCGGGGTTGGTTCCGACATCGGTACTGCCCGGTGTCGCAAACCGAATATCGAGCCGTCCGTCCGAACTGCGTGCCGTACCGTTTGACCGGCCTCCCGAAGTATGGGTCTTTGCGGTGTAGATAACATTGTTGATAGCTGCCACGAAACTCTCCTGTTTAGGGTGATGCAATTACTTGGCGTAGCGGGTGAACACGTAGTCGCGGGCTCTCACGCGCGCCTCATGGCAGGCAAAACACGTCTCATGCTGCGCTTCATCCACCGGCTTGCCATCGATGAAGCGCCCGAATCCCCATCCCCCCGTTGCCGGATATTTTTTCGAATCCTTGACCATGATCTGGACTGTCGTCGCCGCTCCCGGAACGGACGCTGGCTCGAAATCAGGCGACTGAATATGCTTCCATGCGAGCTTCGCCAGAATGGTGCCATCGGGAAACGGCAGGGTTTGATCCTTGTAAGCCTTGATCGCGACAGCGTTCCCGAGGACGGACCGCAGTTCGTTCAGCGGCTCGGCTTCCTGTGCCGGCGCGATCAGCTCCCACTGGCGATAGCCGGCCGGGATGTGCACCCCGTAGATCGGCGACGCGTCACCCACTTCCGCGCTTCCCGACTCTCCCGAACCCGCGATCAGGACCGACGCAGCGGCTGCCGCTGCGAGAACCATGGCCACAAACAATTTCATTCTCGATCTCCCGGCATCTGGTGCATTACAAACGGCTGGCATCGGCGACCGCGGAGGCGAATGCCTGCGGAGCTTCTTGCGGCAGGTTGTGGCCGATGCCGCCCTTGAGCTGCCGATGCATATATTTTCCGGAGAATTTCTTGGCATAAGCACCGGGCTCCAGATGAGGCGCGCCGTTGGCATCGCCTTCTAGCGTAATTGTCGGCACTGCAATCGCCGGCGCCGCGGCGAGCCTGCTTTCGAACACATCATATTTCGCCTCGCCCTCGGCCAGTCCGAGACGCCAGCGATACTTATGAATGCAGATGCTGACTTGATCGGGATTGTCGAGCGCCGCAGCGCTGCGTTCGAATGTCGCTTCGTCGAACTGCCACTTTGGTGAAGCAAGCTGCCAGATCAGTTTTGCAAACTCGTGACGATATCTGTCGTAGCCGACCCGGCCGCGTTCAGTCGTGAAGTAGAATTCGTACCACCAACGCTTTTCGTCCGCGCGCGGCAACGGCACCTTGTCGGCTTCGCGGTCCTCGACGTCATAGCCACTGACCGACACCAACGCCTTGCAGCGCTCGGGCCACAAGATTGCAACGATGTTGGCCGCACGCGCGCCCCAATCAAACCCGCCGAACACCGCACTTTCGATCTTGAGGGCATCCATCAGGGCAATGACGTCCACTGCGAACGCGGCCTGCTGACCGTTTCTGATCGTATCGGCGGCCAGAAACCGGGTTGCGCCATACCCGCGCAGATAGGGCACGATGACGCGAAAGCCCTTTGCGGCCAGGATCGGCGTGACGTCTGCGAAGGCGTGGATGTCATAAGGCCAACCGTGGAGGAGGATGACCACCGGCCCATGGGCCGGACCGACATCGGCATAGGCTACATTCAATACGCCGGCATCAATCCGCCGCAGCGGCCCGAACGCAGCGCCGGTCGCGCCTTTTACCCCCTGTACATTTCCCGACGCTTTGGCACTGGCAGATCCCGGAAGGCCGAGGGAAGCCACGGCAACTGTCGTTGCAGCTGCTGCAAGCAGCCTGCGGCGCCGCTCGTCGATTTGATCAGACACGCGATTTCTCCAAATGACTTCGCCGCGCCATGCATGCGCGGACGGGCATCGCGCGAACTCCGGAGGGTACCCATCATCCCCAAGCCAAGTGGATATGCTCGAGTTCGCGCTGAGGATTAGGAGTGGCGCAAACCGCGCGCGCATCAAATCGTGCTGTCGGCCCTCGGACTAACACCTAGGTGTTAGTCCGCTCTCTCAATTGTAGAGAGGCGAGCAACATTCCGCTTCCATCAGGATCGCATTAACCAATGAGGGCATAGACGTGATCACCAACAATTAGGAACCTGATGATGCAGATTCCCCGCAATCGGCACAATCGGCAAGCAACCAGACGGCCGTCCAAACCGCGGCGGGGGATTTGCAAAGCGGCGTGCCCTTTGAAATCCCGGTCAGCACGGACGGAGCCAACGGAACCATCAAGGGTGAATTTAGCTACAGCTTTCTACAGCCCGCGGGCCAGGACATCTACTTCACACCCGGGCAATCTGCCGCGCCCGATATGGCCAAGCAGGCGATGACGAGTGCGCTTCAACATTTTCTGCTCGCCATCCAGGAAGACGGGAAGGCAAGCAGTCCAACGCACACCAGTGTCCATGCCGTCGACACCTATTCGACAAGCACAAGCTTCCAGGGGCAGAATTCAGCCTTCAAGTTGTCGGGACGCTTCTCGTTCGACGCGGGGACCACGTCGATCACGGCCTGATGTGCGCTAGATCGACCCGCGCGCAGCCCTGTGGCAGAAAAGCGAGTCCAGTCAAAACGTTCGGCGGCGGGCAATCTTTCGAGCCCGCCGCAATCATATCAAATCCAGCTACAGGCGCCGCACGCTAAACCTGGTACTTGCTGACATCGATAATCGCAGAGGCAAATGCCTGCGGCGCTTCCTGCGGCAGGTTGTGGCCGATGCCGCCCTTGATGAGACGATGCTGGTACTTGCCCGAGAATTTTTTAGCATAGACGTTGCTGTCGGGGTGAGGTGCCCCGTTGGCATCGCCTTCGAGGGTGATCGTCGGAACGGAGATGACGGGCGCTGCAGCGAGCCTTTTTTCAAGATCGTCGTACTTCGCCTCCCCCTCGCCCAGTCCGAGGCGCCATCGATAATTGTGAATCGAGACGCTGACATGATCCGGATTGTCGAGGGAGGCAGCGCTTCGATCGAAGGTCGCGTCGTCGAATTGCCATTTCGGTGAGGCTATCTGCCAGATCAGCTTGGCAAAGTCGTGCCGGTACTTGTCGTATCCTGCCCTGCCGCGCTCGGTCGCGAAATAATACTGATACCACCATTGCAACTCCGCCTTCGGCGGCAAGGGTGCCTTGTTGGCATCCTGGCTGCCGATGAGGTAGCCGCTCACCGACACCATTGACTTGCAGCGTTCCGGCCACATGGCAGCAACGATGTTCACGGTCCGCGCGCCCCAGTCGAAACCTGCGAGATGCGCCTTATCGATCTTGAGAGCGTCCATCAGGGCAATGACATCGACCCCAAGAGCAGCCTGCTGGCCATTGCGAAGCGCGTCGCTGGATAGAAATCGCGTCGTGCCATAGCCCCGTAAATGCGGAATAATCACTCGGAATCCGCTTGAGACCAGAATCGGCGCGACTTCGACAAAGGCGTGAATATCGTACGGCCAACCATGCAGCAGGATGACCACCGGGCCGTCTGCCGGTCCCGTATCGACATAACCAACATTGAGCACACCCGCGTCGATCTGCTTCAATGGACCTAATTGCGCCGGCACACCCTTGTTGCCGGATAACTTGGCCGGTTTGGCTTCCGCCGAGCTCAAGCCCAGTTGAGCAAACGCGAAGGTTGCAGCCGCGACGCCGAGCAGATGCCGCCGTTCTTCGTTGAAATCGCTATCCATCAGATCCTCTCCAGATTGCTACGTCGAATAATGTCGCGAAGTGTCCCCGCACGGCGCGGCGTTCAAGAATTGGCGGACGCATGCTCTCCGACCGAAGCCGCCTCACTGATATACAAGCACCCATCCGGTGCGCGTATCGGCTCCCAAGACAGCCAACTACGACCAAGGTGTTAGTCGTCGATCCATGAGTGCCATGGGAGCCATAAGTCCGGCGGATTAGCTATCGCCATCGGGCCCTACCTCCCGGCGCAGATTCACGAACGGGCTTTCGATGCACCCGCCCAATACGGCATGGAGTCGTTATGAAGACATGGCTGATCACCGGATGCTCCAAAGGGCTCGGCAAAGCGCTTTCGGAAGCCGTTCTTGCAGCCGGCGACCGCCTTGTGGCGACTGCGCGAAACTCGAAGGAACTGACTTATCTGCGCGACAGATACGGAGATCTGGTCCGGGTTGCCGATCTCGACGTCACGAACGATCAGAGCGCGCAAGATGCGGTCAATCTGGCAATGCAGTCGTTCGGAAGCCTGGATATCGTCGTCAACAATGCCGGATATGGCGAGTTGGGATCTGTCGAGGAGACCTCGCTTACCTCGTTTCGGAGCCAGATAGAGACCAATCTTCTCGGGACGATCATCGTCACCAAAGCGGCCATTCCAACGCTTCGCGCCCAGCGACGCGGAAACATCATCCAGGTTTCATCGACGGGTGGCCGGATCGGCGCACCGGCGCGCGCCGCTTACTCGGCTGCAAAATGGGGCGTGGAAGGATTCTCGGAATCGCTCTCACGTGAAATGAAGCTGATCGGTGTCCATGTCACCATCGTCGAACCCGGCGGGTTACGCACGGATTTTGCGCGCTCCTCTGACAAAGCTTGTGAGGGGCGCCCCGAATATGATGCCGTCGTCGGCGCGACCATCCGAATGCAGCGACAATATCACGGCCAACAGCCCGGCGATCCTGCCAAGGCCGCTTCGGTGATCATGACACTGGCCAACATGGACAAGCCTCCACTGCGCATCGCGCTTGGTAGCGACGCCGTGCAGGCGATCGAAGCGGCGGACGAAGAGCGCTTTTGCGAGATCGATCGCTGGCGTAGCCTTAGCCGATCCATCGACTTCTAAGCGTGATCGCTCTCAGTGGCACGCGAGCCTTCATATTCGAATAGCTCCAGAGAGCCGGAGATGCGGCGCCCACAAGACGGATCGCAGAGCGTCCTTCCGCAGGCTTGCATTTCCTCTTCGCTACATGGAGATGGCGCGTGACCCTGTCGATCCTCGCCTATGCCGCCGGTGTGCTTACCATCGCATCACCCTGCATCCTTCCGATCCTTCCCATCGTCCTCGCTGGGACGGGGAAGCCATTCCGCCGCAGCGGACTACCTCTCCTGATTGGCCTCGCACTGACATTTGCGGCTGTCGCAAGCCTGGCGGCAGTCGCCGGCGGATGGGCCGTCGAGGCCAACCGTGCAGGTCGGGCCATCGCCCTTGTTGCGGTGACACTGTTCGGCCTTTCGATGCTGCTTCCGGGCTTGGCCGCGCGCCTGATGGCGCCCCTGGTCTTCGTCGGTGCTCGCCTATCAGACCGGGTTGGGCGACGCGGCAGCGGCGACAATCAAACATGGCAAGCATCCATCCTGCTCGGCGTCGCAACGGGGTTCGTATGGGCCCCGTGTGCAGGGCCCGTGCTGGGATTGATCCTGACCGGAGCGGCCTTACGCGGCCCCGGCCTGGAAACCACGCTGCTCCTATTTGCTTACGCACTAGGAGCTTCGACCTCCCTTGCCGTCGGCATGCTATTGGGCGGTCGCCTGCTCGTGCTAGTGAAGCAGGCGATGCCATGGGGCGACGGCTTGCGTCGCAGCCTTGGAGCAGCGATCGTGATCGGTGCAGCAGCCATCTGGACGGGGCTGGACACCGGAACACTGACGCGCCTGTCCCTGCCCAGCACGTTCGCATTCGAAAACAACCTCGTGACGACGCTCCGTCCGCAGGCGATAGGTCCCAAATCAACTGCCCCCGATTCGGCGGAAAGCCCTGCACTGCCGCAGCCGCTATCCTCGGTGCTGGGTGCGGTGCAATGGCTCAACACGCCGCCACTGACCGCGGCAGATCTGCGCGGCAAGGTCGTGCTGGTGAATTTCTGGACCTATTCCTGCATCAATTGCCTTCGAGCTCTCCCCTATATCCGCGGCTGGGCCCAAAAATATCGAGATCGAGGCTTGGTCGTCATCGGGGTGCACACACCGGAGTTCGCTTTCGAGAAGGACGTTGGCAATGTCACCAAGGCGGCGGCCATGCTGGGCGTCAGCTATCCGATCGCAATCGATAGCGACTTTAAGATCTGGCGAGCTTTCGACAACAACGCCTGGCCGGCTCTGTATTTCATTGGTGCCGACGGCCGCGTTCGACACCAGGCCATCGGCGAAGGCGACTATGTCGCCTCCGAGAACGCTATTCGTCAGTTGCTGGCCGAAGCGGGTCGCAATCCCGAGACGGAAGTCGCGGGAATCGAGGGCGAAGGTGTTCAGGCCGCTGCAGACGGCGTTGATGTGCAAACTCCAGAGACCTATCTCGGCTATGGACAGGCGACCGGCTTCACCTCGCCCGGGGGCGCGCGCGAGGACGTCCCAAGTTCTTATCGCGACATCGCGCACCTGCCGCTCAACCGGTGGACGCTCGACGGCGTTTGGACCATTAGCCGCGAGTTTGCAGAACTTTCGGACAAGACCGGTAGCATTTCATTTCGTTTTCACGCACGAGACCTTCATCTGGTGGTGGGACCTGCTGTGACCGGCGCGCCGATACGCTTTCGCGTCACGATCGATGGTGCGCCCCCTGGGGCGAATCACGGCGCCGACACCGACGCTGACGGCTGGGGGAGCATCATGGACACGCGGCTCTATCAATTGATCCGTCAGTCGTCCGGCATCGTCGATCGCACATTCAAGATCGAGTTTTCAGGGGGCGGCGTGCGCGCTTATGTTTTTACGTTCGGCTGAAGAGCACGAGAGCGGTGGTAGCTAATTAGGCTACCTTCACGATATAAGTGAAATGGACGCAAAGATGAATCGATCAAGTTCGTGATCGAACACACGATCGCGAATGGGATTTTGCGAAAACGACGAACGCCGCGGCCCGCCGCTAATCGTCCGACAGCTCGTATTGCCGTCGAAGCTCTATAGTTAAGGCTCCCACGATCCGCGCGCATTTAATGTACGCAAGGGAATCTTCGGGGCTCGTGACCGCGGTCCAGCCGGGGCCCTCCGAGGTTTGGACTTTTCTAATTTCGATGCTGATGCCTAGAGGACACTCCGAAAAATCTTTCATCCGTTCGCGGATAATTTCGGTCAGTGCGTGTTTGGACGCAGGAGTTTTACACACAACACCCTCCCAAAAGCGGATCGTAGCATGTAACGACAGGCTTCGCTCTCCTGTTTGGGCCTCAGTCCGGGACGCGCATTCAGCGCAACGCTCGGTACGCCGACCAAGACCTTTATTTCAGCACTATCCACGCGGGAGCATGGTCGCTCGGGTCCGGCTTACTGCGAACCGCGCGATCAGCGCCGGCATCCTTGAGGCGCGGCCGCAACGCGGGGCTGAGAAGCAGATGGTCGATGCGGAGGCCGGCGTCCCGCCGTAGCGGTTTCGCCAGTACGACCAGAACGTATACATCGGATTATCCGGATGGCGCTCGCGCAGCATCGGGATCATTAGTGAACCTCAGCCGGATCTTCGGTCATATCCAAAAAGTGGTCGTCGATAGCGTCTCCTCTCTCTGAGGTGAGGCTCCGGCCGCGATCCAGCGCCTCGACTCAAACGCGTTGCCGCTACAGCGATCATTCGTCCATCAGCCGTTATGGAATAACGGAGGGGTGGGCCGCAAAATCGGAAAAAATGTTGATGTTAGTGCGGCCCTCCAAGCCGATCGGCTGACCCGCATGGAGGTCAATTTGGAGTCGATCAAGGAGAGCCTGACCGAGATTGAAGCCAGGCTTAGGCCGCGGTGACCTTCATTGACCAACTGACCCTCCTCGCGGCATCCTATCAGCCGGCGTCATAGCGCTGTTTCTGGCCGTCCTTGGGCTGGCATAGCTGGCGACCCGCCATAAGGGCTACTGGTTCTAGGGCAATGGTGGCGGCGGCCTTCGCTCAAGACCGCGTAGTCATTCGCCGAACCGTCCAAACTGCCGCTCGTTCGAACATCGCGTGCGATTTCGCCTGCTCGCCATTCTTCAGGTCAATCCCCACCGGGGTCGGGACGTGTCACGCCGTCAACGATTGGAAAATGATATTTGGGCATGGGAAACTCACTCCACTCCGTAAAAATGCACAAATCTTCATGACGATCGTTTACGGAACCTGGCACAGGCCGTCAGATATTCCGGCCGACGCTTTCGTTTTTATGCTCGAAATCAGGATTACGGCTAGACCTTCACAGTCGCGGATATCAGTACGCGGTGTCTACCTTGACTCGTGATGAAGCGCGTCGATTAGCGAGGACATTTCTCGGCTGCCTGAACTCGTGAAGCGTCCGCCTTATTGATGAGGAACGCTTCTCGGCCGCTGTGCATTATTTTGCAAACAGGGAGCAGTCAGATGCCTGAATTTTCAGACGAACAGATTCGCGAACTTGCCTACCGGTTGTGGGAGAAGGCCGGTAAGCCGGATAAAGATCCTGCCGACTTCTGGCATCAGGCCAAGAGCGAGCTTGAAGCCGATGCCCCGGGCGATGCCCCAAAGCCAATGCCAGAATAGAATAAACGCCCCATCATCGGGAGCTCTTGAATTAGGGTGACGACTATGGGGACGAGGGTGCTAAAATTGCCGGCAGCGACGCCAACAGTCCCGAAGGTACCCCGATGCAACCTGAAGTATTGGTCGCCTGCCGCACATTGGTGTGGTTGACTAACTTATCGTCGTGCTGATTCGTGGCTCCTACCGACGACAGGGAAGGCCCCGTCAGAAGCGGAGAGTTCCATGGAGGGCTTGCTCTATCATCAGTCAATTGAACGACTGCAGCGCGATCTGCTTGTTAGCCGACACCGCGCCAAACTGCTGGGGCTTGGCCGTCTGACCAACCTCGTAGATATGGCGCTAACTAATTTGAGCGACAATACAGCGGTCTCTACAACAGGCACCGCTACGATGCCGGCGAGCTTGCATGATCGACTAGAGTATCGCGTGCTTTTTATCGGTCGCGACGGATTATTGAAGCGGTCTTTTCCGCTCATTGCAGATGACGACGAAGCTGCACGATGTGAGGCATATTCACTTATCTTCGGCTTCGAAGTGCAGCTTTGGCACTCCGAACGTAAGGTATGCAGACTCAACTATCGCCAGCCCTCAGAGGCCGAACCGGTCAAACCCGTCGAGGCTGCCACTACGGAGCATTGAGCACGGGGTTTCTTTACAAGTGGCTAAATGAGACCGTACTTGGGCCGACAGGGGATTTTACTTAAGCGATGTGCTGATTGCGTTGAACTTAGCGCTCAACTTCGTTCCAATACCGTTGACGGCTGATATAATAACCAGCGCAATGCCCGCTGCAATGAGACCATACTCGATTGCGGTCGCGCCCGACTCGTCAGCAATGAACGCCTTTAGATATTTCATGAAGCAATCGGACCGCAATTTATTTAACGAAGCTTTAAGGAGCACTGCGAAACAGATGTTCGCGCTGTGACGTTGCTCTCGTCCCCCATGACACCGCGAGAAACCCGATCACGCCAGTGGGTTGGTCGCCTCAGTAGGTCTGGAAATTGCGAAATCGCTTTCGACTAAAGCTGATCTCGCAGTAGCCCTTATTCAATAGCCCCGCTCTTGGGCAACAAAGCGAGCCGCCTCAACGGCCGATCGCACTTGCGCGCCGTTATGTCGCCCGAATCACTGCTGCATGTTGAATCGTAATCGCGCAGCCGGCCCATTCGACTGCGCGTCCCAGACCACCCTGCCGTCTATGAGCAACCGCATCTCATAGCGCATGATGCTGTTCTGCCGCCGCACGCCATTAACCTGCATGACGGAAGGAGAGGAAAATGAGCGACGACATTATACAAGCCATGGCCCTGGCCGGTCGGATTTCGGCCATGGCGGAAGACGTGCTGTCTGGCATCGATCGCGCGATGAAAAAAATGAAATGGCCGAACGAATACAAGATCATCGTGTGGGAGGCGATTGCCGAGGAGGCATCATCGCGGGCCGAAATGGCATTGAGAAGCAATTGAGATGCATCGGTCACGAAAAAGGCCGCTATCAAAGCCATGAGCATTAAGCACGCTTGGGCTATCCGGAGTTCGTCATTGCCACTCGCAGATTCAAAGTAGGAGCCTCGGTGGGCCAGCGTCGTCGGCGACCGGGCAGACAGTCCCGCCCTAAGCGGGTACACGGGCACATGCCCCATTTCTACTTCCAGATCCGAAGCGCAACGCGCCGTGCCACCGCCGGCAACCCTGTCAGATTCTCGGATTATGCTGCTGCGCGGGATGAGGCCGCCGGGATTTTTACGGATTTCGCACGGAACATCGCCATCGATTTGGCGAGTGACCCGGTGTGGCAACTGGAGGTGCTTGACGGCGACGGTAGGCCCATTTTCCGTATCAAGGTCGCTGCCGAGACGCAGTGAGAAACCTCACTGGTTACCCTGAGGCAGCCTTACTCCGGTGGCCGGAGTTCGCCCTTCAACCAACCCGTTACTCGCTCTGTCTTCAGTGGGTCTGGGCGCTCGCAATCCAAGCACTGAAACGTGCGCAGTCCCTTGCCGCCGGGTGGCAATGCAAGGATCAAAGGTGCCCTGCAATGAGGGCAAGTTGGCCGTTCGGCTTGTCCCATGACAGAATTCTGCC
>NZ_JAQGJD010000269.1 GCF_028290785.1 Tardiphaga sp. | reverse complement strand
CGGCCCTTCGATCAAACGAGGCGGGGTGCGAGATCCCGACGGCCGCCAACGACCTTCCCGTAATCCCGTAACGCCCGCCCCGGCCGGCACCATCCTAACCGACGCACGCAGACTTACGATCCCGGTTCTGCGGAGCGGCATAAGGATGCCGCACCGCGCCCGGGAAACGGGGCTAGGCTCACCATTGTACCGCCCTTCCCCGCCGCTTACATTGGGTTTCCTGCAACCGGATTGGCGGACCCGCGATGGATCTCAGCCTGTACGAATCGATTGCGGAAACGCCATCGACCAACGATCCCACGCAGCATCGCGTGCTGATTGTCGGCGGCGGCGCGGCGGGGCTGCACCTGGCTTCGAAACTCGGCGCGCATTATGGCCGCAAGGGCAAGATCTCCGTCACGCTGCTCGACAAGTCCCGCGTCCATGTCTGGAAACCGCTGCTGCACGAGGTCGCTGCG
This sequence comes from Tardiphaga sp., assembly GCF_028290785.1. Classification (GTDB taxonomy): domain Bacteria; phylum Pseudomonadota; class Alphaproteobacteria; order Rhizobiales; family Xanthobacteraceae; genus Tardiphaga. The sequence continues at coordinate 24,593 of NZ_JAQGJD010000269.1, read as the reverse complement.
GGCTCGTTCGACGCCGAGACCGATGCCGTCGAGCTGATCGCCCACGCCAAGCTGCGGCACTATCGCTACCGGATCGGGGAGATGATCGGAATCAACCGCGCCAGACAGCAGATTTATGTCGCACCGACCGACGACGACGCCGGCACGCGGGTCATTCCACCGCGGGTGCTCGGTTATGACACGCTGGTGATCGCCATCGGCAGCTTGTCGAATGATTTCGGTACGCCCGGCGTGATGCAGCATGCCATCACGCTCGATACGCTGGACCAGGCGGTGCGCTTCAACCGCCGCATGATGGATGCCTGCCTGCGCGCCAACGCCCAGTACGAGCCGCTGCGTCCCGGCCAGTTGCATTGCGCCATCGTCGGCGCCGGCGCCACCGGCGTCGAACTCGCCGCCGAGCTGCACAAATCAATGCGCGATCTGGCGTCCTATAATCTCGACAACATCGACTTCGACAAGACGATCAAGATCGAACTGATCGAGGCCGGTCCACGCATCCTGCTGGCGCTGCCGGAAGGCCTCGCGGCCGATACCACAAAACTGCTCGAGAGCCTCGGCATCAACGTCCGCACCGGCACACCGGTGATGTCGGTGGAGGCCGACGGCGTCACGCTGAATAGTGGCGAGTTCATCCCGGCGGAACTGATCGTCTGGGCCGCGGGCATCAAGGCGCCGGACGTGCTGCGCGACTTCGACGGGCTGGAGAGCGATCGCATCAACCGCCTGATCGTGAAGCCGACGCTGCAGACCACCCGCGACGATAACATTTTCGCGCTCGGCGACTGCGCATACTGCGTGCCGGAGGGTGCCAACGCCCCTCTGCCGCCGCGTGCGCAGACCGCGCAGCAGCAGGCCAATTTCATGGTCGGCGTCATCGCGCAGCGGCTCGACGGCCAACCGCTTTCGCACTTCAAGTACCACGATCGCGGCTCGCTGGTCGCGCTCAGCGACTACAAGACGTTCGGCGTGATCTTCCGCGGCTTCCGGCTCGAAGGCTTCTTCGCGATGCTCGCCTATCGCGCGCTGCACAAACTGCATCTGCTGGCGCTGTTCGGTCCGTGGCGCGTCGCGTTGAATTTTCTTGCAGGCCTGCTGACCAAGCGCACCGAGCCGCGCGTCAAGCTGCACTGAGCTTACAGATCATGCTGCGGGCGGCTGCGTTCGATGATTTCGGCCGCGCCCTTGTCGAGCAGATCGAGTCCGACGGCGCGGCCCAGTTCGCGCGGCCGGTCCGCCGGCCCCACGCGCGTCACCTCGATGAAGTGGCCACCGGCCTCATCGAGCACCGAGGCGGTGAGCGACATTTCGTGGCCGCTGATCATGGAGTACGCCGCAATCGGCGAGTTACAGTGGCCGTTCAGCACCCACAGCACCTCGCGCTCGGCGTCGCAGGACAGGTGCGCAGCGGGATCGTCGATCAGCGCCAGATAACGCCGGGTTTCCCAGTCGTTGGCTGCACATTCCACGGCAACGATGCCCTGCCCCGCCGCCGGCAGCATTTCCAGCGGCGAAAAATCACAAGCGATGCGGTTCGCCAGCCCGACGCGCTCCAGGCCGGAGCGCGCCATGATCAGCGCATCTGCGGGGCCGACCTCGCCGCCGCCCGGAAGCTGCTGCATTTCGCGTTCGTCGAGTTTTCGCACCCTCGTATCGGCCGCGCCGCGATAGTGGATCACCTCGATGGCCGGAAACAGCCGCCTGATATAGGCCGCGCGGCGCACGGCGTTCGTGCCAATCTTGAAACCTTCGCCGCGGCTGCGCCGGAGATCCTCCAGTGTGACCCCTTCGCGCAATACCAGCGCGTCGGTGGGCGGGTCGCGCACCAGGGTCGCGCCGATCACCAGCCCTGGCGTGTCTTCATTGCCGGGCATGTCCTTCAGCGAATGCATCGCGGCGTGCAGCGCACCGGAGCGCACCGCGTTGCGAATCTCGCCGACAAAGGCGCCGCCCTTGCCGCCATGGCGCAAAAGGTTGCTGGTCTGGTCGCGGTCGCCGACCGGCTCAAACTTGACGATCTCGACGTTGAGCTCCGGCGCCGCGGCGGACAGTCGGCGCGCAATCTCCTCGGTCTGGGCCAGCGCCATCGTGCTCTTGCGCGTGCCGATCCGCATTGAAACTGTCACCAAGCACGCTCCATCCCCGACCGCGTGAGATCCGCGGCGACTCCTTGAGAGGCAGATTAAAACCAGCCAGAGCCGCAATGCAACGGCGGGGCCCGGCTTGAATCACACCCCGGCGACACCCGTTTCGGCTTCTATCGGCGGTTATGCAATGGTAGTCAGGGACGACAGCCGGAGAATGACCGCCGGCAGGAACGGGGACGCGCGTGAGTGCCGAGGTTCTGATCGGGGAAGGCGACGGCGCGCATCTGGTGCCGCATCCGCTGCGTGCGGCAATCCTCGGCGAGGTCCATGCCCGGCCGTTCACCGCGGTCGAAGTTCCCGCCCGCCACATCCATTTCGCCTTCGACACGTCAGGGCCGCAGGCGCAGGCCGACCGCGCTAATCTGGTGAAGTTTTGCGAGGCGCGCGGCTTGCCGCCGCCCGCGCCGGGCGAAAAACATCACCGCGCGCCGTTCGGCAGCATCATCCTGCGCTGGGAGCAGCATTCGGAATTTACGACCTATACCTGGGAGATGCGGTCCGATCCCGGTGGCGTGCCGTTTCATCCCGATGCGGCCTCACTGGCCGCGCCGATGAAGCTGGTGCCGCAGCCGGGGCCCCTGCTGGTGGCTATCGACCTGCACCTGCTGAGCGAAGACGGCGTCCGCACCACGCCGGAGCGCCTGTTTGACCGCTCCAGCCTGGCGGTGGCGGAGAATTCCGATGGCGCGGCGCTCTACGCCACCGACTTCCAGCCGGGACCATCGGGCTTCGTGCGCATCCTGCTGATCGACCGCGGCATGCCGGCCGAGCGCGCCGGGGCGCTGACGCAGAGGGTGCTCGAACTGGAGACCTACCGCACCCTGGCGTTGCTCGGCCTGCCGGAAGCGCAGCGACTGGCGCCGTCGATCGGCGCCAGCGAACAGCGGCTCGCCGAGGTCACCCAGGAGATGCGCCAGCCCGGCGATCTCGCGAGCAACCACCGCCTGCTCGACGAATTGACGGCGCTGGCCGCCGACGTCGAGGCCGATGCCGCCGTCAGCGGATTCCGTTTCGGCGCCACCAGGGCCTACGAGGACATCGTCACCCAGCGGCTGCAGACCATCGGGGAACGCAAGGTCCGTGGTCTGCCGACCTGGTCGTCGTTCCTTGCCCGCCGCATGAAGCCAGCATTGCGCACCTGCGCCACCATCGAGAACCGCCAGGCCAACCTGTCGCTGAAACTGGCGCGCGCCGCCAACCTGCTGCGCACCCGCGTCGATGTCGAACTGGAACAGCAGAACCAGGAGCTGTTGAAATCCATGAACGCCCGGACCCGGCTGCAGTTGCGGCTGCAGACCACGGTGGAAGGATTGTCGGTGGCGGCGATCACCTATTACGTGGTCAGCCTGTTCGGCTACCTCGCCAAGGCGGCACATGACAGCGGCGTCTCCGTGGAGCCGACCATCGCCACGGCGGCCTTCGTGCCGGTGGCGGCGCTGACGATCTGGTGGACTGTGCGCCGAATCCGCAAGAGGCACGTGAGTGGCGAGGACTAGCTTTCTTCCTTCTCCCCCGTGCGAAGCGAAGCTTCGCCAGGTGGGAGAGGGAAGAAAGAAAGCTCGCGCTTGCAACTACTTCTCGGTCGGCAGACCCACCCACGTATCCGACGCGAACGGGCCGGCGGTCCGGCGTACGATCGCGTTGACGATGGCGGCGACCAGGATGTTGCCGACCAGCGCGATCAGGCCGACATAGGCCGTGGCCGAGAAGCTGCCGACCGAAATCAGGTGCAGCGGCTTCAGCCCGTCCATCCAGGTCAGATAGGTGCCGCCGAACAGCCCGACGGCCCAGCCGGCCAGCAATGCCGGCGCGGTGAACCAGCGCGTGAACAGGCCGAAGATCAGCGCCGGCAGCGTCTGCAGGATCCACAAGCCACCGAGCAATTGCAGATCGAGCGCGAACTGCGTCGGCAGATAGATGATCACCAGCAGCGCGCCGACCTTGACCACCAGCGAGGCGATCTTGGCGACGCCGGCCTCCTGGGCGTGGGTCACGTTCGGATTGACGTAGGCCTTCCAGAAATTGCGCGTGAACAGGTTGGCCGCGCCGATGCTCATCACCGCCGCCGGCACCAGCGCGCCGATCGCGATCGCGGCGAAGGCGAAGCCGGCGAACCAGCCCGGGAACAGGTTCTGGAACAGCGCCGGCACCACGTCATTGTTGCTGGCGAGTTTCAGATGCGCGGCGTGGCCCATGTAGCCGAGTAGAGCAAGGAGGCCGAGCATCAGCGTATAGGCCGGCAGCAGCACGGCGTTCTTGCGGATGGTGGTGGCGCTCTTGCTGGCAAAGATGCCGGTCAGCGTGTGCGGGTACATGAACGCCGCCAGCGCCGAGCCAAGCGCCAGCGTGGCGTAGGCGACGTACTGGCTCGGCTGCAGCAGGATGCTGCCGGAGCCCTTGGCCTTGAACGCCTCGTCGGCCGCGGTGAATACTGCAGCGTAACCGCCGAGCTTGCCGGGGATGTAGGACACCGCCGCGATCACGGCGATGTAGATCATGATGTCCTTGACGAAGGCGATCAGCGCCGGCGCGCGCAGGCCCGACGAGTAGGTGTACAGCGCCAGCACGATGAACGCGGCGATCAGCGGCCACTCGCCCTCGAAGCCGAGCGCCTTGACGGCCGCGGCCATGCCGATCAGCTGCAAGGCGATGTAGGGCATGGTGGCGACCACGCCGGTGATGGCGACAGCGGCCTCCAGCGTGCGCGACGCATAGCGACCGTGCACCACGTCGGCGGCGGTGACGTAGCCGTTATCCTTGGCGACCTGCCAAAGCTTCGGCATCACCATGAACACGAAGGGATAGACCAGGATGGTGTAGGGCAGCGCGAAGAAACCGTAAGCGCCGACCGAGTAGACCAAGGATGGCACCGCGATCACGGTGTAGGCGGTGTAGAAATCGCCGCCGACCAGGAACCAGGTGATCCAGGTGCCGAACTGGCGGCCGCCGAGGCCCCATTCGTCGAGGCTGGCCAGCGTCTTCGGCCGGCGCCAGCGCGACGCGACAAAGCCCATGATCGTGACGAGGGCGAAAAAGAAGATGAAGACCGCGAGCGCGGGGATATCAAGTTCAGTCTTCATGGGAATAGGTCCGGTAGGCAATCCAGGTCAGCACGGCGGTCACCGGCACCCAGGCGAGCTGGTACCAATAGAAGAACGGGAACCCGAGCAGCACCGGATCCTTGAAGTTGTAGAACGGAATCCACAGCAAGCCGACGAACGGCAACAGCAGCAGCCATAAATAATGGCGGTTCATGGTGAGAGCTCCCTGTCGCGCGAAATGTTGCGCGTCATTTTATGATGCGGAATGTTGCGCGGGGTTTAGGAGGCGGCGGAGGGTGTGTAAATGTGACGCAGTGCAGGGCTGCTATGAGGTGGGCATCGCCAAGAGCTCGGTCGTCGTCCCCGCGCAGGCGGGGACCCATAGCCTCAGGCATAGAAATAAGAGCGCTGCGGTTGCTCTAGCGCTGCAGCCGCGATCGCGGTGTTTATGGGTCCCCGCCTGCGCGGGGACGACACCTGAGAATGCGGAGGCTTTCTACCTTCCGCCGAACGTCGTATCGCCGAACAACGCCTTTTGCGTCGAGGGCTGTGAGCGCCAGTATTGCGGCGGGGCTTCGACGGTGGCGCCGAGTTCCGCCGCGGCGTGCCATGGCCAGCGCGGATCGTACAGAATGCCGCGAGCCAGCGCCACGAAGTCCGCCTTGCCCGAGGAGATGATGTCCTCGGCCTGCTGCGGCTCGGTGATCAGCCCGACGGCGAAGATCGGCAGGCCGGTCGCCTTCTTCACCGCCTCGGCGAACGGCACCTGATAGCCCGGCCCGATGGCAATCTTCTGCAGCGGCGAGACACCGCCCGACGACACGTCGATCCAGTCGACGCCGCGCTTTTTCAATTCGTTCGCCAGCACGATGGTCTGCTCGACATTCCAGCCGCCATCGACCCAGTCCGATGCAGAAACGCGGAAGCCGACCGGCTTCGAAGCAGGAAACGCCGCGCGCACCGCGTCGAACACTTCGAGCGGAAAGCGCATGCGGTTTTCCAGCGAACCGCCATACGCGTCCGTGCGATGGTTGGAAATCGGCGACAGGAATTCGTGCAGCAGGTAGCCGTGGGCGCCATGCAGTTCGAGCGCGTCGATGCCGAGCCGGTCGGCGCGCTTCGCCGTCGCCACGAAAGCATCGCGAATGCGCACGAGGCCGGCAGCGTCGATTTCCTGCGGCGGCAATTCGCCGGGCTTCTGCGGCACCGGCGACGGCGCCTGCGCGACCCAGCCGCCTTCGTTCAGGGCAACCTGCTGGCCACCGTCCCATGGTGCGTGGCTCGACGCCTTGCGGCCGGCATGGGCCAGTTGCATCGTCACTGCGATCTTCGAATGCTTGCGGATCGCTGCCAGCACCGGCTTCAGCGCGGCTTCAGTAGCGTCGTCATAGAGGCCGAGATCGCCGGGGGTGATGCGGCCGATGGCTTCCACCGCGGTAGCCTCGATGCACAGCATACCGGCGCCCGATAGCGCCATCGTGCCCAGATGCACCATGTGCCACTCGGTGGCTTTGCCATCGACGGCGGAATACTGGCACATCGGCGACACCACGATGCGATTGGGCAGCGTGAGGTCGCGCAGCTTGAACGGCGAAAACAATGCACTCATGGAATCGGGTTCCTTCAGCGTCCGGGATTGGGGCATCTCGCGGGTGACGGCGGCGGTGCCGGCCGCGATGCAATCCGATGCTGGCCGAGGCCGATCGCAAGCAACGCACCGCCGATATGGCAGGTAGCGATCGCCATCAGCGTCACCGCAAAGGCATGCGTCACAGCCGCCGGATCGCTGCGCGTCCCCAAAGCGGTGTAGAACAGACCACCCAGCACGGCAATGCTGACCGCCGCAGAGACCTGCAGCGTCGAGTTGAACATGCCGCCCACGAGGCCGGCGTGAGCCGGCGCGACTCGCTCGACGATGACGCGCACCATGGTGGGAATCGCCAGCCCCATGCCGAAGCCGAACAGCATCAATGCGGGCACGATCAGCGGCCACGGCGGAACCACGCCGGCGGGATGGGTGGCCACCACCGCCGCGGTCGCGATCGAGCCGGCGGCCGCCATCAAATAGCTGAGCGACGGCGCCGAAGTGCCAAGCCAGCGGCCGATCGCTGCGCTGAAGGTGGATGCGACCAGGAAGCCTGCCGAGAACGGCAGGATGGCGAGGCCGGCCTGCCATGCCGTGAAACGCAGCGCCGACTGCAGATAGATCGAATAGCTCAGAAAGAACGTCGCCACCGCATAGAGTGTGAGGATAGCGCCGAGGCCGCGCATCAGCCCGGGCGACTGGAACACTTCCATCGCGATCAGTGGATCGCCGCCGGTCTTGGCCAGGCGGATCTCGTAGCGGCGAAAGGCCTCCACGAAGAACGGCGTGGTGAGCAGCATCAGCAGCGACCACAGCGGCCAGCCGCGCTCACGGCCCTCTACCAGCGGCACGACGAAGGATGCCAATGCCAGCGACGACAACACCACGCCGCCGATATCCAGCCGGGGGCGATGCGCCCCCCGGGTTTCGCGCAGCAGTGGAATCGCGGCGAGGATGGTGACTATCACGATCGGCACATTGATCAGGAACACCAGCCGCCAGCCGTAACCGCCAATGTCAGCACCAACCAGCGCGCCGCCGAGCAATTGCCCGACGATCGAAGACAGACCCAGCGTCACTCCATAGATGCCCAGCGCGCGGCCGCGCTCATGCGGCGGGAACAGCGCATGCACCGAGGCCAGCGCCTGCGGCGCCATTGCCGCGGCGGTCAGCGCCTGCAGCAGCCGCGCCACGATCAGCGATAGCGGCGACCATGCCAGCCCGCACAACGCGGACGCCAGGGCGAAGCCGCCAAGGCCAAGCAGGAAGATCGACTTGCGGCCGTAAATATCGCCGAGCCGGCCGCCGGTGATCAGGAACACCGCATAGACCACAGCGTAGCCCGAGATCACCAGTTGCACGTCCGACGAGCGGGCATTGAGGCCCGCCGTGATCGCCGGCATCGCGTTGTTGACGATGAAGAAGTCGAGCGGCGCAAGGAAGGCGCCGATCAGCAGCACGGCGAGCGCGGCCCAGCGGTTCGGGTCGAGCGTCGCGGCAACCTGTGGAACAGCAATGGCGGGATTGGGCATGTCGTGTCTCGTTTCGTAGCATGTGCAAATAGACAGGATTTGGAAGCAGGCCTGATGCCGGGCAGTTGCCGTGGCCGCGCGATTACGACGCGGTCCTGCCCCCGTCACCCATGGGATACATCCTAGAATTCGGCCGGCGCTTTGCGCTCCAGCCCAACGAATATGTACGTCCGTATTGAAAAAACAACAGCAAATATGTACGATCGTATTATTTATTTCAGGGACCCCGAAATGAAGCGAGGCGCATCGGTTTCCCGACGCGCCTCATCTCTTTGGTCCGGTCGGCGCTCAGCGCCGGGCGGGAATCAATACGGGCAAATTACCCGGCCCCAGCGCCGGCTGAAATAGCAGCCGGGCGCAATGATGGGGCCACCGCCGTAGAAGCCGTAACCGCGACCGCGACCCCAGCCACCGCGGTAGCCGCCGCCTCGGTAGCCACCGCCGCGGCCCCAACCGCCACCACCGCGTCCACCGCCGCCACGTCCACCCCCGCGGGCATCGGCGGAAGTGCTGGCCGCCGTCAGCAGCACAGCGGAGGCGCCGATGATTCCGACGCAGTACACGGAAATCAGCGCCACCGCCGCGAGGCAGCGGGTCACGATATTGTGGCGCGTCGTCGATTTGGTGTGAGCCATTTTGAAGATCTCCCATCTCGGGAAGCGGGAATTTCGAAGTGCTTCCGGCGTCGAATAAGTGGTCGTCGTTCGGTTCTAACGCGTTCAAGTCAGAATAGTTTTTATGGTCGCCGTGTGGCGCCGGGTCTGGGTGCGAGAATAGGGTGAAGCCTCGACGCGGGTCAAGTTGCATGCGGCGCTCGCAGGGCACAGGCACATCTCGGCGTTAAGATTGCCTTCATATTGCTCCGCACTATGCTCGCCGCAGTGTTCGCACCTGCACAGGAGCGCGGACGATCAGGTTAGCCGCCTTGCGCAGGGTCGCTTGCATTTCCCATACTCCACCTCCTTCGAATTTCCAGAAGATGGTCCATGCCCAGCCACAGATACATTCTCGGCCTCAACACCTACGATCACGACGTCAGCGCCTGCCTGCTGCGCGACGGTGAAATCGTCTATGCGATCGAGAAAGAACGCATCACCCGCGAGAAGCACGCCACCGGCTTCTACAGGGATGTGATCGACTATTGCCTCGACGCCGAAGGCATCGCGCTGGATGACGTCGAACTGGTGGTGAGCAATTGCTACATCCTGCCGGTGCCGGAGATGGAAGACCGCCTCGTCTATCAGGACATGCCGGGCTTCCTGCCGGAATACGAGCGCGCCGACGCCAGCAAGCATCCGCTGTATCGCGCGCGGAACGGCAAGGTGGCCACGATCTCGCACCATCTGGCGCACGCCTACAGCGCGTTCGCCGTGTGCCCGTTCGACGAAGGCGCGATCATGATCGTCGATGGCGTCGGCAGCTATCGTTCCGATGTGATGGAGCCATTTCCGGCCGAAGATACCGGCTCGCCACTGGCGCGGGAATCCGAGAGTTACTACAGCTTCAGCGGCAGCAAACTCGAATGCTTGAAGAAGGTCTGGATGGAGCCCGACCGCGGCTTTCTCAGCGACGAATTCTACAACATGCCCGGTCTGGGAGCCCTGTATAGCCGCGCCTCCACTTACGTGTTTGGCGACTGGAACAAGTGCGGCGAGTTGATGGGGCTCGCACCCTACGGCCGCCACGGCCAGATCAGGCCGTTGATGGAGATCGCCGACAACAAGCTCAGCGTGCCGCGCTGGTCGCCGGAGTACAACCAGCCTTACCTGACCGACCCGGACAGCAAGTGGGAGAGCCATCCCTCGATGCGGCACTGGGAGGATCTTGCCTGGCGGGTGCAGGACGACACCGAGAAGGTGCTGCTCGCCCGTGCGCGCTGGCTGCGCGAGACCACCGGCGCGAAAAACCTCTGCATCGCCGGCGGCGTCGCGCTGAACTGCGTCGCCAACGGCCGCATCGCGCGCGAGGCCGGTTTCGACAACGTCTGGATTCAGCCCGCGGCCGGCGACAACGGCATCGCCATCGGCTGCGCCTATTACGGCCTGCTTGAATTGCAGAAGCAGCCGCGATCCTTCGTGATGAAACACTCCTACACCGGCAGGACCTATCCCGATTCCGACGTCGAAGCCGCGACACAACGCTCGCTGGTCCGGATCCAGACTAGCGCCGTGCGCCGCGACAACATCTGCCGCGACACCGCAAAGCTGCTGGCGGAGCAGCAGGTGATCGGCTGGTTCCAGGGCGGCTCGGAATTCGGGCCGCGCGCGCTCGGCAACCGCAGCATCCTCGCCGATCCGCGCAAGCCGGAGATGAAGGATATTCTCAACAGCCGGGTCAAGCATCGCCAGCCGTTCCGGCCGTTCGCGCCGATCGTGCTCGCGGAGCGCGCCCACGAGATTTTCGAGGGCGACGGGGATTCGCCGTTCATGCTGATCGCCAAGCCGGTGCGCCCCGAATGGCGCGAGAAAATCCCGGCGATCGTTCATGTCGATGGCACCGCGCGGGTGCAGACCGTGACCGAAGATACCAATCCGGTACTGTATCGGCTGCTACTGGAATTCGAGGCGCTGACCGGCGTGCCGGTACTGCTCAACACCTCGTTCAACGTCAAGGGCGAGCCGATCGTCGAGACCCCGCGCGACGCGATGGCCTGCTTTCTGACCACCGGGATCGATCACCTGATCCTGCACGATACGCTGGTGTCAAAGACCTCAGCGCATCGCATCGTGGCGCCATTGGTGAAGACCTACATGGAAGTCGCGACGCTCGTGCTGTCGAATGTGAAGTAGCTGCTGACCGCGACGCGCTCTTTCTTCCTTCTCCCCTGCGCGAAGCGAAGCTTCGCTGGGTGGGAGAAGGAAGAAAGTAAAGGCACGCTTACGCGGCCCGCACCGAGCTCAGGAACTTGCTGACCTCGACCTTCAACCGGTTGCTGTCCGACGACAGCGACTGTGCGGCCGACAGCACCTGCGACGACGCCGAGCCGGTCTCGCTGGCGCCGCGCTGCACGTCGGTGATGTTGGATGACACCTGCATGGTGCCCTGCGCGGCCTGCTGCACGTTGCGGGAAATCTCCTGCGTCGCCGCGCCCTGCTCTTCCACCGCCGAGGCGATGGTCGAGGAAATTTCCGACATCCGGCCGATGGTGTCGCCGATCTCCTTGATGGCGTTGACCGACTCCTGCGTCGCCGCCTGAATGCCGGAGATCTGCATGCTGATCTCGCCCGTGGCTTTTGCAGTCTGTTCGGCCAGCGCCTTCACTTCGGAAGCGACCACCGCAAAACCGCGACCGGCTTCGCCGGCGCGTGCGGCTTCGATGGTCGCATTCAGCGCCAGCAGGTTGGTCTGTCCGGCGATGGTGTTGATCAACTCGACCACGTCGCCGATCCGCGCCGCCGCCTTGGCCAGCTCACCGACGCGATCGTTGGTCTTGCGTGCCTGATCGACGGCCTGGCCGGCGATCGTCGCCGATTCCTGCACCTGGCGGCTGATCTCGTTGACCGACGACGCCATCTCTTCAGTAGCGGAGGCCACTGACTGCACATTGGTGGAGGCTTCTTCCGACGCGGCAGCGACCATTGTGGTGAGATGCTGAGAACGCTCGGCGGTCGCGGTCAGCGTGCCGGCGGAGGCTTCGAGTTCGGTCGAGGCCGACGACACGGTGTTGACGATCTCGCCGATCATCGCTTCGAAATCGCGGGTGATTCCATCGACGCGGCGGCCGCGTTCGATCTTGGCTTCGGCATCGACCATTGCCGCTTCATCGGCGGCCTTCTTGTCGATCAGTGCCTGTTTGAACACCTGCAGCGCATCGCCCATGGTGCCGATCTCGGTCTTCATGCCCTGATGCGGTACGATTGCCGACAAATCGCCGGCGCCGAGCGCCTGCATCGGCTTGACGATCGAGGCAATGCCGCTGGAGACGTCGCGCACCAGATAGATGCCGATGCCCGCGCCGAGCACCGCCGACACGACGAGAATGGCCACAACCATCATGAAGGCAGCATCGTAGCTGGCGGACGCATCCGCGCCGGCACTTGCCGCTCCCTTGTTATTGAGTTCGATATCCTTGTCGAGCAGCGCGTCCGACTTGATGCCGATCGGATTGACCGTCTTGCTGTTCAACTCGCTGGCGTCATGCGGAATCTTACCGACGCTGGCACGGGACAGTGCCATCACCTGCTGCGTGGCCTTCTTGTACTCGTCCCAGTTCAGGCTCCACTCCTGGTAAATCGCACGCTCCTCGGGCGAGGTGACCAGCGGCTCATAGGCGGCACGAACCTTGTTATTGCGCTCGACGACGCCTTCCAGCACCTTTTCAACCGCAAGTTTTTCTTCAAGCGTCTCCGCCAGCAGATGCGACCGGATCACGTTGCGGTAGTTGATGACGCCCGCCTTCAGTTCGCCTAGCACGCGAACGCTCGGCAACCAGCTGGTCTGGATGTCCACCGCGTTGGCATTGATCGCCTGCATCTTTCGAACCGAGAGCACCCCCAATCCGGTCATGGCGAGCAGCAAAAATGAAAGAACGATCGTGATCTTGGCGCGAATGGATAGGCTGGCGAGCATGACGAAAGGTCCCTCGGTCTTAGACCGTTGGTGCGCGATGGCGCTGCTGAAATTTTTTTTGAGTTGAACGCACGACACAAAAAGCGATTACGGGTCGAATACCGAACAAGTTACTGATCCGTATTCACGTAAGTCAGAGTGCCGACATAAAGTTAAAAAGCAGTGCAGCATAAACGGCGTTGCTGCATAGCTTGCATGCGCAAGTGTTCGGCGCATATGCAGCAACTGAAAACCGCCGATCTATCGGGCATCAAGCCGCGCGCACGGAATTCAGGAATCGGGCGACCTCGATCTTCAACCGGTTGCTCTCGCCCGACAGCGACTGGGCCGCCGACAGCACCTGGGACGACGCCGAGCCGGTCTCGCTGGCGCCGCGCTGGACATCGGTGATGTTGGATGACACCTGCATGGTACCCTGCGCCGCCTGCTGCACGTTGCGCGAGATTTCCTGCGTCGCGGCACCCTGCTCTTCCACTGCCGAAGCGATGGTCGAGGAGATTTCCGACATTCGGCCGATGGTGTCGCCGATCTCCTTGATGGCGTTGACCGACTCCTGCGTTGCCGCCTGAATGCCGGAAATCTGCATGCTGATCTCGCCAGTGGCCTTGGCGGTCTGCTCGGCCAGCGCCTTCACTTCGGACGCTACCACCGCAAAGCCGCGGCCGGCCTCGCCGGCACGCGCCGCTTCGATGGTCGCGTTCAAAGCCAGCAGGTTGGTCTGCCCGGCGATGGTGTTGATCAACTCGACCACGTCGCCGATCCGCGCCGCGGCCTTGGCCAACTCGCCGACGCGATCGTTGGTCTTGCGCGCCTGATCGACGGCCTGGCCGGCGATCGTCGCCGATTCCTGCACCTGGCGACTGATCTCGTTCACCGACGAAGCCATCTCTTCCGTCGCGGAGGCGACCGACTGCACATTGGTGGAGGCTTCTTCCGACGCGGCAGCGACGGCCGTGGTGAGTTCCTGCGAACGCTCCGCGGTCGCGGTCAGCGTGCTGGCGGAAGCTTCGAGTTCGGTCGAGGCCGACGACACGGTTTCGACGATCTCGCCGATCATCGCCTCGAAATCGCGCGTGATGCCATCGACGCGGCGACCACGTTCGATCTTGGCTTCGGCATCGACCGCGGCGGCATCGTCCGCGGCCTTCTTGTCGATCAGCGCCTGCTTGAACACCTGCAGCGCATCGCCCATCGAGCCGATTTCGGTCTTCATGCCCTGATGCGGCACGACCGCGGTCAGATCGCCGGTGCCCAACGCTTGCATCGGCTTGACGATCGACGCGATGCCGCTGGAGACATCCTTCACCAGATAGATGCCGACGCCGATGCCAACCACGGCCGATACGCCGAGGATCACCGCCATCAGCGTGAATGCCGTATTGTAGCTGTCGGTCGCGTTCTTACCCGACAGTTCGGCGCCCTTGTCATTGATCTCGATATCCTTCAGCAGGAGCTGGTCCGCCTTGGCGCCGAGCGGATTGATCGTCTTGAGATTCAGCTCATGGGCTTCGTGCGCGCCTTTGCCGAGATTTTTCCGGTCGAGCGCAAAGACTTCCTGGCTGCGCGACAGGTAGGTTTCCCAATCCTTGCTCCATTCATTATAAGTCGCACGTTCCTCCGCTCCCGATATCATCTTTTCATATTGGGCGCGCTGGTCGAGAATACGCTTGGAGATCTTGTCGATGCCCGCCTCCGTCGCGGCCATCTGCTCCGCGGTTTCCGCCAGAATGTGCGCGCGGACCAGATTACGGTAGTCGATGGTGGTGGCGCGCAGCGCTCCCAGCACGCGGACGCTGGGCAGCCAGTTGTCCTTGATGTCCGCCGCATTGGCATTGATCGTCTGCATCTTGCTGACGGCCAGCAGACCCATCCCCGTCATCGCAATCAGCAAAAATGAAATCACGATCGTGATCTTGGCGCGGATGGACAGACAGGCGAGCATGACGAAAAATCCCTTTCTTCTAATATCGTTCAATACGTTGGTTGATGACGAAGCGCCGCGTGGCTGATCGCGAGCCTGCTGCCGATGTGCAAGACCTGAACAACGATCAAGGCGCTCCCTGCATGCTGGTAGCGAGGCATCGCCGACAGGGTTCGTTCGCCGGAGTGGAGGCGTGCCGCGTCGGCCGCACAGGCGCGACGGGTGTGACGCAATGATCTGTCGTGGCCCGGGCGTTTAACACCGGGCGTTTTTGGCGTGGCTGAATATTTTCGGTGAAGACATGTCTCGCGCAGAACGCGAAAGGCCTGGGACCAATTGGCGACAATGGCTATTGGCGGCTCGATGGCGTCGTGTGGTCATGCAGAAACGTACCACTGCACATCTGATGCAATGGTTAACGCGAGCTGTGCGCAATCGCCAAGGTCCGGCTAAAATGGCCGGTACCAGGGTGCTTGCGGCGGGAGACTAGACATTTAAAGACCGGCGCCGTTCCGCGCGACGACGGTCTTTAAACCGTCTCCTCTCGCCGGCCTGCGACCGACGTCCCTATGCCGCCCGCACGGAGTTCAGGAACTTGCTGACTTCGACCTTTAGCCGGTTGCTGTCGGACGACAGCGACTGGGCGGCCGACAGCACCTGCGACGAAGCCGAGCCTGTCTCGCTGGCGCCGCGCTGGACGTCGATGATGTTGGACGTCACCTGCGTGGTGCCTTGCGCGGCCTGCTGCACGTTGCGGGAGATTTCCTGAGTCGCCGCACCCTGCTCTTCCACAGCCGACGCAATGGTCGAGGCGATTTCCGACATCTTGCCGATGGTGCTGCCTATCTCCCGGATGGCCAGCACCGATTCATCGGTGGCGCTCTGGATGCTGGCGATCTGCTGACCGATCTCGCCGGTGGCCTTTGCGGTCTGCTCGGCCAGCGCCTTCACCTCGGAAGCGACCACCGCGAAGCCGCGGCCGGCGTCGCCGGCGCGAGCGGCTTCGATAGTCGCGTTCAGCGCCAGCAGGTTCGTCTGCCCGGCGATGGTGTTGATCAACTCGACCACGGCGCCGATCCGGCTCGCCGCCTTCGACAACTCACCGACGCGGTCGTTAGTCTTTTGCGCCTGCGACACCGCCTCGTTGGCGATGCGCGCGGACTCCTGCACCTGGCGGCTGATCTCGTTGATCGACGACGCCATCTCCTCGGTAGACGACGCCACCGATTGCACGTTGGTCGAGGCTTCTTCGGACGCTGCCGCCACCATTGTGGTGAGCTGCTGCGAGCGCTCGGCGGTCGAGGTCAGCGTGCCCGCGGAGGCTTCCAGCTGCGTCGAGGCCGACGAGACGGTATCGACGATATTGCCAACGGCTTGTTCGAAATCGTCCGCCAGCTTGACCATCTCCCGCTTGCGCTGGCCGGCCGCCGCCTGGTCCTGCGTGACCCGGGCTTCGGCTTCGGTGCGCGCCTTCTCCTCCGCCTTGACCTTGAAGGTCTCGACCGCCCGCGCCATGTCGCCGACTTCGTCCTTGCGCGCCAGGCCGGGTAGCACGACGTCGAAATTGCCTTCGGCCAGTTTCTTCATGCCCGCGGTCAGGCCGGACAGCGGGACGATGATGCCCCGCGCGATCAGAAAGGCGATCAGCAGACCGACAAGGGTGACGCCGCCCGCGACGATCTCCTGCGTGGTGATGGTGCCGGCGATCCGTTCGTCATTCGCGGTGGTGGCGGACGCAAATGCCTTTTGGGTCGAAACCTTGACCGTCTCGGTCTTGTCGATCGCCGACGCAATCGTCGGCGTGATTGTCTTGTAGTACAGATCGTCCATCTGCAGGAGGCTCGCCGAAGCTTTTTCGAACACCGATGCATAGCTGACCAGGTTTGCCTTGATGGCATCGAACAGCGTCTGCAAGGTCGGCGGCATGTCGAACTTCTCCATGTCGGCGATCTGCTGCTGGGCATTCTTCACACTGCTCTTGAACAGCGCGACGTTCTCCTGGTCCCGGCCGGCAAAGAAGCGCCAGTTCGCCAACTGCACCAGCAGCGTCTCCGACTGTAGCGTCGTTGATCCGGCTGCGAACGGCGTGCTGCGGGTGGCGATGACCAGCTTCTTCAGCCCGCTCGATAGTTTCTCGCCTTCTGCCAGCAATGCAGTGCGGCCCGCGACCATCTGCTTGACGACGTCGCCAAGCGCCCCGCGCTGGGTCTTCAACTGGGTTACATCCTTGGCGATCTCGCGGTACGCCGCGCGACGCTCTTCCAGGCGTACCGTCTTGATCGCCGATTCGAGCAATTCGCCGATATTGGACAGCAGCTTGTCTGACTCGACGAAAGAAGCTTCATCCTGGTCAAAAGTGTAGCGCAGCAAGGCGCGGCGCGCGGAGTGCAGCTCCGCGGAAATTTCCACCGAACGGATCGTATTGCCGGACTGGACGTTCATGGATCTGACTTGATCGCGAACCTCCGTCAACTGCCACACGCCAAACCCCATGGATACCACGCCGAACAGCACGAGGGCGCCAAAGCCCGCATAGAGCCGACCGCGGATTCGGAGAGAGAGCAGCGACATCGGTAGTATCCTTTGGGGATTGCCCCGACGGTGCAGGGCGTGTTGATTACCCAGACCATCGCAAGGTTGTAGAAATTTCAGGTTAACTCGCGCAACGCCGACGCTTGAAACGAAGGCCTATCCGGCGTTGCGTGTAGTTCTACGTTGCACCCATTCCGAGTAACGCAAAGCAGTCGAACGACGAATTTCCACACACCAATGCTTCGTCGCGATGCCGAGCGGCAGGTTACAAATCCACTTATGCTGCGCGCACCGAGTCCAGGAACCGGCCGACCTCGAGCTTGAGTCGGCTGCTTTCGCCGGACAGCGACTGCGCAGCCGCCAGCACTTGCGACGAGGCCGATCCGGTTTCGCCGGCGCCACGCTGCACATCGGTGATGTTCGACGAGACCTGCATGGTGCCCTGCGCTGCCTGCTGCACGTTGCGGGAGATTTCCTGCGTCGCGGCGCCCTGCTCTTCCACGGCGGACGCGATCGTCGAAGCGATCTCCGACATCCGGCCGATGGTGTCGCCGATCTCCTTGATGGCGCCGACGGATTCCTGCGTTGCCGCCTGGATACCCTGGATCTGCTGGCTGATATCGCCCGTCGCTTTTGCCGTCTGCTCGGCCAGCGCTTTCACTTCGGAAGCGACCACGGCGAAGCCGCGGCCGGCGTCGCCGGCGCGCGCCGCTTCGATGGTGGCGTTCAGCGCCAAGAGGTTGGTCTGCCCAGCGATGGTATTGATCAGCTCGACGACATCGCCGATGCGAGCCGCGGCCTTTGCCAGTTCCGCGACGCGGTCGTTGGTCTTGCGCGCCTGTGCCACCGCGGCGTTGGCGATATCGGCGGATTCCTGCACCTGGCGACTGATCTCGTTCACCGAGGACGCCATTTCTTCGGTGGCAGAGGCCACCGAGCGCACGTTGGTGGAGGCTTCCTCGGATGCTGCGGCCACTGCCGTGGTCAGGTGCTGCGCGCGCTCCGCCGTCGCGGTCAGCGTGCCGGCCGAAGCTTCGAGCTGGGTCGATGCCGAGGACACCGTCTCGACGATGATGCCGACCGCATCTTCAAAATCGTCGGCAAGCTTGACCATCTCGCGCTTGCGGGTGGCCACCGTCACCTTGTCCAGATCGATCCGGGCTTCGGCTTCGTCGCGCGCCTTCTGCTCGGCGTTTTCGCGGATCACCGTCACTGTCTTGGCGATGTCGCCGATTTCGTCGCCGCGGCTGGCACCGGGGATCACGACGTCGAGATGACCTGCGGCCATCGTCGCCATCGCGCCGTTGAGCCGCGTCATCGGGCGGGCCACACCAAAGAAGGAGAACATCATGGTGCTAACCAGCACCAATACGACGGCCATGCCGAGCGCTAAATTGATACGGGCCGATCCGGCCAGTTTTTCCGCCGCCTCCGCCCGCGCCGCCGCGACATTGGCCTGCGCCGCAGCCACCGCCGCCGCAACCTGCTCGGATGCCTGCGTCGCCGAAGGCGCCATCTTGGCCCGAGAGATTTCGTTCTTCTGGTCGTTGTTGTTGATGGCCTCGCTGGTGCCGGAGATGAATTTCTTCACATCGTTGCCGAGCTGGACGAGGCCGGCTTCGACGAGCGGGGTTTCATCCATGACGCTGGCACGCGCCAGCGCATTGGTCAGAGCGGTGCTGTGCTTGGTGATCAGCAGCTTTTGCGGTGCCTCGTTCATGGTGGCATAACGCCACGCCGCGGCGCGCACCGCGTTGATGGCAATGTCGGCATTCTGCAATTGCGCGTTCAGGTCAGGCCAGGTCGCCGATTCAGTCACGGCGGTGGTCCCTCGCAACTGCTCCAGATGGCGGTCCCAGTCGAGCGAAGCGACATTCCGGGTCCGGTAGATGTCGAGCATTTTCTTTTGCAGGGCGATGATGTCGGTAGAGCCGGCGGCGTAGTCGCCCACCAGCGTCTTGATTTTCTCGAGCCGCACCTTTGTCTCCGGCTTCGTCGCCAGCGCCAGCGCCGCATCCAGGCTCTTGTCCTGGGCGGCCTTGGCAGCCTGCACGTCGGCATTGCCCTTCTCGATTTCGTTGGTCGTGATCGCCATTCGCACGGCGCGATTGGCCAGCCTCATATTGCCGAGTTCAGCCTCGATCATCCGTGCGTGATCGGCGATCGCCTGTTGCACGTTGGCGTGGCGGTTGGCCTCGGTGATGGAGGCCTCCGTCCGCATGTCGTTGGCAACGACGCCGATAGACAGCAGAATGCCGACCAACCCGGCGAGGCCGAGCTTGTTGCCGACGCGGTTGAACTTGATCATCTAGATTTACTTTCCGGAATGGACACGAAGGTCAGGCCGAATGCTGTGCCGGGCCCCGCGACAAGGGGCACCGGCGCCGGAATCATGATCGGGACGATCAGAATTCCGGCTTGAGGAGGTGGGTCGCCACGGGTGGGACAAGCCGATTGAACAGGTTCGTGAGGACGAACGCCGGGTCGCACCGGTGGAGTTCAATCAGCGGCACGGCAGCGTCCGTCCTCACAGGTTAAAAGATACCAGTGGACTCTGACGCAATCGTTAACATGCCGCACTGCGGAATCTGTTAAATGCCTGCAATCATTAGTGGTAAAATCTGCCGAGAGACCGCATCCCGTCTCTAGTGCGCCAGGATTTTCGACAGGAATTGCTGGGCGCGCTCGCTACGCGGGCTGCCGAAGAAGTCGTCTTTCTGTGCGTCTTCGACGATTTCACCCGCATCCATGAAGATCACGCGGTTGGCGACCTTCTTCGCAAAACCCATTTCGTGGGTCACCACCATCATGGTCATGCCCTCCTTGGCCAGTTCGACCATCACGTCGAGCACTTCGTTGATCATCTCGGGATCGAGCGCTGAAGTCGGCTCGTCGAACAGCATGCAGATCGGGTCCATCACCAGCGCCCGCGCGATCGCGACACGCTGCTGCTGCCCGCCGGATAGCTGCCCGGGATATTTTTCCGCATGTGCCGTCAGGCCGACGCGCTCCAGCATCTTCATCGCCTTGGCCCTGGCCGAGTCCTCCGAGCGGCCGAGCACCTTGGTCTGACCGAGGCAGAGGTTCTCGACGATGCGCAGGTGCGGAAACAATTCGAAGTGTTGAAACACCATGCCGACCCGCGAGCGAAGTTTCGGCAGATCCTTCTTCATCGTCGTGACGGAAAGCCCGTCCACCGTGATGGTGCCTTCCTGCACCGGCTCCAGCGCGTTCACGGTCTTGATGAGGGTCGATTTGCCAGACCCCGACGGGCCGCAGACCACGACCACTTCGCCCTTGTCGACGGACGTCGTGCAGTTCTTCAGCACCTGGAACGTGGGGTTGTACCACTTGCTGACGTTATCGATGGTGATCATGGGCATGGGGGCGACCGAAGTTGGAGACACGGACAAGGTTGAAAGCGACTAGCGGATAATGCTGATGCGTTTTTGCAGGCGCTTCACGAAGAACGAGGCGGTGAAGCAGATCGTGAAATAGACCACCGCCGCGAAGAGATACATTTCGGTGAGCCGCCCGTCGCGCTGTGCAACCTTCGAGGCCGCGCCCAGGAAGTCGGTGATCGACAGCACGTAGACCAGCGAGGTGTCCTGAAACAGCACGATGGTCTGGGTGAATATCACCGGCAGCATGTTGCGGAACGCCTGCGGCAGCACCACGTGGCGCATCACCTCGCGGTAGTTCAGGCCGATGGCATAGCCGGCCATCACCTGCCCGCGCGGTATCGACTGAATGCCGGCACGCATGATCTCGGAGAAATACGCCGCCTCGAACAGTGTGAAGGTGATGATGGTCGAGGAATAGGCGCCAACCTGCACCGGCTGGTCGGCCCGCATGATCCACTGCCCGATATAGGGCATCAGGAAGTAGAACAGGAAGATCACCAGCACCAGCGGCAGCGAGCGCATCAAGTTGACGTAGCTCGCCGCAAACGTCGACAGCGCCACGTTCGACGACAGCCGCATCAGCGCGACGAACGTGCCGAGGATCAGGCCGCCGATGGTGGCGATCACCGTCAGCGTCAGGGTAAACGTCATGCCCTGCTCGAACAGGTAGGGCAGGCTGCGCCAGATGACGTTAAAATCGAAATCGCTGAACATTACGCCTTCCCCCCGTTGAAGCCGGGGATCACCAGACGCTGCTCGGCATAGCGCATTCCGATCGTCACCACCGCGCTAAGCGCCAGATAGATGACGGTCGCAGCCGTGAAGGCCTCGAACACCTGGAACGAGAATTCCTGCATCGAACGCGCCCGTGCAGTCAATTCCAGCACGCCGATCGTCAGCGCCACCGCGGTGTTCTTGATGGTGTTGAGAAATTCGGAGGTCAACGGCGGAAAGATGACGCGGTAGGCCAGCGGCAGCAGGATGTAGCGATAGGTCTGCACGGTGGTGAGGCCGATCGCGGTGCCGGCCATGCGCTGCCCCTTGGGGAGCGAATTAATGCCGGCGCTGACCTGGGTGGCCACGCGCGACGACATATAGAGACCGAGGCCGATCATGGCCGTATAGAACGGCCCGTTGCGCAACTGCTTGACCCAGGCCCCGAGCTCCTGCGGCAGCAGTTCGGGGACCACGAAGAACCAGATGAAGAGCTGCACCAGCAGCGGAATGTTGCGGAACATCTCGATATAGGCATTGCCGAGCCGCACCGGCCACTTCGACGGTAGCGTGCGGATGATACCGATGAACGAGCCGATGACGAAGGCGATGGTCCAGGCGCATAGCGCGAGCATGATCGTCACCCCCAGCCCGCTCATCAGCGTGCTGAAATAAGTGCCGGTTGCTTCAGGCGTCTGCTCCCAGAAGATTCCCCAGTTCCAGTTGTAATTCACGTATCCCCCCGCCGCGAGCGCTCTAGTTAGAA
The DNA here is from genome assembly GCF_028290785.1 of Tardiphaga sp. GTDB lineage: Bacteria > Pseudomonadota > Alphaproteobacteria > Rhizobiales > Xanthobacteraceae > Tardiphaga. Next base: position 2,382 of record NZ_JAQGJD010000269.1, on the reverse strand, counting down.
GCCCATGCAATGGCTGGGCCATTGCATGGGCAGTTGGTCGTTACATCGCGTAGGCGTCGGGATCGGCCGAATCGGACGGCTTCGCAAAGGACTTCTTCTGCTCCGCGCCCATCGGCACGTTGAGGTTCAGACCCTTCGGGGGAATCTTGGCCATGAACCACTTGTCATACAGCTTGGCGCCTTCCGGGCTGGTGTAGAGCGCCGCGGTGGCGCCATCCACAACCTTCTTGAACGGCGCATCGTCCTTGCGCAGCATGATGCCGTACGGCTCCGGCTTGGAGAACGCATCCTTGGAGATCACATAACCGGTCGGATCCTTGGAGCCGGCGGCGAGGCTGGCGAGCAGGATGTCGTCCATCACGAAAGCGACGGCGCGATCGGTCTCCACCATCAGAAACGCTTCCGCATGGTCCTTCGCGGCAATCACGTTGATGCCGAGGTTACGCGCGGCGTTGGCTTCGGTGAGCTGCTTGATGTTGGTGGTGCCGGAGGTGGAGACTACCGACTTGCCCTTCAGATCGTCGATCGAATTAAGCTTGCTGGCCTTCTTCGAGACAAAACGGCTTGCCGTCAGGAAGTGGGTGTTGGTGAAAGCGACCTGCTTCTGGCGATCGGCATTGTTGGTGGTCGAACCGCATTCCAGATCGACGGTACCGTTGGCGATCAGCGGGATACGGGTCGCCGAGGTGACCGGATTGAGCTTGACTTCGAGTTTGTCGAGCTTGAGGTCCGCCTTCACGGCATCGACGATCTTGTAGCAGATGTCCATCGCGAAGCCGATCGGCTTCTGATTGTCGTCGAGATAGGAAAACGGCACCGACGAATCGCGGAAACCGATGGTGATGGCGCCGGTGTCCTTGATCTTCTTCAGCGTGCCGGTCAGTTCCTGCGCTTGCACCTGGCCCGCGCAGATCGCGACGGCGATCACGGTGCCCAATAGACGAATGTGTTTCATAAACCTTCTCCTCAACTGTTCGATCCCCAACGGCGTCCGCCCACCACTTTTGGATGAGCGCGCCGGCACGACCGATCCGGATGCTTGCACAATCGGGGCCAAAACGGAATTGGACTGACGACGCGATTTGTCGCTGCGGCTGCGTTCCCCTACAAGCCCACCATGAGCAATGCCCTGCACGCCCCGACCGACGCCGCAGCCGCGCGCGCCGCTGAACCCGCCGAGCCGGCCGATCGTCCCGGCATGGTCATTGTCACGACGATTCTGGCTTCGAGCATGGCCTTCATCGACGGCTCGGTGGTCAATGTCGGGCTGCCCGCAATATCCGCCAATTTCCATGCCGAAGCCGCCGATCTGCAGTGGGTGGTCAACGCCTATCTGTTGCCGCTGAGTGCGCTGCTGCTGCTCGGCGGTGCGGCCGGCGACCGTTTCGGGCGCAGGCGGATGCTGATCGCGGGTGTCGGCCTGTTCGCCCTGGCGTCGCTGGCCTGCGCGGCGGCGCCCAGCCTGCGCTGGCTGCTGGTGGCCCGCTTCCTCCAGGGCATCGCCGCCGCAATGCTGATGCCGAACAGCCTGGCCATTCTCGGCCAGACCTTTTCCGGCGCCGCCAAAGGCCGCGCCATCGGCATTTGGGCCGCGTCAGGCGCCGCCGGTGGCGCCATCGGCCCGGTGCTGGGCGGCTGGCTGATCGACATCGGCAGTTGGCGCTACGTCTTTCTTATTAATGTGCCGCTGGCGCTGGGGGCCATGGCGCTGGCCTGGCTTTATGTCCCCCGCGACCGCAACGGCGGCGGCGATGCCCTCGATGGTCTCGGCGCCGTGCTCGCCACGGCCGGATTGGGCCTGACCACCTGGGCGCTGACCGAAGGCTCCGGACGCGGCTGGTCGCCATCCATCCTGGGCGCACTGGTGGTGGGCGCGGTGCTGCTCGTGCTGTTCGTGCTGGCCGAGAAACGCCTCGGGGAGCGCGCGATGATGCCGCTGGCGCTGTTCGGATCGGCGGGCTTCGTCGGGCTGACGCTGCTCACCTTCCTGCTGTACGGCGCGCTCGGCGGGCTGTTCGTGCTGGTGCCGTACGTTCTGATCGAGGCCGGCGGCTATACCGCCACCCAGGCCGGCGCGGCGCTGTTGCCGCTGCCGCTGGTGATTTCGCTGGCATCGCCGCTGGCCGGCGCGTTCGCGGCCAAAACCGGGCCACGGCGACTGCTGGTGCTCGGGCCGATCGTGGTCGCCGCGGGCTTCCTGCTGGCGCTGCGGATCGGCTCCGGCGCCAACTACTGGACCGACGTGCTGCCCGCCATGGTGGTGATCGCCCTCGGCATGGCCGGCGCGGTGGCGCCGCTGACCACCGCCGTGCTGATGTCGGTCGATGCGCAGCATGTGGGATCGGCGTCGGGCTTCAACAGCGCGGTGGCGCGCAGCGGCGG
>NZ_JAQGJD010000266.1 GCF_028290785.1 Tardiphaga sp. | reverse complement strand
GCCAATACCGTGCGCTATAACGCCCCCAAGAATCGTCAATCCAGACAAGAAACTTGGGGCAGGACATGACCACACCATCACCGCGCAAGGTCGCATTGGTTACCGGCGCCGCGCGCGGCATCGGGCTTGCGGTTGCCAAACGCTTTCTCGGCGAGGGCTATCGCGTCGCGCTGCTCGACATCGAGAACGAGCTTTTGCAGGCCAGCGTCGCGGCGCTGAACGATCCTGAAAATACGCTGGCCATCCATGCCGACGTCGCCGATGCCGGGGCGGTCGGCAAGGCCTTCGCGGCGGTGCAGGCCGGGTTCGGGCGACTCGATGCGCTGGTCAACAATGCCGGCATCGCGGTGTTCAAGCCGCTGCTGGACACCACGCAGGCCGAATGGCAGCGCGTGATGGACGTCAACCTCACCGGGCCGTTCCTGTGCACGCAGGCGGCCGCGCCCTTGATGCGCGAACATGGCGGCGGCGCCATCGTCAACATCACTTCGATCTCGGCATTGCGCGCGTCCACGCTGCGCACCGCCTACGGCACCAGCAAGGCCGGGCTGGCGCATCTCACCAAACAGTTCGCGGTGGAGCTGGCGACGCTCGGCATTCGCGTCAATGCGGTGGCGCCGGGGCCGGTGGAAACCGCGATGGCCAAGGCGGTGCACACGCCGGCGATCCGCGCCGACTATCACGACACCATCCCGCTGAATCGCTATGGCGGCGAGGACGAGTTGGCCGACGCCGTGTTCTTCCTGTGCAGCCCGCGCGCCAGCTACATCACCGGCCAGATGCTGGCGGTGGACGGCGGTTTCGAGGCCACCGGCATCGGCCTGCCGACGTTAAGGCGCGAAGGAAGTAACGGGTAAGTTAAGGGCCTCTCCGCGTCATTGCGAGGAGCGAAGCGACGCGGCAATCCAGAAAGCCACAAGCGAAGACTGGATTGCTTCGCCGCAAGGGCTCCTCGCAATGACGGCTTCACCTACTCCGCCATCGCCGCCGCCGGTTCGCGCTTGCGCAGCGTCGCCAGGCTGACCAGCAGCGCGCCGACAGCCGTCACTGCGATGGTCGCGACCATCGGCAGCGAGGTGCCGTCGAAGAACAGGCCGGCGACCGCGATCATGGCGCCGCCGGTGACCATCTGCAGCGTGCCGCCGAGCGCCGCCGCGATGCCGGCGATCGGGCCGTGGTTCTCCAGCGCCAGCACCATGGTCGATGGAATCACCAGGCCTAGAAACGCGAACGACACGAACAGCAGCGGAATCAATACGCGCAGGCTGTCGAAGCCCATCAGCGTCAGCGCCAGCAGCAGCACCGCGAACGCCGCATAGGCCGACACCGCCGCCATCACCACCCGCGCCATGCCGAACCGGCCGCCGAGGTGGCCGGCGAATTGCGAGGCGCCTATGAATCCGATGGCGTTGACCGAGAACGCCAGGCTGTATTGCGTCGGCGACAGGCCGTAGTGCCCGATATAGACGAAGGACGACGTTGCCAGGAACGCGAAGAAGCTCGCCATGCCCAGCCCGCCGATGAAGGTGAGGCCGAGGAAATGCCCATCGCGCAGCAATTCGGCAAAGCTGCCGAGCACGTTGCGGACGCTGCCCGAGATGCGCTCGTGGGCCGGCCTTGTCTCCGGCAGCAGCGCCGCCACCAGCGCGAGGCCGATCACGGCGGCGACGGTGACCGCGACGAACACCGCGCGCCAGCCGAACGGCACGATCAGCGCGCTGCCGGTGAGTGGCGCCAGGATCGGCGACACCGAGAACACCAGCATCACCAGCGCCATCAATTTGGTCGCCTCGACGCCGGTGTGCAGGTCGCGGATGATGGCGCGCGGGATCACCGCCATCGCGGCGGCGCCCGCGCCCTGCAGGCAGCGGAACGCGATCAGCCAGGCGACGCTGGGCGCCAGCGTGCAGCCGATCGAGCCGAGAATGAACAGCGCCAGCCCGGCATAGAGCGGCGCCTTGCGGCCGTAGACGTCGGACAAAGGGCCATAGGCGATCTGGCACAGGCCGAAGGCGATGAAGAACATCGTCAGCGTCATCTGCGTCGCCGAGGTCGAGGTGCGCAGGTCGGCCGTGATCGCCGGCAGCGCCGGCAGGTACATGTCGATGGCGAACGGGCCGACGGCGGACAACAGGCCCAGCACGATGGCGTTGCGGGTAAAGGGGGTCATTCGAGTTTCTTTGTGTTCGATGTTTTTTCGCGCCTTAACCTCTCCCCGCTCTGTGCGGGGAGAGGTGAAGAACTACGGCTCCATCGCGCAATTCACCATCCAGGGAATGCCGAATTTGTCGACACACATGCCAAAGCCTTTTGACCAGAACGTGGCGCCGAACGGCATCAGAACCGTGCCGCCGTCGGCCAGGGCGTGAAAGATCTTCTCGCCCTCGGCGGGGTCTTCCATGTTCAGGCTGATCGAAAAGCCCTGCGGCTGCCGGAAATATTCGGGCGCCGCGTCGGAGGCCATCACCACCTCGCCATCGATACTGAATTGCGAATGCAGCACCTTCTTGGCCATCTCCGGCGGCATGTGCGCCGCGGCCGGCGAGCCTTCGACATGCATAAGGACGTCGATCTTGGCGCCGATCGCCTTGACGTAGAAATTGAGCGCCTCTTCGCAATTGCCGTTGTAGTGGACGTAGGGATTGATCTGCATGGTGGTTCCTCTCCTTCGGTTGACGTTCACGATATCCAGCAGCGCATTGTCGCATCGCCGGTGACTTCCATATGACGTGGCTCGTCCAAAGCGCTTCTTTCTTCCCTCTCCCCTTGTGGGAGAGGGTGGCCCCGCGAAGCGCGGTCGGGTGAGGGGTGATGTTGCGCTCTGCAACTACCCCTCATCCGTCACGGCCTTCGGCCGTGCCACCTTCTCCCACAAAGGGAGAAGGAAGAAAGCGAGGACGCGTCACGTCTTCACTGCTTTCGTCATCGTCTCGCTCTCCTCCATCAACCGATCGAGATGCATGCGGATATGCGCGGCTTCGGCCGAGGTATTGGCCAGCGCGATGGCGCGGTTGAAGCTGATGCGGGCGTCGTCGTTGCGGCCGAGCTGCATCAGATAGGCGCCCTGCACGCCGAAGAAATGAAAGTAATTCGACAGTTTCGATGCCAGCGGCGCAATCATGTCCAATGCGGCTTCCGGGCCACGAACTTTCGACACCGCGACGGAGCGATTGAGCGTCACCACCGGCGACGGCTGCAGGATTTCCAGCGAGCCGTACAGCAGCTCGATCTGCGCCCAGTCGGTATCTTCCGGCCTGGCGGCGCGGGCATGCAGCGCGGCGATCGCGGCCTGGATCTGGTACGCCCCGGTGCGGCGGTGCCGCATCGCCTTGTCGATCAGCGCCAGGCCCTCGGCGATCATCTGGCCGTTCCACAGGCTGCGGTTCTG
>NZ_JAQGJD010000222.1 GCF_028290785.1 Tardiphaga sp. | reverse complement strand
GCCCGGATGGAGTCACCTGGCTCGACGCGCTGCGGATAGCGCGCGCCAGCGGCAAGGTGAGCTTTCCGGCAAGCGGCGGTCCGCGCGAGATGCTGGCGGCGGATCGCACCTATTACGTTCGCAGTGACGGCAGCGACGCCAATTCCGGCGCCGCCAATTCAGCCGGCAGCGCCTTTCTCACCATCCAGAAAGCGGTCGAGACGATCTGCGCACTGGACCTGTCGATTTTCCAGGCCACCATCCAGCTCGCCGACGGAGCCTATGGGGGCACGATCACGCTGAAGCCGTATCTCGGCGCGCTGCCGCCGATCATCAAAGGCAACGCCGCGACCCCCGCCAACGTCGCCATCAGCACCGCGAGTTCCGCGGTCAGCAATGCCGGCGGCGGCGTCTGGCGTGTTCAGGACGTGAAGATCACAACCAGCGCCGGCAATGCGCTGTCGGCGACCGGCGGCGGCACAATCCGTTTTCAGAACATCGAGTTCGGCGCTGTCGCCGGCTACCACATTTTCGCAGGGCCCTCGAGCAACGTCGTCGCGCTGGGCGGCTATGCGGTGTCGGACGGCGCGCAATATCACATCGCAGCCAACGGCTATGTCTCCCTGGCCGGAATGACGGTGAGCTACAGCGGCGCGCCGGCATTCAGCGGCGCCAACATTCTGGCCGGCCGCGGCGGCGTGGTCGACTGCTTCGGCATGAGCTTCGTCAATGCTGCGGCGGTGACAGGCTCACGCTACGCTGCGCTGCATAACGGCGTGATCTTCTCCAACGGCGGCGGCGCCAGCTATCTGCCGGGCAGCAGCGCAGGCAGCACGGCGAGCGGCGGCGTGTTCGCCTGATCGCGGGTGGGCCTCACACCGTGACGTCGAGCAGGTGAGCGTCCGCCGCGACGCGGCGGCTGTGCTCGTCGTCCGGCTCCGTCTTGGCTGCGGACGCCGGCGCGCACAGCGGAGCGCGCGGCCGCTGATCGGAATCCTGCCGCGCGTAAACGCGAAGTCCGGGCCGCACGGCACGCGATCGCTCGACGCTCATCGCTCCGCCTTACGCGCGCCGGCTTAAAGCGCCGCTGCGCGCGGCCGCGCAATTTGAATCGAATTCGATCCGGCATAGCCGGCCCCCCTTGGAGAGTCCGATATGGCGCAATCCTCATTCGAGGCGGCGTTGTCGCGCCTGCTGCGCGACGAAGGAGGCTACACCGATCATCCGAGCGATCCGGGCGGGCCAACCAATTTCGGCATCACCCTGGCGGACGCACGGCGCTACTGGAAAGCCGATGCGTCGGCCGCAGACGTCAGGGCGCTGCCGCTCAGCGTTGCGCGCGAGATCTATCGCAAGCGCTATTGGGCGGCGCTGCGCTGCGACGAGCTGCCCGCCGGAGTCGATTACGCGGTGTTCGATTATGGCGTGAATTCCGGCGTCGCTCGCGCCGGCAGGGTGCTGCGTCGCAGGCTCGGACTGCCCGACAGCCCGGCGAGCGTCGATGCCACGGTGATCGCGGCGGCTCGCCGTGCCGACGCCACGAAACTGGTCCGCGCGCTGTGCGCCGAGCGGCTGGCGTTTCTGAAGGCGCTGAAGACCTGGCCGGTGTTCGGGCGTGGCTGGTCACGGCGCGTCGCGGGAGTGGAGGCGGCCGCGCTGGCGATGGTCACAGCAGCGAGCCCGGCAGTCGCCATGTCGGGATGGAGCCGCCTGGTCGCCGCTGCGGCGAACTGGTGGCGCGGCGTGCAAAAGGGAGAAGGCTGATGGACTGGAGCATCTTGATGCGTCAGGTGATCTCGCTTGGCGCGCCGCTGATCGGCACCGCGCTGGGCGGGCCGTTCGGCGCGGCCGCCGGACAGATCCTCGCCAGTGCGGTCGGTGCGCCGGCGGCCACTCCCGCGGCTGTGCAGGAAGCACTGCCCGCCGCGAATGCCGAGGCGCTGGCTGCGGCGGATGCGCGCTGGGCCGAGATGGTGCGCGCCGAAGCCGAAGCGACGCAGACCGCGATCCGCGAGACCCAGGCGACGATCCGCGCCGAGATCGCCAGCGAGGATCCGATCCAGAAATGGTGGCGACCGCTCTACGCGTTCGAGCTGACGTTCGAATGCGCCGGGCTGTGGGTCGTGTTGCTGCACGAGTTCTGGACTTCCGACCTGCAGACGCTGAATGCGATGATCGGCGCCACCACGCTGTTCGTCAGCTATTGGGCCTTTCGCTTCGGCGTGCTCGGCGTCTATGTCTCCGGCCGCACCCGCGAAAAGGTTTGCGCCGCGATGGGCGAGGACGCACCGGGCCTCATCGAGAAAGTCGCCAAGGCGGTGCTGAAGCGCAAATGAGCCCGCAGGGTCGCCTGCCGATCACCTGAGCAAAATGTAATGCGGCGGGTCAATCGCCATTCATCCGCCATTCACGCGCACCGTCCAATCTGGCAAGAAGCCCGCAAGGAGCTAAACCGTGCGCTTGCTTGTCGTCGAAGATGATCCCGATCTAAATCGCCAATTGGTCGCCGCGCTTGGCGGCGCCGGCTATGTGGTGGATCGCGCGTTCGACGGCGAGGAGGGACACTTCCTCGGCGACAGCGAGCCGTATGACGCGGTGGTGCTCGATATCGGGCTGCCAAAGATGGATGGCATTTCGGTACTGGAAGCCTGGCGCCGCTCCGGCCGCGCGATGCCGGTGCTGATCCTCACCGCGCGCGATCGCTGGAGCGACAAGGTGCAGGGCTTCGATGCCGGCGCCGACGATTACGTGGCCAAGCCGTTTCACCTCGAAGAGGTGCTCGCCCGAATTCGCGCGCTGTTGCGACGGGCCGCCGGCCATGCCACCAGCGAACTGACCTGTGGGCCGGTGACGCTCGACACACGAACTAGCCGCGTCAGCGTCAGCGGCAATCCGGTGAAGCTGACCAGCCACGAATACCGGCTGCTGGATTATCTGATGCATCATTCCGGGCGGGTGGTGTCGCGCAGCGAACTGGTGGAGCATCTCTACGACCAGGATTTCGACCGCGACAGCAACACCATCGAGGTGTTCGTCGGCCGCATCCGCAAGAAGCTCGACGTCGATATCATCCAGACGGTGCGCGGCCTCGGCTACCTGCTGACGCCGCCGACGGGCGCGTAGCGCGATGCGCGCAATGCCCCTCCACGAGTCGTCCCCGCGAAAGCGGGGACCCATAGCCGCCATCTTTTCGTGGCGGCAAGTCGGCAGAGGCCTTTGCTCCACCCGAGGGGACAGAGGCTATGGGTCCCCGCTCCGCGCACGCCTTCGGCGTGCTAGGCGGGGACGACGACTGAAAGGCTGTGCCGCATCGCAGCTGACACACGTGCGCCGGACGGCTTTTTAATGCGCGGCAGCTCGCTGGCGACGCGGCTGTTCCTGTCGGCGACGGGGTGGGTGGTGGTGATTCTGGTGATCACCGGGATCATCCTGTCGTCGGTGTACCGCTCGGCCACCGAGCGCGCCTTCGACCGACGGCTCAATCTGTATCTGCGCACTTTGGTTGCCGAGGTGGCGACTCCGGATACGCCCGACGCCCCCGACCACGAGATGCAGTCGCTCGGTGAGCCCCTCTTCGAACTGCCGCTGTCCGGCTGGTACTGGGAAATCGCCCCGGTGGATGGCACCAAGGCGGAGAAGAAGGCGTCGCGCTCGCTGTGGGACAAGAAGCTGCCGAAGCTCGAGGACCAGGGCGTCGAGCTGACATTGTCCGGCATCCGGCAAGGCTATGTGGACGGGCCGGAAGACCAGCGTCTGCGCATGGTGGAGCGCCCGGTCGATCTCGGCGCCGACGGCAAGTTTCGCGTCAGCGTCGCCGGCGACGCCACCGAGATTTTCGAGGAAACGCGAACCTTCGACTGGTACCTCGGCAGCACCTTTGCCGCGCTGTCGGTGATCCTGGTGCTGACCACGATCTTCCAGGTCCGCTTCGGCCTCGCCCCCCTGAAACGCATTTCCGACGCCATCGCCGACATCCGCTCCGGCCGCGCCGAACGGCTCGAGGGCGAATTCCCGGTGGAGATCGCGCCGCTGGCGCGCGAGACCAACGCGCTGATCGATGCCAACCGCGCCATCGTCGAGCGCGCCCGCACCCATGTCGGCAATCTCGCCCACGCCATCAAGACGCCGCTGTCGGTGATCGTCAACGAGGCCGCGGGCAGGGGCGCCGATCCGTTCGCCGCGAAGGTGCTGGAGCAGGCCGACGTGATGCGCGACCAGGTGGCGCATCACCTGGAGCGCGCCCGGATCGCCGCGCGCCTGACCATCGTCGGCACCGTCACCGACGTGGCCCCGGCGATCGAGGCACTGTGCCGGACCATGGAGAAGATCCACCGCGACCGCGACATCGCCATCGACGTCGAGGCGGACGCTTCGGCAAAATTCCGCGGCGAAAAGCAGGACCTCGAGGAGATGGCCGGCAACCTCGTGGACAACGCCTGCAAGTGGGCGGATTCCCGCGTCTTCATCGAGGTGCTGGTGGAGCGCCAGGGCGCCACGGACCCCGCGCCAAAACTGCGCATCATCGTCGATGACGACGGCCGCGGCCTGTCGGTGGCGGAACGCACCACCGTGTCACGCCGCGGCCAGCGGCTCGACGAGACCAAGCCGGGCTCCGGGCTCGGGCTGTCGATCGTGGTCGACCTCGCCGCGCTGTACGGAGGCAGCCTGACGCTGGGGACGGCGCCGATCGGCGGACTGCGGGCGGAGCTGGTGCTGCCGGGGGTGTGAGGTTGATAGCGAACCAGAGAGCGACCCGTGACTGAGACTCAACGATATCCGGCCCATGTTTTCTACAGTGAGGAAGACGAGGGCTTCATCGCCATCGCTCCCGATCTGCCGGGGTGCTCGGCCTTTGGCGATAGCCAGGAAGAGGCCGTGGCCGAGTTGCGGGATGCCATCGAAGCCTGGCAGATGGCCGCACGGCGTGCGGGAAATCCAATCCCGGGCCCGTCGCCGCGACCCTCCGTCGCCCGCGCGATCTAATTCAAATCTCCCGCCCCGTTCCCGCCCGAATTATCCCGTCTCTGAGCGTCTGCCTCTGCGGCGTTCCGCCCGCGGGCCACCGGGACCGACCATGCTGAAAGCTCATGCCGTTGTGCTGCTCGCCGCGACGCTGGCGCTGGGCGGCTGTGACATCACCGGATCGGAAACCGGGCCGGGTATCGGCGCCGGAACCTTTACGCGCGCTTACACCAGCACGAAGTCGGCCATTGGCCTATCCAGCGGCAGCGAGGCGGCCTCGGCGGTGACCAACGCCGCATTCGGCGGCCTGATCGGCGCCAAGCTCGGCGCTGCCCTGAACGACGAAGACCGTCGGCTGGCCTATGAGGCGCAGATCGTCGCGCTGGACCGCGGCGCCCCTGGCGCGCCGGTGCCGTGGCGCAACGCGGTCTCCGGCCGCTTCGGCAACATCGTCGCCGGCCCGCTCTACGAGCAGAAGGGCGCGCAATGCCGCGGATTTTCCCACACCATCACGGTCGGAACCGAGCTGAAAACCGCTCGCGGCACCGCCTGCCGCAGCCCCGAGGGCGGCTGGGCGGCGGCCGGTTGAATACCTCCTCCTCAACGGCTTCTTAACGCACCCCCTGCTACAAAACCCGGTGGCCGCTTGCGGTCCTGGAGCTGCCGAACCACGCGAATTCTGGGTGCATGAGCAAGACATCGATCGATCGCCTGCGGGAATATCTTGCGCAGCTGCCGCCGCAGTCGCAGGCGCTGCTGATGCGTGAGTACGAGCGCTCGATCGCCCGCGGCGAAGACATTGCGGTCGCCAACTTCGTGCTCGATCAGTTGCGCGGCGTGGTGCGCGGTTCCGAAAACGCGGTGCGGCCCCGCGTCGAGGATCCCACGCGGCTGGTTTTCAAGTCGCTCGAACCGTTCCTGGTGGAAGGCGTCGGCCCGGTGCGGCCGGGACAAATCCGGCGCGCCTCGCTGCTGCCGGTGTGGCAATGGCTGGAGCGCGACGCCGCCGCGGCGGTCGCTGAATTCGAGGCCGCCATCGGTGGATCGCCGGAGCCGGGTGCGGCCGAGATCGAGCGCGCAGTGCGCAAGTTGCAGCAGGCCGCCGCCGATCTGATCATCAACATCACCACGCCGGGGCCGAACAACCGCGGCAGCTCGCGGATCGGCCCGCCGCACGCGGTCGAGGATCTGCCGGGCATCGGCGCCGTGCTGAAAGCCCGCGAGCCGCTCGACGCCTTCGCCGGCAAGCTGCCCAGCGTGCTGCGCACCTTCGGCGACTCCCAGATCGCCTCGGTCAGCAGCGCGCTCAACCTGCCGTCGCTGGTGACGCCGCAGGTGCTGCCGTTCGCGCTGTCGTTGGTGATGCACCGGCTCGCCGCGCCGTGGCAGATCATCCGCCTCGCCGTCAAGATCGCCGCCTCCGACGACGAGATCCGCGTCGCCGCGACGTCCTACGGCGTCGCCGTCACCATGGCGCTGGCCGACCTGTCGCGGGTCGCCGCCAATCTGCGCACCGACATCAAGCGCGGCAAGTTCGACACCGCCCCCGAATTGCTGAAAACCGCCCATGACGGCGTCCGCGGCCTGCGCACCGAACTCGACATGCGCAACGACTCGGTGTGGGGCCGCCAGATGGCGGCGATCCGGGTCGACATTTCCAGCACGCTGCAGTCGGAAATCGAGAGCGTGCCGGGCCGCGTGCGCCGGCTGCTGCGGCAGCGCGCCGACAAGGACATTTCGCCGACCGCGCATATCGATCCGGTCGATGTCGACGAGACGGTGGCGCTGATCAACTTCGTCGCGGTATGCCGCACCTATGCCAGCGAGCTGGCGATCAACGAGGTGACGCTGCGGACCTATTCGGACCTGCAGCAATATGTCGAGAAATCCACCGAGGCGCTGGTGCAGTCGCTGCGCGCCGGCGATGCCCGCGTCCGCGCCTACCGGCAGATGCAGGCCAGGGCCGCAATCCGGTTCTGTCAGCAGTTGTTCGGCCAGGAATACGCCGCTTTGATGGACCGCGCCGCGGAAAGCGCCATGGCCGTGGTGGAGCGCAAGCCGAAGAAGGCGGGGTGAGGCTTCGCATTGATTCATATCAACTTTCCCGCCTCGCGTAGTGCCGTACTTGTCAATTGCGCGGCGGGTTTAGAAATGGTGTAACCCGGCTGGAGCGGCCATGTTTCGCGGCCGCCGGTACCGGAACCTGTCGATGACGCTGTGGTTTGTGTTCGCGCTGATGACCGCCGCGGCGATCTTCGCCGTGCTGTGGCCGCTTGGGCAGGCGCGCTCCGGCAACGGCGGCTCCGAGGCGGCGGTGTACAAGGACCAGTTGGCCGAGGTCGGCAGGGATGCCGAGGCCGGGCTGATCGGCGCGGCGGAGGCCGGTGCGGCCCGTGTCGAGATCAGCCGCCGGCTGCTCGCGGCCGACGACGCGGAAAGCGACGTCGCCGTGCGCTCGAGCCCGCGCTTTCGCCGCGCGGTGGCGGTGCTCGCGCTGATCGGCCTGCCGCTGATGGCCGTCGGCTTCTATCTGCCGCTGGGATCGCCGCGGCTGCCCGACTTCCCGCTGGCGGAACGCAGTGCGACGCCGAGCGCCGCGCAGCCACTCGACAATCTGGTGGCGCAGGTCCAGGCGCATCTGGAGCAGAACCCGACCGACGGCCGCGGCTGGAACGTGCTGGCGCCGGTGCTGGCGCGGCTCGGCCGCTATGACGACGCGGTCACCGCGTTCCGCAATTCGATCACCTACAACGGCGACAGCGCCGCGCGCCGCGCCGATCTCGGCGAAGCGATGTCGGCGGCGGCCAATGGCGTCATTACCGCCGAGGCGAAGACCGAATTCGAACGCGCGGTGGCGCTGGACGCCGACGAGGTCAAGGCGCGCTACTTCCTCGGCATCGCCGCCGAGCAGGATGGCCGCGGCGCCGAAGCCGCCGCGATCTGGCGCGGCATGCTGGCGAAGGCGCCGGCCGACGCGCCGTGGCGCCCGATGGTGCAGGCGGCGTTGGCGCGGGTCGGCGGCGGATTGCCCGGCCTGCCGGCGCTGTCCGACGATACGATCGCGTCGGTGCAGGGCATGAAGGCGGACGACCGCAACGCCATGGTGCGCGGCATGGTGGATCGCCTTGCCA
>NZ_JAQGJD010000220.1 GCF_028290785.1 Tardiphaga sp. | reverse complement strand
GCTCGCTCACGAATTCAGAATGCGATCGCCTCCCGCTGTGAGATTGGCCTCAGACCAAGTGGCGGCGCCTGAACGGATAGCCGCGACCCAGATAGCCGTCTCAGCAGACCCTCCGAGATAAGGAGGGTGCAAGTTCCGGTCTATTTTACGTTCAGCCTTCGAAGCGTTTTATCATGCACGCGCGCCACATCGCACCATTTCGCTCCTCTCCGAGGAGCCCTGTTGAGTCCAAACGCAAGGTGGCATTAGTGTAAGGCCGGGTCTGCCGGGCCGGTCAGCCGAGAGCCTCTGGACCGATTGGCGATCGACCGAGTGCCGGAGCGAAGTGTGGGAATACTGGGTATGCCTGATAAGAACGGTGAGAGCTCTCCAGCGCCCCCCAGATTCTCCGTGCTACGCGAACACCATTTCTTTTGCGAACTCGAGCCTGCGGCGCTCGACCAGCTGTGCCGCTATGCCAGTACCCGAAATTTCAAGCGTGGCGCCACGGTCTTCGCCAAAGGTGACGCCGGCAACTGCCTGTTTGCGGTCGCCAGCGGGTCGGTGAAGATGAGCATATCGTCCGTCGAGGGACGCAGCGCCATTCTGAATATCATCGGCAAGGGGGAGATCTTCGGCGAGATTGCCCTGCTCGATGGCGGCCCTCGAACGACGGATGCAACCGCCCATTCGAATTGCGAGCTGGTGGTCCTCGATCGCCGCGATTTCCTCCCGTTTCTCCGGCAGCAGCCCTCGCTCTCCATGAAGTTTATCAATCTGCTGTGCGCGCGGCTGCGCTGGAGCAGCGAACAGATCGAGCACGTCATCCTGCAGGACCTGCCCGGTCGGCTGGCAGGCGTGCTGATCGGCCTGGCCGCCCGGCGGCCACCGACGCCCGCCGGGCGGCCGATCGCGATCACCCAGCAAGAGATCGGCGAAATGGTCGGCATGTCCAGAGAAAGCATCAACAAGCAATTGCGAGCCTGGGCCGCGAGCGAGTGGGTCCGCCTCGAACATGGCTCCGTCCTGATCCTGGACGCCGCGGCACTTGCGGCGGTGGCCGAGAGTGGCCATTCGGCCTAGGCTACCTGAGGCGCCGCTTCCAGAGTGTGAAGCGGTTCATACTCGTGCGCTGCGGTTGCCGCTATGGATGCCCCTGCAATGGCAGGAGTCCCAATGATGCCGTCCATCGACGAACTGGAACAGGCCTACCGCCTCACCTATCGGCGGCTGATCATCGGGATGATCGTCGCTTATGCTGTCACCCTTGGTGCCGCCACGGTTTTCGTTGTCGTTCCTGCCGCAAAGTCCTGGGAGCGAGACGCAGCGCCCGTCTTGCACCGGACTGCGACGCTTCAATCGGCCGGCGCCGGCGGGCAACCTAAGTGATGGCAGGGCCGACGGATACATCCACATTGGCCATGCTGCGCCGTGCCCTCGATGAGATCGTCGAAGACCAGCGGTTTGCGATGCAAAAAACGATTTCGGCGCTTGAGATCGCCGAGCATCTCCTGGCGCGCGCCGCAACGGGGGAACGCGACCTCGAACGCCTCAAGGCCTCTGCCTTCATCAAGCTTCTGGATGATCGAAACGGCGTACAACCCAAGCACCTGCAATCCAAGCACCTGCGGGGCGATGGACGCATGATCCCGCGATCTGATCTGCCGCCCGAATGAACGGGCGGCATGCGCCTGATCGCGGGACAATGGCGGGCAGTCGCCTGCGTCCTAAGGTCGGCTTGGAGCCACGTCGGGACGCAGCGGCGATCGCGGTGCGGGAAGGTCACGCGCAGACCCTGCGCTGGAGTGCGGCACCGATACACTCGAGAAATCCAGCGGCACGACGTTGACGCATCGAACCGGCCGGTTGAGCACGTGTTGCGCTGCCACGGCAAAATCATCGGAGTGATCGGCCTCGATTTCCGCGGCACGGCTTTCGTCCGAGACAAAGACGTAAAGCACGTCCTCGTCCATGCCTTCCACCTTCATGCCAAGGCACAACCGGTCGTAGTTCTGTGCGCCCAGCAGGTTGTTGAGCATGGCTTCGATAGCAAGCTGTTGATCGGCAGTTGGTCGCATCGTCGCCCCTCCGTTGGGCGAAACATACGAACAAGAAAAAGCGGTGTCTGTGAGCTGCTTCACATATGTACGGCAGTACCCTTGCGTAGCATTGCAGCAAGCCCGGCCCAAAGCGTGTGAACTTTTGCGCTATGCGCCGGCTCTACCCCGCCGCCAAGGCCCGGCGGGGAGTTCTTCAAAATTGTGGTCCGCAAAGAATCCTGTGCTACTGGTATGATATTAAGCGTCATGCCCGAGGGAGGACGTTCCATGGTTCGAAAATCCAGCACAACGGGGACGAAACCTGTCGCCAAACGCGGAGGTTACGGGCCACGTCCTTTGCCGAGGATCGCCCCGTGAACGAGGGCAGCCTCGAAACCGCCAATCCATCGGATGTCGAGATGCCCGATAGCAGCACAGCCGCGCGGCACGCATCATCGACCTCCCGCGCCAACCCGCTGGAAGCGCTTGCCGAGTCCCTGCGCCATTTTCGCCAGAGCCAGCAGTACCGGCTGTCCTGCTACGTCCTGTCGCATCTGTGGATTCTCAAAATTGTCTTTGCCGTCCTGCGCGCGGTGCGGCCGGCCATGCGCGTCGGCAATGTACTGGTCGTGACCAAAGCACGGGAAGTCCGCGAGGTGCTCGAGCGCTTCGATGACTTCGTGCTCAGTGACAGCATCACGCCGGGAATGCCGTGGGGGCCGTTCCTGATGACGGTCGACTGGCGTGGGCAGCACGACCGTGAAAGAGCCATGTTGCAGAGCGCCGTTGAACCGGCGACCGATCTGGCCGCGATCCGGATCATCGCCGCCGATGTCTGCCGGTCCCGCATCGGGGCCCTGGCCGCGACCGGGCGCATCGACGTGGTCGCCGATCTGGCTGAACCGGTGATGGTCAGGATCTTCCACGACTATTTCGGCGTCGCGCCGCTGGCGGGCGACGAGAAGCTGATGGCACGCGCGATGCGTGACCTGGCCGGCATCATCATGGTCGATCCCCCTGTGGGGTCGCAAGCGTGGCTCAACTCCCGCGACGACATGGTCGGTCTGACCCGGCAATTGAAAGAGCATTTCGAGGCCGAGAAAGCCGGCGCCAACCACGCATCGAGGAATTCACCGCCAACCTTGTTGGGACGGCTGCTGCGGCGTCACGACGCGTCCGGCCCGGCATGGTTCGACGAGGACTGGATCCGGCGCTATCTAACCGGCCTGATCGCCACCGGCGGCGCCACCATCGTCCGTGCGACCGCGCAGGCCGTCGACCAGTTGCTGGAACGTCACGACGCCCTGCAGCGCGCGCGCGAGCTGTCCGGACGACTGGACCTGGCTGAGCAGGGCCGTCCTCCCGACGTCGCGCCGTGCCGGGATGCCCTGCGGCAATGGATCTACGAAGCGCTGCGGTTCCGACCGATGCTGCCGTTGCTGGTGCGCGATTGCCCCCGCGACACCATCATCGCCAACGGCACGCCGCGGGCGCGGCTGGTGCCGGCGGGGACGCGCATCATCGCGCCGCCGCTTGCAGCCATGTTCGATGCCGACGCGTTTCCGGACCCTTCAGCCTTTCGCGAACGGCCGATCGAAAGCTACTTCCATTTCGGGTTCGGGCCGCGGCGCTGCTTTGGAAAGTACATCGCGGACATCGTGATGCTGGAAGTCGTCCACGCGTTGATGCGCCTGCAGGGGTTGGCGCGGGCCGAGGGATCGGCCGGTCAGGTCTCCTATGACGGCCCGGCGCCGTGCTCCCTTGTTGTCACCTTCGAGGCGGGCCAAGCAGGAACTGCGCAGTGAATCCGAACTTTACGACTATCATCACCCCGATCAAACCCGACGGTGTCGAGGCGTGCCGGCAATATCTGCGAGAGCACGCGGAGCCAAGGCTCGGCAGCGGCCATGCTTTCCTGGAATGCCAGCCGCTGTTCCGCTTCGACCGCATTGAGAGCCTGCACTTCTGCAGCTTCGTGATCCTGGAGGCCGCCGCTGATTTTGGACCAAGTCTCGTGTTCGAGGCGACCTTCGACGGCCCGAAAGACGATTTCCTGCGTCAATTGCTGCAGGCGGCGCCGGACGGTTTCGACACCGTCTACAGGTGGTGCGTCGGTTACCCCGCATCGGGCGTGGTGACGCCCGAACTCGTCAAGGAGTATTTCCTTCGCCACGATGTGGGCGCGGACACTTTCTTCAGCGGCAGCCCTGGCCGTACCGTATCGCAAATCAAGGGCGAGGGCCGGATACGCGAGGGAATCGTGTCATTCCTGGCGGCGCGCTGTCCGCCGTCGGCGCCGGTCGCCGGGCGGTCGTCGGGCATTCTTGACGTCGTGCTACGCGAGTTCGTCCGCGGAACAGCGGATAACCGCTGGGCCGAGCAGCCCGTCCAATTGCCGTGGGAGATGACGTCGCGCAAGTTGATCGTGCTTGCGGCTGGTTTTGCCGCCGCGTTGCTCGCTTGCTTTGTCGGCGCGCTGGTATGCGCGGCGTTCGGTTATGCACCGGCCTCGTTGTACCGTTCGATACCGACCTGGTTCGAGGCTGCAGACCAGATCGGCGCCCCCATCAATATCGGAGTGGCGACGGCATTCCCCCTGATCGTATTGCTGATCCCCTCGATTCCGCTCACGGCGCTTCATGCCCTGACCGGCTTGATCGCCGTCTGGCTGGTGGTGCGCATCCTTGAACTCGTCCTCATCAGCTGGAGCAGGGACGTCCGCGATCAGTTCTTCATGTGGCGCTTTCCACTTCAGTTGGCGGTCGTCGCGCGCTGTGCGCTGGTCGCGTTTCTGGCGGGCGTCGTCCTGTTCGCTGTCGTTTCGGGTGCCGGCAAGCTGCCCGCGTCGGCGGGCACGGCTGCGGTCGCAACCGGAATCGGGACAACATTGGGCATGCTGGCTGCGGCGTTTGCGCAGTTGGTCATCATCGGCTTGCTGTTTGCGGCGGCCTGGCACTGGGCGACGTCGCTGAAACTCGAGGTCGAGCTTCGGCCGCTCGACGAAATCAGGGAAAACTTCCGCCGCCTGAAGCTCGATGTCGCACGCTTCCTGATGTTCATCCTGGCGTCGATCGCCGTCCTCGTGGTCGCGTCGGTCATGCCGGCGAGCATCATCGGCGGATTGGCCGGCATGGCTCGGCCGCTGGTTAACGGCTACTTCGTTCTCGTCGTACTCGCCCTGGTGGGCGTTTTCGTCGCGTATCTCGTCGGGCTGGTCGCGATGTTGACGATTGGCGCGCTGGAACATCTCGACAAGTCGAAATACCAGGAGCCTGAGGCCCTGCTGGAGCGCGCGCGCGAAAATGCGAAGAAATATGTGCGCGACGAAGGAGGCATCAACCGCTTCCAGAACCATCTGGCCAGCATCACCTCCGTGAAACCCGGCATCGTGCGCCATCTGCTGCTGCGACTGGCTCTGTCCGCGGTCAATCTTCTTGCCCGGTTCTGGTTCAACCAGGGTGAACTGGGCGGCATCCCGACGATTCTGTCGGCGCGCTGGGTACTGATCGACAAAGGTCGCCGCTTGCTGTTTCTCGACAACTTCGGCGGAGCTTGGGAGAGCTATCTCAACGAGTTTATCGATCTCGCCGCGGTAAAGGGCCTGAATGCGATCTGGTCCAACACCTTCGTTAGCGCGGGAGGTCGGAATTACGGCTTTCCGGCCACGCGGTTCCTGTTCTGGAAGGGGGCGCAGGACGCGCGGCCTTTCAAGGCCTATGTGCGCGAGAGCCAGATCGAAACCCTCGTCTGGTACGGCGCCTACCCGACCTTCGGCGTCGTCGGCATCAACGCCAACACCGACACCAGGCAGTCGCTGTTCGAACCGCTGCCGCCTGCGGCGATCGATCGCCTCCTTCAACGCCTATGACACGGTGCAACGCGATGGAAGATATCGAGTGGGACGACATTCAGGGCCTTCTTCTGAGCGGATATCCGCAGTTGCCGTTTTCCGCCTACCTGGTATGGCGCTTTCGACCTGGGCAGCGCGACGCCGCCAGGCACTGGCTTGCCGATGTGGCCGAGCGACTGATGCGGGTCGAGCGCGGAGCAGGCAAAGGCCCGAGTATCCAGGCTCTGAAAGCGGCTGACGGCACAAATCCGCGGGCCATCAACCTCGCTTTGACGGCTAGCGGCCTTCGAAAACTCGACCTGGACGACCGCCGGCTGCGGCAATTTTCGCTCGAGTTTCTCGAAGGCATGGCGCCGAAGCCGACGGTGCCGACGCAAATCCCGCGGCGCTCCAACCTGCTTGGCGATGCCGGCGACAGTCTGCCGGCGCACTGGAACTGGGGCGGCTGGAGCGACGACGACGTGGACGGCATGTTGCTGCTCTATGCCGCCGATGAGCCGACGCTACACGCACTCGTCAACGCCGAGATCCAGGCCATGAAGGCCGCCGCGGAGCCGGTTGCCGATCGCCGCGGCAGCGGCCCGGTGATCCTGAAGGGCCGCCTGTACGACGACCGCAAGGAACACTTTGGCTTCAAGGATGGGATTTCCCAGCCGACCATCGAGGGTTCGCCGCTGGCGAAACGCAGCCGGCAACGGCTGAAGCAGAAGACTTCTGCGGCAGCCTATGAGGAAGAAGGCGGCAAGGCGCTAAGCGAGAAAGGGCAGCGCATCTCGCTGGTGAAGCCGGGCGAATTCCTGCTCGGCTATGTCAACGAGCGGCGCGAATGCATTTCCGATGGCTCCGCGAGGGGTCAGGCCAACGCGCGCGACCTGCTGCGTAACGGAACCTACATGGTGTTTCGGCAACTGGAGCAGGATGTGCCGGCGTTTGAAGATTTCGTGGCGTCGGTTGCGGAGCGGCTGCACGGCAGCACGGATCCGGACAAGATCGAGGACGTCGCCGCGCGGCTCGTCGGCCGCTACAGGAGCGGCGAGCCTCTGGTTCCGCGCGCCGACGATTCGCCCGACAAGCCCGATCGAAACGATTTTCTCTTCTCGCATGAGGATGGGGCGGGACTGGCCTGTCCGATCGGTGCGCATATTCGCCGCGCCAACCCGCGCGATGCGATTGGTCCCGACCCCGACACCGCACTGCGTCTGTCGAAGATGCACCGTATCATCCGGCGCGGCCGGCCCTATGGCACGCGTCGCGACAGCGAACAAGGCAAGTCGAATGGCACCGGCGCCGGCCGCGGTGTGGCATTCATTGCGCTGAATGCCGACATCGCCGGGCAGTTCGAGATGATCCAGCATTCATGGCTCAACAACGCGCACTTTGGCGGGCTCTATTCAGGCACCGACCCACTCGGTCATGCGCCGCGGACCGGCGACGAGTTCGCGATTCAACAGCGTCCAACCAACGTTCATGTAGAAAGGCCTCGCCCGTTCGTGACGGTGCGGGGCGGCGCCTATTTCTTTCTGCCGGGGATTAACGCGGTGCGTGCCTTGGCGACGGAAGCGTCCGGACATTGAGCGACGAAATGATGGCTGGCGTGCGCTGCAACGCCGACCTTTGCTTCTCAGCCCGCGAGGGCTGCCAAAGCATCGCTGCATGACGTCATCATCGGTCGCATCGCGCATTGTTCGGCGAGTGCGAACGCCTCCCGGTAGTAGCGTTCGGCCTGCGCGGGATTGGCGTCGTCGATGACGCGCGAGATGTCGCCAAGCAGTTTCTTCGCATTCGCGAGTTGCGGCGGTTCGCCGCGTTCTTCGGCAAGTGCGAGCGCTCGCTCCGCGACGATCTTGGCCTCTTCCGCGCGGCCGGCGGCAAGCAGTGCGCGACCCTGCGCGATGAAAAGAAAACGCCAGCCAAAGGCGTGCTCGGCGAGCGGCATATCGAGCCGCTCGGGCACCGCCAGGATTTCCAGGGCGGCCGCGACATCTCCCAGCGCGAGATAGGCTTCGCCCATCCTTGACGCAAAGACGGGATACATCTGCTTCATTTCCAGATCGACACAGGTCTGCCAGCTCTCGTGCAGCAGCGACAGCGCCTCGGCCGGGCGCCCTTGCGCGGTCCGCAGCCGACCAAATACGTGATTGATATTGGCGCGCGAATAGACGTGGTTGGCGGCCTTGGCGCGTTGACTGGCTTCCTCGGCGAGCTTTTCAGCGCGATCCAGTTCACCGAGATCAATCAGCGAGTCGGCCATGAAGGTGCGCAGCACCACACTGGGAAGTGCGGCCCAACCCTCCCGCCGCTCGTCGATCTGCGGGGTCTCCATAGCAAGGCACTTCTCGTGAAATGCCAGCGACTGAGCGAAGGCGCCAATCTCGTGGTAGATGATCCCGACCTGGTGCAGGGCGGCGAAGATCAGGACGGGTTCGCCGACCTGTTCCGCAATCGACTGCGCATTCTGGGCGGCGGTCATCGCCTCGGTGTGGTAGCCGAGCCGCCACAGGCCCACCGCAAGCTGGCAATTCACCGCGGCGATGCGCCACGGCTCACCGGAAATATCGGCCAGCCGGCGCGACTCGCGCAAGACTTCCGCAATTCGTCGATGCATGCCGAGCGGCTCAAACGCCGTCACCACCGTGAGATGCAGATCGATTTCGGAGATCATCTTCTTTCGCGAGTCGGGCCAGTGCGACAATGTTTCCAGCCCGCGCTCATAGATGGCGATGGCATCCTGGTTGGCACCGCGCTTGACGGCACGTCGGCAACTCCGTAGCTGGTAGGGCACCGCCTTCTGCCAAAGCTCAGCCCGATACGCATGGTCGGCCAGCCGGTCGATGTGCTCGTCGAGGCGATCCGAAAAGCGCAGCTCGATGGTTTCGGTGGCCTTGGCATGGAGATTGCGGCGTGCGCTCAGCAGCAGCATACCGTAAGCGACCTCCCGGATGAGTTCGTGCTTGAACGAGTACTCCACCATGTTCGAGGTCCGGATGCTCCAGAGGAAGTCGGATGCTTCCAGCATCTGGAGTCGAGGTTCGAGCTCGTCAGGCTCAACGCCGGCCATCCCGGACAGCACCGAGGTGGATATGTCCTTTCCAATTACCGCCGCCATTTGCAGCAGCGATTTTGTCGCCCTGTCCAGCAGATCGATGCGGGATGCCAGCACGGAGTGAATGGTCTCGGGAATCTCGATCCCGGTGGCGGCATTGCTGACCTTGTACTTGCCGGAATCGCCGACAAGGACGTTCGTTCCCTTGAGCGCGAGCGCCAGCTCTTCAACAAACAGCGGATTGCCCTGGGCCTGCGCCAGGATTCGCCGTCGGATCGGCCCGAGGCTGCCGTCGTCGCCGAGCAGCGCGTCGAGCAGCCGGTCGCCGTCCGTTTGGTCAAGCGGCGCCAGGTCCAGGCGTCCGATCTTCGACCCGCTCCACATGCGTTCCGGTCGCTGCGTCGCCACCACGAGGATCCGGGCATTGCCGATCGAGCGGACAAAATTGTCCAGGACAAGCCTGGTCTCGGCGTCGATCCAATGCACGTCCTCTATCAGAATCACGAGAGGCGTCAGACGTTCCTGATGGAAAATGAGCGCAGTGATGGCCTCGTTGATCTTCCTGCGCCGTTCCGGCGGCTCGAGATTTTTCCAGTCGGCATCGTCGCTGCTGAGGTCCAGCAACGAAAAGATAGCGGGCAGATGGACCGTCAGTTCCGGGCTGAGTTTTGTCACCTGCGCTCTGGCGCGGGTGGCCGCGGCGGCCGGCGTGTCGCCGGCGCGCACGCCGAACATGGCGCGCATCAGCGTACTGACTGGATAGTAGCTCGAATTGGTGTGTTGCGGCGTGCATGCGGTCTGCAGCACCAGCCATTCGTCGGACACGTTGGCGATGAACTCATGGAGCAGACGCGATTTTCCGATCCCGGCGCCGCCGACGATGGTCAACGCATGACCTGTTGCCGCCGCCGCCGTGTCCAGCGCGCTATTGAGGTGGGCCAGTTCACTCTGGCGTCCGGCCAGTGTACTTAATCCGCCGGACGAACGCGCCTGCCAGCGGGTTCGCGGCCGCATCGCCACCAGTTCATAGGTCTGGACGGGGTCGGACACGCCCTTGGCGCTCTCCGCACCAAGCGGCAGCGCACTGATGAAACCCTTTGCGAGGTCAAAGGTGTCCGATGTCAGCTTGATCGTGTCCGGCGCGGCGAGTGTTTCCATGCGCGCCGCCAGATGCACCGTCTTGCCGACGGCGTCGTAGTTCATGGTCAGGTTGCTGCCGATGGAATGAATGACCACCTGCCCGGAATTGATGCCGATCCGGATCTTGATCCGGAGCCCCCTTGATCGGTTGAACTCGTCGATAGTTTCGCGGATAGCGAGTGCCGCCCGACAGGCCTGCACGGCGTGGTCCTCGCTGGCAATGGGCGCGCCAAACAGCGCCATGATGCCGTCGCCCCTAGTCTGGTTCACCAGCCCGTCGTGCTGGTGAACCCCATCCATCAGCCGTTTCAGGATCGGGCCGAGTGCTTCGAGCGCTTCCTCCGGATCAAGCTGGTCAATCAGTTCGGTGGACCCGCCGATATCGGCGAACAGCACCGTCACATGCTTGCGCTCGCCCAGCATGGCCGTGCCGGACCGCAGGATACGGTCGGCAAGATCGGCTGGTACGTTGGATTGCAGGAAAGACAAAGCGTGCGCCGCGAGAGGTGTCGAGGCTGCGCGTGGTCGCCCGCACCCGCCGCAAAAATGGGCGGCCTCCTGCAAAACGAAGCCGCAATAGCCGCATGGGCCTGCAGCATCGCTGGTTATACTAATCGGTCCCGCACCTACCACACGATGCATCCTTCAGAACATCAACCGTTTTATGCGCCATCTTGCGTCAATGGCAAGGCCGCTGAACTACTTCAGCGGAGTCGCGCAAACCAGCGAAAGGTGGTCAGACGGCAGGTTTTTGCTCGGGTGCAGCACCTTCTCGACGATCTCTGGAGCCATTCGATCGGCAGAATGCCCACGGCAGTTGATCGACCGTTGGCGATCTTTGTGAAGACGTCGGTCAGGTGACATTGGTCGTTTTGAGTATCTCGTCGCGACGTTGCCTGCCGTTTCCCCCGCTGCTGCTTAGCGTCGTCACGAAGCCAGTGGCGTCGATGGCGGACGGGCAGCAAAACACGGACTCGATCGCGGCGAGAGCGATCTGGCCGTAGCGTTCAGCACCGATAGCCCAATATAGTTCTAACGTCGTTTGTTACAGCGTTGAGGCTTCTGCCTGTGGCGCCCGCATCCAAGTATCGCATTCTCCGGGCGTGGCGGAATCACCGTCATTGTCGACACACCGTTCGGCCCGGTTGTCGGGGAAGCCGTCGACGTCGTTGGTGGTCTCGCGCTCGCTAACATTGCGCACGGATGTCCACTTCGTCCAGATGCCGGCGAAGCAAACGAGGGGCCGCGTTTCGTCGAGTTGACTACGTCTCTGCACAACGCTGGAAGAGCAGCCGGCACACCCGTTCACGACACTGTTATTGCGCCTATCGCGCTGTTGGCCTCCATCGACTGGGCCTCTCGCGACCCATGTTGTATTCTCAACGGAGTAACTGCACCGCCGCCGGGGGCAATTTACATGACGATCGTCGTACTGAACCGTCGCAGCTTCCTCGCCGTTGGCGGTTCCGTGCTGGCAGCCGGGGTTTCCAGCTTGCCGTTGCGTGCCCGCGCGGAAGGCCTCGCTTCAACGCCTTCGATGTCGGGCGGATCCAACAACTACATCAAGGGCGCGCCAACCGTGGACCGGATCGGCAAGGGTGGTTTCTGGATGAGTGGCACGGTACGCCGCGCCGGCGACGGGGCGGCGCTCGCCGGGCAGCGCATCCAAATCTGGGCGCACACGACCGAAGGGCAAGAGCATGAGCCGCAGAGTCATGGAGCCACGCTCACCGACAAGAACGGCGTGTTCCGTCTAGAGATGCCGCAGATTATTCCCATCTTCGGCCAACCGCACGGTCATCTCGCCTATGACAGTGGCGAATTCAAAACCGTCTTTCTACGCCCCGTGATGCGGAGCGCCAAAGAGACCAGCCTAGAGGCACACTTCGTCCTGCAGCCGGTCTGACAGAGTTGCGAACCACCGAATGGAGATCGGCACGGGCGGCCTTGATCTGGGCCGTCGTTGCAGCCGCCATCGGCGTGCCGATCGCCGCCGCAATGGCGAGCCCGCTGCTCACCTGGCGTGGTCCGGTCTACATCCTGGCCGGCTTTGCGGGGATTGTTGCCATGGGCGCCCTGCTCTTTCAGCCTTTGCTGATTGACGGACACCTGCCGGGACTACCGACCCGGATGGGGCGGCGTGTCCATCGCTGGGTCGGAGGTGCGCTGGTGGTCGCAGTGGTGATCCACGTCGGGGGCCTTTGGATGACTAGCCCGCCGGACATGATTGACGCCCTGCTGTTCGCATCGCCCACGCCGTTCTCGCCCTGGGGCGTTATCGCCATGTGGGCCATCTTCGCCGTCGCGCTGTTGGCTGCACTTCGCCGGCGATTGGGGCTCCGACTGCGAACGTGGCGCATCGCCCATATGCTCCTTGCGATTGTCATCGTCGTAGGAAGCGTGGTCCATAGCATGCTGATCGAGGGGACGATGGAGACGATGTCGAAGGCGGCGCTTTGCGCGCTGGTCCTCGCCGCAACCATAAAAGTGATGGCCGACGTCCGAAGGTGGAGAAAGCGAGCGGCGTTACGGTCAGCGAATATTGCGCCAGAGGCGAAAAGCTGAAGTCTCCTTTGAAAGCGACAGCCGGCACTAGTCTAAAATACGTAAGTGCTTGCTTTATCGCGCAGGTGAGAATCGTGGCAACCGGCGAGCTAGGTACGGCGCGCGAGTTTGACCGCGTCGTCCCTCGTGCTCTTCACCACGACGAGCCGCTTTACTTCGCCGTTGGTGAAAGCTTTCAGGAACGCATCGTAGTCCTTGAACGAGACGCAGCCGTTCGAGTCGCCGGTCGGACCCATGAGGTAGCTATGCGTAAGCAGCCCTGAACGGCCGAACAGGTCGCCCTCTCCGACTGGCTTCATTCGCAACGCTTGCACGCCGTGGAAGGGTTTTTCGCGCGGGCTCAGTTCGTAGACGTTCGGCGGCGTTGGGCCTTTGTCGCGCACATTGATAAATCGGACATCATCCAGATACCCACCAAGTCCGGAATGCGCTTCAAGGCGAGAACCGTCCGGCATATACACGGTGCGGGCGCTGATGTCGTAGAGGGCTGTTTGCTTCCCATAGGCTGACAAGTCGGGGGCTTCATCCTTTCCGTCGCCTGAGATGCCGCCATCGGGGCTGGCTGATGCCAACTTCAAACCGGGAGGCAGCATCGCAAAAACGTTTTTGATCGCCGAACTGACGTCAAACGATCCAGCGGTTGATGCCTGCTTAGCCTCGCCCGTCGCCCCGTAATCGGCCATCAAACCCGCCGCAACCGGCCGCGACCTCGGAACGGGAACTTTGAGGGCAATTGGACCCGTCGTAATTGGCCCTTCCGGGGCCGCCAGCGGGGCTAGTGAACCCATCGCTTCCGCAAGCTGGGTCCTTGCCCGTCGTAAGGCGGCGTCGCGCTGTAGGGCTTGCGGCGTGGCAATAAGTTCCATCGGGAACCGGCTCGCAAACACTCCGGGTTCCATTTGGCGGACTGGAGCGCTGGAACCCGTAAACAATCCCTGCCCTGAGGGCACGCGGAATAACACAGCAGCGGCCGCGACGGCCGCCAACGTAAGTCCCCCACACAGCAACGACGTAAGGGTCAATCGACGACCGCTTCGTTCGAAGCTGTCGGGCTCATTCCTCCGCTGTAGATCCATTTGCCGCTGACCCTCCGGCCCTTAACGGGGGGACACTAAGAGAGACTCGGCGTTTCGGCAATCCTACGGCGTTCCCAAGACTTGTAGGGTTACAAGAATTCGCGGAGCCGGATCAATTCTTGAACGTCATCGGCGGATAAGAGGCCGGCCAACGTCGGCCCCTGCGGTTCGGTATGAATTTCGTAAAGACCGCGAACGGATGCGGTCTTTTCGTTCAATCGCTGAATGCACTCGTCCAACGTGCCCTCAAAGACGGAATACGAGCTCGAATTCGGAATGCGTTCGCCTCCCACGGACGGCCATTTTCGCAGTGCCGCTAGTGCTTCGAAATTGAGATGCCCCGCATTTTCCATTTTCCGGCCTGCGGCAGGTTGGTCTGCGACTCTATTTGCGGTCATAGTAAGTTCTCCTCAGAGCTTATCAAGACCGACTTTCCATTCTGAGTTCGTCAACCATTGACCAACCTCACCGTTCACCACTGCTGGTACCCCAGTCGTCGTCGAGGTCGGAGCTCCTAGCAGCTAGCTGAGAAGCTACAGTCCGGCTTGCGCAGACCGCCTTCAGCCCAGACCGCCCTCAGGTTTCGGATTTAGGAAGCGTCTTGATCCATCTAGTTCCAATGGTGCCACCTTCGCATAATACGCGGAACGTCGGCCCATCCTCTAACTGGATATGGACATCGGCGGCCATGCTGATTGAAAGCATGATCTCCTCCGACCCGCTTATCGACCCCTCGGCGACAACCGGCCCGACTTCCTCCGAGACAGAAAGCCAATAGAATACAGTCCCGATCTCCGTGCCCGAGATTATAATGATGCCGTTCCCACTGAGGTCGTCCGTCAAGTCAGCCTCCAA
Organism: Tardiphaga sp.; assembly: GCF_028290785.1. Classification (GTDB taxonomy): domain Bacteria; phylum Pseudomonadota; class Alphaproteobacteria; order Rhizobiales; family Xanthobacteraceae; genus Tardiphaga. The sequence goes on along the minus strand of NZ_JAQGJD010000220.1, from coordinate 23,139 downwards.
GAAAGCTATTGGCCGTGATCGACGAGTACGCGATTGCATGCCTTCGAGATATTGGCGCGGTTCTGCTGTAAGCAGCTCAAAATTGCCATGTCCCCAGACCCATCGACTATAGGATAATAGGTTAGTTGACGAATCCTTAAAGGTTTGGCGGCCAGTCGACGTGTCCACTTGATGGTGAGACTCTTTGATGTTGAGAATGCGGACATCGGAAATAGAAGTAGCAGTCGGCTGAAGTAGACGGCCTTGTCGGTACATTAGATCGATAGGTGCGACGCAGCCTTGGCTCAAATTCTGCACGCGCACGGAGCCCTCGATGCCAACCTGTCCAGCACATCGACGGCGTACTCGAAATACGGATAGCCGCGCGCGCGGCGCCAAATTGAGTAGCTGAACTCAGATAACGCTATAATTTGTACAGGCGACGCGCCGTGTCATGAAGGATGTAGAGCTGCTCGCCATCGGGCAGCGGTTCGATGGCCCGCCTGAATGTTCGGTACAGCGCCGCGTAGTCTGTCCATAATTTCTCGATCGGGAAATTGCTTCCGAACAGGCACCGGTCGGCCCCGAACAGCGCAACCGTTTCCGTGATGACCGGCGCAACCGTCTCAAACCGATAGGCGTGCTCGAACGTGCCCAAGCCGGACAGCTTGACGTTCACGTTCTTGCACCCGGCCAGCCCTGCCATTCCTTCGCGCCAGCGTTGCCAGCCGGCCGGCGAGGTATCTTCGAGCATGCCCGCATGCTCGAGAATAAAGGTCGTATCCGGAAACGCCCTGGCGAGTTCGACGCTGTCCGCTATCTGGCTGGTAAACACCTGCAATTCGAACACCAGATCGAACTCCGCCAGCATCGCCACTCCGCGACGCCAGCTGACGTCGTTCATCTGGTCGGGTCGCGGTGCAAAACTGTATTGCGGATTCTGGTGCCAGTGCAGCTGCTGCCGGATGCCACGCACGGATGGCAACTGCTTCAACTGCTGCAGCAGCGAGCCGACGCCCGGATCGGCCAGGTCCGCATGGGCCACCGTGGCATGGGGCCATCCCGTGGCATCCGACACCGACTGCACCCAGAGCGCCTCGTCGTAGCTCTGCCCGGCGGGCCAATTGGTCTGAACGTAGACGGATTTTACCACGTCGCAACCGGCGGTGTCGCTGCGAAACTCCTCGATCGTGTAGTCCCTGCAGATCGGCGCGTACGGCCCGAAGATCCGCGGGACCTGCGGACCCGACAACCAGGCGAGATCCTTCAGCCGCCAGATATGGTGATGCCCGTCGATCGTGGGAATTGCTTTCATCGCCCGCCCCTAGTTGATGCATTTCTTGTTTTAATGCTGCTTGAGAAACTGCGTTGCGTGAAGGCCTATGCCGGGCAGATCGCGCTCACCGTTGGAATGTCGTCGCGGCGCTGGCTAGGTCTCGACCTCGGGCTCGGAGGGCATATCTGCACCGAATATTTCCGCGGCGATGCGGTTGGTCTCTATGGCGGCCGGAACGCCGCAATACATCGCGATCAGCAGCAGCAAGTCCTGCACCTGCTCCTTCGAACAGCCGTTCGCCAGCGCGCCTTTCGCGTGAACGCGAAACTCGGCAGGCTTGTTGCTGGCGGCCGTGATCGCCAGCATCACGAGACTGCGCATTTCGTCGGAAAGGCCCTTCCTTTCCCAGACGTCGCCATAGACATAGGCATTGATGACGTTCTGCAGCGGCGCGCCGAATTCTCCGGCGGCCGACATGCGCTGCTCGACGTCAGCGGCGCCGAATAGTGCCTTGCGGCGCTCCAGCCCTCGCGCGTGTAGATCGCTGATGTCCAAGGCGCTCTCCTTTATACGGTCAATTCTGACGGGCGAGCCGATTTTTATCGATTGGCGACGTTTGGTAGCTTGCGCCGTCTTTTCATTTGTCCGTATAAAGTATTTCCAGGAATTCGAAAAGAGATTCCGGTAAGCGGAGGAAGCCAAGTGATGATACGCCCGATCACGCTCGCATTTCTGTTTGTCGCCATGTCGGCCGGCGTCGTCACAGCTGCCGACAGCGATTATCCCAAACGGCCGATCCGGCTGATCGTCCCGTTTCCTGCCGGCGCGGGCCCCGACCAGGTCGCCCGCATGCTGGGGCAGCACCTTCAGGACACCTGGGGTCAGACAGTGGTGATCGAGAACAGGGCCGGCGCGCTCGGCAGCATCGGCGCCCAGGAAGTCGCGCGTAGCGCGCCGGACGGCTACACCCTGATGATGGGCACCAATACGACCCAGGCGGCGAACGTCGCGATGCTCAAGAACCTGCCGTATGATCCCGCAAAAGACTTCGCGCCGATCATGCGCACCGTCACGACGGCCATGGTTCTCGTCGTCAAGCCGGACTTCCCCGCGCAAAACTTGTCGCAGTTCATGGACTATGCACGGGCCCATCCGAACATGACCGGCGGCTATGGCTCCGGCGCCTCGCAGATATCGATCGCCCAGTTGCAGACCCGGGGGAGACTGTCGGTGGTCGCGGCGTCCTACCGGGGCGTTCCGCAAGCCATCACCGATGTGATGGGCGGCGTCATCGATCTGGCCTTCGCCGACTTCTCGCTGGCGATTCCGCAGATGCAGGGCGGCACCCTTCGCGGCCTCGGTGTCACTTCACCGAATGCCAATGACCTCACCCCGGGCTTCCTCCACTCGCGGAAGCGATGCCGGGCTTCGAGGCCACGATCTGGTACGGATTGCTGGCGCCGGCAGGCGCGCCGACCGCCGTCATCGACAAGATCTACGCTGAAAGCCTCAAATTCCTGTCGCTGCCCGCGACACGTACGAAGCTCGAAGGCGTCGGCGTAACCGTCGCTCCGCTGCCGCCCGCCGAATTCGGCAAATTCATCACCAGCGAAATCTTGCGCTGGACCGCGGATGCCCGAGCCGCCGGCATCGAACCGAAGTAGCGGGCCACCGGACATGACGGCGATCGGAATGATCGGACTTGGCCTAATGGGGGCAGCCATGGCCGAACGGGTGATGGCGGCTGGGCGTCACGTCGTCGGCTACGATCCCGACGCCGCCCGATGCGAAGCGCTGCGGGAAGCAGGCGCTTCCGTTGCAAAGTCTGCCCAAGCGGTGGCGGAGCAATGCCGCGCCATCGTGATCGCCGTCTACAGCGCAGCGGAGGTCGAAACGACGTTGCCGCACCTGACCGCCGCCGCTGATGGAAGCGCATCCGTGGTGCTTTGCACCACCACCTGCGGCCCGGACGATATCCTGCGCATTGCTGCTTGCGCCACCGCGTCGGGGGTGGGCTTTGTCGAAATGCCGGTCTCGGGGACCAGCGCCGAGGTGCGCGTCGGCACCGCGTCCTGCCTGCTGGCCGGTGACGAGACCACTCTCTCGTCGGTGCGCGACATTATCGATATCCTGTTTCCGCGATCCGTCGTCGTGGGACAGGTCGGCGACGCCAGCCGCACCAAGCTCGCCATCAACCTGATCCTGCAAGGCAACCGGGCGGCGTTGGCCGAAGGGATCGTGCTCGCTGAACGGATGGGGCTGAACGGCCACGCCTTTCTGTGTGCGGCACGGGCCTCGGCGGCCTATTCCAGCGTGATGGACACCAAGGGCGAAAAAATGCTGGAGCAGGACTATCGGCCGCAGTCGCGGATTTTCCAGACCCTGAAAGACGCTGAACTGATTTTCCAGCAGGCCGCGCAACACGATCTGCCTCTACCGCTGATGACAGCCCAGGCCGCGCTGCTGCGCCGTGCTATCCTGCTGTGCGGCGCCGACAGCGACAGCGCCGCGGTAATCGAGGCAATCCGGCAGCCGGCGAATGCGGGGGACATCCGATGATCAACACGGCGATCGTCGGCCTGGGACGCTGGGGGCGAAATCTCGTGGAAGCGGCTGCCGGTCACGGCCGTCTCCATATCTGCAGTGCCGTCGAACCGGTGATGGACGGCGCACGGGATTTTTGTGCCGCCCATGGGCTCTCGCTGTTCGATGAACTCGGCACTGTCCTGGCCGACAACACCATTGCAGCGGTGCTGCTGGCGACGCCGCATTCGCTGCACCCCGCTCAGGTCAAAGCCTGCGCGGCCGCCGGCAAGGCCATTTTCTGCGAGAAGCCGCTGGCGCTGCATCGCGCCGACGCCGCCGCCATGTTCGACGCCTGTCGCCGTGCCGGCGTTCCCCTTGCCGTGGGTCACAATCGCAGGTTCTGGCCGGCGATGCGGGCACTGCGCGAGATGGTGGCATCCTGTGAGTTGGGAACGCTGCTTCACATCGAAGGCCACAACAGCAACGAGAACTCGCAAAACGTCACCGCCGGCTGGCGACTGTCGCCCGAGGAATCTCCGGGCGGCGGACTGACCGGCGCAGGCCTCCACGTGCTCGACGCCTTTGTCAGCCTGCTCGGCCCGGTTCGAACGGTGCATACGACCTTCACCTCGCGCGCACCGGGACCGCCACCGCTCGATACGACCCTGATGATGCTCGAATTCGCCAATGGCGTGACCGGCACGCTGGCAACCGTCAGGGCGACACCGCTGTTCTGGCGGGTCCACATTTTCGGCACGCAAGGGTCTGCTGAGGTACTGGACGAAACCACCCTGGTTCTGCGTCGGAGCGGCCAGCCGCCAGAGGTGCGGGCCCTCCCGCGGATCGACGTGCTGCCTGCCGAGCTTGATGCGTTCGCGGATATGGTAGAAGTAGGACTGCCGTTTCCGGTGCCCGAAGCGGACGTGCTGGCGACCCTGTCCGCCTTCGAGGCTGGCTTGAAATCGATCGAGCTGGGAGTGACCGTCAGCTGTGACAACCAAGATTCAAAAATCCCCTAAGACATCGCGCTATCGCCAGATTGCGACCGAGTTGCAAAAGGATATCCGTCTCGGCAGCTACGCGGTCGGCGACATGCTTCCCATCGAGACGGAATTGATGGCCCGCTTCGCGGCGAGCCGCCAGACCGTCCGCGAAGCGCTTCGGCTGATTACCGAACAGGGGCTGATCGTGCGGCGGGCCGGGTTTGGTTCCGTGGTCATCGCGGTCGAACCGCCGGTGCTGTTCACCCACAGCGTCACATCGCTTACCGAGTGGCTGCGCTATTCCAACGAAACCTATCGCGAGGTGGTCCGCAGCGGCGACGTTGTTGCGGACCACAAGCTCGCGGCGCTGCTGAAATGCGAGCTGGGCAAGAGCTGGTTCCTGATCGAGTCGACGCGCAGGTCCGACGAATTCGCGGCACCGCTGGGCTGGACCGAAATCTACGTGCTGCGCAAGTTCGCCGCGGTGGTCGACCGGAGGGATCACGGCCGGACCCCCGTCCATGAGCAGATCGCCAAGATGTTCGGCCAGACGATCGAATATGCCAAGTTGGAAGTCTTTGCCCGCGGCATGCCGGCGAAGCTGGCCAAGCAGTTGCAGGTCAAGGCGGGATCGCCGGCCCTCACCATGGTGCGGCGTTATTACGGCTTGAAGGACGAACTTTTCGAAGTCACGGTCACCACCCATCCGGAGGGCCGCTACACCTATTCGATGGACATGCAGCGCTCGCTGCGGCCGAAAATCTGACGCGGATCGGTTCAGGCGGGGCGGGTGACGAACACCGGCTGCTCGGTCATGCCCGGTTGCGGCCAGTTCGCAAACATCTCGGCATAGCTGGCGGACATCAGCTCGATCACATTGCCCCAGGGGTCCTCGCAATAGCACAGGCGCCAGGGACGACCGGGAACAAAGTCAATCGGCTCAATACGCTTGCCGCCGCCGGCCGCCACGATCCGGGCCGCCAGTTCGTCGACATCGGCGCATGTCAGCGCGAAATGAAACGGGCCGCGATTCCAGTACGGCATGTTTTCGTCAGGCATCTCGACCGCAGGATCGATAAACTGGAACAGCTCGATGCCAACGCCGTTCGCGAGCAACAGATGCGCCTGATAAGCCCGACGAAATCGCCTTCCAAAAATGCCCGACGTCTCTTTGGAGCCCTTGCCGTCCGACGCCAACAGGCGCGGGCCCATGATATGGGTGGTGCCAAACAGCTCGCCGTACCAGTCGATCGCGGCGAATATGTCCGGCACGGTCAGGCCGATGTGATTGAGCGCCAGCGCAGATTTGGCCATGGCGTAGCTACCGACCGCCGGACATGACGATCATCCCTGCCGCCGGATGAAGCCGGTGATGGTGACGGTTTCCCAGATATCGGCGGCGCGAAACGGATCGGCGGCATGAAAGCGTTCGACGGCCGCATGGTCGGCGGCCTCGATCAGGAACAAGCTGCCTATCATGGTCGTGCCATCGTCCGCGGTAAGCGGCCCGGACATTACGATCTTGATGTCGTAGGGGATGGTGTCGGAGAGAAACGCCTTGTGGGCGTCGTAATTCGCCAGCCGCTTAGGTAAAGCGCCTGGCCGATCGATCGCATGAAGAACAAAAAGCATAATCGTTTCCTTTGACGGGTTTGGAGCAGATCGGGTGCCGTTGTAAGAGCAACGGCACCCACTCCAGTTGGCTCTAGCGCTTCATACCCATCTTCGATCCTTCTTCCCAAGTCGGGCAGGCGCGCGTTTCGAGCGCCACGTCGTACGGCTTGTAGTTGTCCTTGGTGATGACGGTGGGAGCCAGCACGATTTCCGCAACGATCGGCTCCTTGCGGAGCTCACGTATCGCGATCATCGTGCCCAGGCAGCCCTGCACGAAGCCGTTGTAGTCTCCGCTGGCCAGCATCTTGCCACTCTTGATGGCGTCGACCGCCTCCTTGGTCCCATTGATGCCGACCACCAGCGCCTTGCGGTTGGCGCCGTCCAGCGCTTCGATCGCCCCGACGGCCATGGCATCATTGGCGGCCAGCACGCCGTCGATCTCCGCGTTCGACTGCATCAAGTTTTCCATGACCTGCAACGCTGCCAGGCGCTGGTAGTTAGCCGGCTGCGAGGCCACCAGCTTGGTGCCCGGATTTTCCTTCAGCGCATCATTGAATCCGCGCACGCGGTCGACGTTGGTCAGGGAGCCCTTGACGCCCTCGATGATCACGATCTTGCCCTTGCCGCCCAAGCTCTTCAGCAGATAGCGCGCCGTCTCGAGGCCGAGGCTGTAGTCGTCGGCACCGACGAAGGCGCTGAACTTGCCGCCGGCGGAGCGGTCGGTCACGTTGACCATGGGAATGCCGGCGCCATTGATCTTCTCGGCGCCCGGCACCATCGCCTTGTAGTCCACCGGGATGAAGACGATGGCCGACGGCTTCTTGACGATCACATCCTCGATCTGACTGAGCTGCTCGGGAATGCTGTCGGGCTTGGTCGGAATGTAGTGCAGGATTTTGGCGTTCAGCGATTTCGCCGCCACGTCGGCGCCTACGCGTACGGTCTGGAAATAAGGGTTGGTCTGGTTCTTGGTGAATACCGCAATTGTCTCGCCGTCGGCGCGCGCGGCGGAGATCGAAGCGATGCCGGCAACACCGAGCGCCAGCATGGAAGTCAGGATTTTCATGGTATTCCTCCGTGGGTATTTTTCGATTTGTTTGTGTGGTTAGAAAGCCCGCCGCCTTGTCATGCGGTCGAGCCAGACGGCGAGAATCACGATGGCGCCGGTGACCAGCGGCTGCCAGCTGGCGCTGATCTGCAGCAGGTTCATGCCGTTCAGCACCAATGTCAGGATCAGCGCGCCGATGAAGGTGCCGAACACGGTACCGACGCCGCCGAACAGCGACGTGCCGCCGATCAGCACCGATGCGATCGCAGGCAGGGTCAGGGATTCCCCAATATCAGCCTCGGCCGAATTCAGCCGCGCCAGAAAGATGATCGACGCCAGGCCCGCCATGGTGCCCGACACGGTATAGACCAGCAGCAGGCGCGCCGCGACCGGAATGCCCGACAGACGCGCCGCGACTGGATTGGCGCCGATCGCGTAGATCTCCTGTCCCCAGGTGGTGCGTTGCGCCAGCACGGTGCCGATCGCGAGAAAGATCACCAGCAGGTAGACCGGGATCGGCAGTCCGAGAAAATAGCCGCTGCCAAGCTGCCGGAAACCGGGCGGAAAGCCGTGGATGGTTTCGCCGGCCATGTACCAGTAGGCGACGCCCTGCAGGATCCACAGCATACCATAGGTGGCGATGAACGATGGAATCCGTAGCGCGGTCACCATGATGCCGTTGGCCAGCCCGATCGCAGCGCCGACGCCGATGCCCACCAGAACGCCCAGCGTCGGCGAGCCCGTCACATGGATGACGGTGCCGGCAAGGCACGCCGTCAGTCCGACATTGGCCCCAATCGACAGGTCGAGCCCCGCGGTCAGCACCACCAGCGTCAGGCCAGCGGCAACGAAGAACATCAGGCTGGCCTGCCGCAACACGTTGAGAATGTTGTTGAGCGACAGAAAGGAATCCGTGAGCAGCGACAGCAGCACGCAGATTAGCAGCGCCGCCAGCAGGCGGTAAGACAGCTGCAGCACGTCTGCGGAGATATGCAGCCTGCGGGCGCCGCCCGGCAGTATCTTGGTGGTGTCGGTCATGTCCGGCTCCGCAATCCGTCGAAGAACAAGGCCATGATGACCAGCACGCCGATGCAGGACACCTGCACCGAGGAGGGAATGGCAAGAAGATTGAGCCCGTTGCGCAGGACCCCGACGGTGAGCACGCCGAGCAGCGTTCCGAGCAGCCAGCCATTGCCGCGCTCGAACGAGGTGCCGCCCACAGCCACCGCAGCGATGGCGTCAAACTCGAGGCCGAGTCCGGCTGTCGGATGTCCGGCGTTCATCCGTGCGGTCATCAGCACACCAGCGAGACCGGCCATGGCGCCGCCGATGGCATAGACCACGATCAGCATGCGCTCGACCTTGATGCCCGCAAACCGCAATGCATCGCGGTTGCCACCGAGTGCGAAGACAAAGGTGCCGAGCCGCGTGTGATACAGCAGCAGGTAAAACACCACATAAGCGACGATCGCCATCCAGATCGGCAGCGGAACTGCAGCAACCGTGCCCGAATAGATCTTCTGGATGGCGATGGGCATGCCGACCACGCTCTGGCCATCGCTGACGATCAGCGACAGCCCCTGTGCCATGCCCAGCGTGCCCAAGGTCGCGACGAAGGGCGGAATGCCCAGGATCGCCACCAACCAGCCATTTGCCACTCCGAACAGGATTCCGACGGCGCAGGCGGCAAGCAATCCCAGCAGCACCGAACCGGTGGCGAGCGTGACCAGCGCGACGACCAGCGAGGCCAGCGTGAGCACCGCCCCCATCGACAGGTCGAGCCCCTCGGTCATGATGATCAGGGTCATGGGCAGCGCCAGCAGCAACAGCACGGTAGATTGCACCAGCACGTTCGACAGGTTGGGGGCAGTCAGGAAGCCGGGGCTGGTGGCGGCAAAGCACACGACCAGGGCGACCAGCATCACGGCCACGCCGGGGATGCGCCTGATCCGGGTTGTCGGCGAATTCAGCGCGATCTCATGCATGGTGCATTCCCATCCGAACGATGTTCTCCTCCGACAATTGCTGTCGCGACAATTCGCCGACGATGCCGCCGTCGCGCATCACATAGGCGCGGTCGCAGACATGGACGATCTCGGCCTGCTCCGATGAAATCATCAGTACCGCCGCCCCCTTGGCAACGAGGCCGTCTATCAACGCGAAAATCTCGGCCTTGGCGCCGACGTCGATCCCCCGTGTCGGCTCGTCGAAAATGAACACCTTGGCGCCAGCCGCCAGCCATTTGCCAATTACCACCTTCTGCTGATTGCCGCCGGATAGTAAGCCGACAGGTTGCTTCACCGACGGCGTGGCGACGCGCAACTGGCGAACCAGCGCGCCGCTTTCCTCCCGCGCCCTTTGCGGCACGAAAAGGCCGAGCGGAAACAGCTTTTGCAGCGCGGACACCACGAGGTTGTCGCCCACCGAGCGGATCAGCGCGAGGCCCTCGGCCTTGCGGCTTTCCGGAATCAGGGCAATCCCCATCCGCGACGCCTTGTCGGGCCCACCGCTCCGCAACTGGCCATCGATGCGAATCTCGCCAGCGCTGGTCTTGTCGGCGCCAAAGATGGCGCGGGCGACTTCGGTGCGGCCCGAGCCGACCAGGCCGCACAGCCCGACGATCTCACCGGCCCGCACCACCAGGTCGATGTCGTGAATGCCGTTGGGAGACGAAACATTGGATACCTGCAGCACGATCGGACCAGGCTCCGCTGCGAAGTTACGCGGATAGCTGGTGTCGACATTGCGCCCCACCATCAGGCGGATCAGTTCGTCCGGCGATGACTGGCCGGGCATCGCTTCCGCCACCTTTTTGCCATCGCGCAGCACAGTGATGCGGTCGCCGAGGGAAAACACCTCAGCCATGCGGTGCGAGATGTAGACGATCGCCACGCCCTTGACCTTCAACTGCGCGATCATCGCGAACAGCAGCTCGGTCTCGCGATCCGACAGCGCCGCGGTGGGCTCGTCCATCACCAGGATACGCGCATCTTGGCTCAGCGCCTTGGCGATCTCCACCATCTGCTGCTGGGCGACGCCAAGCCTGTGCACCGGCGTCGAAGGATCGATATCGAACCCGATGGTTGCCAGCAACGCTTTGGCGTCGCGCAAGATCTTGCCGCGGTCGATAGTGCCGGGCAGCCAGCCCTTCGGCTCGCGGCCGAGATAGATGTTCTGCGCGATATCGAGATAGGGGACCAGCGAGAATTCCTGGAAGATCACGGCGACGCCGAGCTGCCGTGCATCGGCCGCGGAATTCATTTCCACCTTGCGACCGTCAAGGAAGAACTGGCCGCCGTCCGCGGTGTAGGCGCCGCACAGCACCTTCATCAGGCTGGATTTGCCGGCGCCGTTTTCGCCGAGCAGCATGTGGACTTCGCCGGGCCAGATGGCGAACGAGACATCGTCGAGCGCCTTGACGCCCGGAAACGATTTCGAGATGCCGCGCAGTTCGAACAACGGCACCGCCGCATCGCCCGCAGGTTTCGGCGCGAGCGCGTTCATCACGATGCCTCCGGTTCGGCCGGCCGGGCCTTGAAGATCTTGCCGGGGTTCATCAGGTTGGCCGGGTCGAGCGCGTTCTTCAGCGTCCGCATCACGTCAACCGCTTCGCCAAGCTCCTGCGCCAGAAAATCGATCTTGCCGAGCCCGATGCCATGCTCGCCGGTGCAGGTGCCATCGAAAGAGATCGCGCGCTCCACCATGCGGCGATGCACCTGCCTGGCGCGCGCCATCTCCTCGGCATCGGCGGAATCGACCAGAATCAGCACATGGAAGTTGCCGTCGCCGACATGGCCGACGATCGGCGCGATCAGGCCGGCGGCGTCGAGGTCTTGCTTGGTTGCGAGCAGACATTCGGCGAGCCGCGACACCGGCACGCAGACATCGGTGATCATCGCCTGGGTGCCCGGCCGCAGGCCTAGTCCGGCGTACAGCGTGTTGTCGCGCGCGTGCCACAGCCGAGAGCGGTCCTCCAGCGCGGTGGCCCATTGAAACTCCTGCCCGCGATGATCGGCAGCGATCTCCTCGGCGATATCCGCCTGTTCCTTGACCCAGGCGTCGGTGCCATGGAATTCGAAGAACAATGTCGGCGCCTCGCGGTAGGCCAGCTTTGCGTAGGCGTTGATGCCGCGCATCATGACGTCGTCGAGCAACTCCATGCGCGCCACCGGCACACCGGACTGGATCACCGCAATGGCGGTGGCGACCGCGTCGTCCAGCGCATCGAAGCTGCATACCGCCGACGAGATCGCCTGCGGCCGCGGATGCAGTTTCAAGGTCACTTCGGTGATGATCCCGAGCGTGCCCTCGGCGCCGACGAACAGCCGAGTCAGGTCGTAGCCGGCAGCGGATTTGCGGGCGCGCTTGCTGGTCCGGATCACGCGACCGTCGGCGAGGACCACTTCGAGCGCCAGCACATTGTCCTTCATGGTGCCGTAGCGCACCGCCATGGTGCCGGACGCGCGCGTCGACGACATGCCGCCGATCGAGGCGTCGGCGCCGGGATCGATCGGGAAGAACAGGCCGGTGTCGCGTAGCTGTGCATTGAGCTGCTTGCGGGTAATGCCGGGCTGCACCACCACGTCGAGATCGTCGCCGTGCACCGCGACGATCTTGTTCATCTGCGAAAAATCTAGACAGACGCCGCCATGGATCGCCGCCGTGTTGCCTTCCAGCGACGTGCCCGCGCCGAACGCGACCATCGGCATGTTCATCCGCGCGCAAATCTCGACGACGCGACGCACATCTTCGGTGGTTTCGGGAAACACCACCACATCCGGCGGCGCGGAGGCGTGATAGGCCTCGCTGCCGCCGTGGCCGGCCAGCGTGCCCGGCGCGGTCGTGGCACGGGCGCCGAACAGCGCACTCAGGCTCTCGGCAACGCTCGCAACGTTATCCATCACACCCATCGTTTCCATCCCTGCGCCGGCCCGTTGATCGGGCTCTCGCGCTGCATTCATATCCCGCGGCCGCTCAGGCGGCGCGGATGGCCCTGGCCTCGGACTTCAGCCCGAAGTCGTAATTCAGATGCCGGTACGGCTGGTCCATGGTGGTGCCATCAGCGGCGACCCCCGGCGGCATTTCCTGGTAGTCGCGGATCAGGCTGTCCTTGACCCCGAACACCACATCGGAATCGAGATACTGGTCGCCGGCCTCGAACACATGAGTCACCAACTGCTCGTAGCCCGGCGCCGCGATCATGAAATGGACATGGGCAGGCCGCCATGGATGGCGCCCCTGCGCTTCCAGCATGTCGCCGACCGGGCCATCGTGCGGAATCGGATAGGCGGCGGGCTTGATGGTCCAGAACCAGAAGCGGCCGTTTAAATCGGTGCGAAACCGGGCGCGCATGGCGAGATCACCGATCTTCTCCAACTGCTGCACGTCGTAGTAACCGTCATTGTCGGAATGCCAGACATCGACCGTGGCACCGGCCAGCGGCTGCCCCTCGGGCGACGAGACCGAGCCGGTCACAAGCAGCGGAATGCCCTGCAACTGCCCGGAAATATCCGCGCCCAGCGCATGCTCGGGAGCACGTTGCACGAAAAACGGACCCAGCACGGTGGTCTCCGTCGCGCCTTCTGGCAGGCGGTGGTTGATCGCATCGACCTGCATCGAAACCCCGAGCGTGTCGGATAGCAAGATGAATTCCTGGCGATTTTCGTCGCACATGTGTCCGGTGCGGGTCAGGAAATCGATGCCGTATTCCCACTCGGCCTGGGTCGGCTGAATCTCGCGAACGAACGCGTGCAGGTGGCGGACCAGCGCTTCGCTGACCTGGCGGGTGCGTGCGTCGGAGGCACCGGCGACCCGTTCCAGCACCGCGTCGGTAATGGTGAATTCGTTGAAATTCCTCATCGGGCGTTTCCCTTCTCTGGCTCGCCGAGGCCGGACAGGCGCTCGGCCTGCCGCACCGGCGCGATGAAATCCACCTCACCCTCGCCCTGCGCGATCAGCGATCCATAGACTTCGCGCATATGCGCCGCGAGCGGCAGCGGCACCTCCACGTGATGACCGGCGCCGAGGATGAGATCGAGATCCTTGGCCATCTGCCGGCAGGAGAACGTCGATTCGAAATCGCGGTGGCGTAGCGGCGCGGTCTTGTACTTGACCATCGGCGAAGCGATGGCGCTGTCGTCGAGAACATTGAGAATATCCTGCCAGGCAATTCCGCCCTTGCGCGCCAGCGCAAGGCTTTCCGCCATCATGCCTGCGGACACCGCAATCATCAGGTTGACGGCGAGCTTGGCGTAGCGCGCCTCTTCGGCGCCACCGAGATAGGTTTGCGCGCGGGTAAAGCTGGCGAGCACCGGACGCACGCGCTCGAACGCCGCTTTCGGACCCGACACGAAACAGGTCAGCGCGCCGGTGTGCGCGATGCTGGCGTTGCCCGACACCGGCGTACGCAGATAGTGAACGCCGGCGGCTTCGGCGACCGCGGCAAGCTCCGCGGAAATCTCGGCGCTGACGGTGCTGGTCTCGACCAGTACGGCGTCGCGCGACATCGCCGCGACGATGCCGTCGGGGCCGAACATGGCGCCGCGCAGCGCCTTGTCGTCCGGCAACGAGGCAATGACGATATCCTTGTTGGCCGCAGCGGCGGCGGCGCTGTTCGCCGATGCCAGCCCCTGCGCCGATGCGAGCACTAGCCGTTCCGCGCTGCGATCATAGGTCGTCACGTCGAGGTCGGCTTGCCGCGCCAGCATGACCATGGGCAAGCCCATCTTGCCGACGCCGATCCAACCGATGCTTGCTGCTGTGCTCACGTCATGCCGCCTTGTGAATGTTGTTCATGTCGTCGATGATCCGGCGGCCCGACGTCGCCAGTGCGTCGAGCTTCCGCTGCCGGTCCGCTATGTGCAGACGGCCGTCCCGCTTTTTCCACTCGCCGGCGATCATCACGGCTTCCACATTGGCCGGACCGGCCTGCATCACCACCGTCGCTACCGGATCGTGGACCGGCCAGAGGTTCATGGCGGTGGCATCCAGCACCACCAGATCGGCCTGCTTGCCGGGCGTGAGAGATCCCACCTGCCCCTCGAGGCCGAGCATCTTGGCGCCTTCCACGGTCACCCAGCGCAGTGCCTGACGCACCGGTATGGTGGAGGTCGGCGGGATTTCGCCGCGCATGTCGCGCGCGGCGCTGTTGTCGAGCGCGCGCTGAATGGTAAGCGCCATCCGCGCCACGGTGAACATGTCACCGGACAGTACCGATTCCAGATCGACGCCGAGCGACGGCGCCGCGCCGAGCTGCAGAAGCCGTCCAGTGATAGGGAAGCCATGACCTTGCACCATCTCGTTCTCGGGCGTCAGGGAGAACGACACACCGAGATCGACGAACCGGCGCAGTTCTTCGTCGCTCAGATTATTGCCATGGACGATATTCACGCCCGGCCCGACCAGGCCTTCCGCCACGAGTACGCCCCAGCCTTCGGGCGTTCGCGCCGCACCGCCGCCCTGGTGCATCGATGCGACGAGCCCGAACTCGCGTGCCAGAGCGAAGTCATGCCGTGCGACATCGAGGGTCGAATAATGCGGCCCGAGAACGGCGAGGCCGAGAGTCATCAATCCGTTGCGGCCGGAGAACGGTCCGGCCATCAGCCGCTCGACCTCCGCGCGCGGGTGCGGCAGTTTGGAAAAATGCGGCTGGCCAGGTTTAGGATCGGGTTTCGGCGAGCCATGAAAGAACGCCGCGCGAATGCCGCTTTCCGAAAGTGCTGAAACCGCCGCGTCGGTATGTGCGGGCGTCGGGTTGTTATGGCACCAGTCGACCAGCGTCGTCGTGCCGCAATCGATCTGGTTCAGCGCGCCGACCAAAGTGGCGATGTGAATATCGGCCGGCGTAAACACCGTGGCCAGACCGGCATGCATCTTTCCGAAGTATTCCGGCAGCGTCCAGTTCGACGCATAGCCGCGCAGCGCTGTCTGCCAAGTGTGCATATGGGCATTGATCAGCCCGGGGATGACAATCCGCCCCCGGCCATCGACGATCTCGGCGTCATCCACTTCGATCCGTGGCCGCACCGCGGCGATGCGATCGCCTTCCACCAGCAGATCCGCGCCGGCGAGATCGCCCAGCGTATCATCCATCGTGACGATGGTGGCGCCCCTGATCAGAATGCGTTTCATCGCAGGACGCCGACAGGCAGCAGCGCCGCCATCGCGCGGCGGAGCGTGGGCCACAGCCCGTTGCGATTGATGAGTTGGCTCACCCTGATCTTCCCTCGCGAGACCATCTTCGTGGTCTGTGCT
Source organism: Tardiphaga sp. (assembly GCF_028290785.1). Classification (GTDB taxonomy): domain Bacteria; phylum Pseudomonadota; class Alphaproteobacteria; order Rhizobiales; family Xanthobacteraceae; genus Tardiphaga. The sequence goes on along the minus strand of NZ_JAQGJD010000220.1, from coordinate 7,460 downwards.
TCGATACCTCGGTGGACAAATCCGGAGGTGCGCTTCATTCCCGGCGCCAATCTCGATTTTATGCACACGTTTGTCAACGGACCCGAATTTTATTTTTTGCCCCTTAGCGCGCGTGTCGCCATGCTGCTTTGCAGCAATCAGCGCAATCGCGCCGGTGGTGCAATTCGCGTACAACGCCGGTAACTTGCCGACGACGCCGCAGCGAAAGACCGAGATGGACCGCGCGAAAAAGACCAAAACTAAAGCTACGCTGCGGAATTCCCGGGCGACAATCATCGATGTGGCGGAGCAGGCCGGGGTTCACTGGTCGACGGTTTCGCGGGCGCTGAACCCTGCGAAGCGACATCTGATCTCGTCGGAAATGATCGAACGGATCTCGGCCTGCGTGGAGGAACTCGGCTATCGGCAGAACGCGATGGCCTCCGCCTTGCGCACCCAGAAGACACGAACGATCGGCGTCATCGTCTCCAATCTCGGCGACCCCATTCACCCGCCGATCGTGCGCGCGATCGAAGATCGCTTTGGCGAGATCGGATACGTCGCCTTCGTCGGCAATACCGACAACGATTCCGAGCGCGAGGCGGCGTTGATCGACCGCTTCATCAGCCAGGGCGTCGATGGACTGATCGTCGCCACGTTCAAGCTCAAGGATCCGCTGGTCGACAAATGCCTCCAGGCCGGCGTGCCGACGGTTGCAGTATTCCGCGATCCGGAGCGGCCGGAGATTCCGAGCGTCCGTGTCGACGACGCGAAAGCGATGGCACAGGCGGTTCGCCATCTGGCCGCGCTCGGCCATCGCCGCATCGCGCACGTAGGCGGGCCCCAGAACGTGTCGACAGGACGCAACCGATACCGCGGTTTTCGCCGGGCCCATCTGGCCGCGTTTGGCGCGGGCAACGCCGTGCTCGCCACCTTCGGCAACGCCTTCACCGTCGATGACGGTCGCACCGCTTGCGATCAATTGCTGGATCAACACCCGACCATCACGGCGATCGTCGCCGGCAATGACATGCTCGCGATCGGCTGCCTCAGCGCATTCCACCAGCGCGGGGTCGCCTGCCCCGGGGATATTTCCTTGATCGGCATGAACGACATGCTGTTCATGGACGCCGTCAACCCGCCACTCACGACGATGCGAACCCCCTCGCGCGAGCTCGGTCTTCAGGCGGCCAATTTCCTGATCGACCTGATCGACGGTAAGACGATTGAGAAGGGTAAGCGCGTTCTCCCTTCTGACTTGATCGTACGATCTTCATCACGCACAATTGGGTAGCGTGAATTCCAGACCCACTCTGGAGCCTTTTCATGCTGCCTATTTCAGGACGATCCACGCGGGCGCATGATAGCTCGGATCCGGCTTGCCGCGGACCGCGCGATCGATGACGGGGCCCTAAGCAAAGAAATTTCGCAGAATTCAGCGCTGCAACTTGTCTATGGTAATTGGCAGATCGCGCACGCGTTTTCCGGTCGCATGGTAGATCGCATTGGCGATTGCCGCCGCGACGCCGACGAGACCAATCTCACCCAAACCCTTGACGCCAAGGCGATTGACGATGTTATCCTGCTCCTCGACGAAAATTACCTTAATGTCCTGGATGTCGGCATTTACCGGGATATGGTATTCAGCGATGTTAGCGTTCATGACGCGACCGAATCTGTGGTCGATCAGCGTCTCCTCGTGCAATGCTACTCCGATACCCCACACTACGCCCCCCATGACCTGGCTGTGCGCTGTTTTAGGGTTTAAAATGCGCCCGGCCGCGACCGCGCTTACGACGCGGGTGACGCGGATGACCCCGAGTTGTTCATCTATTTTCACTTCGGCAAATAGCGCGGAATGCGTGTTGTGCGCATGCTTGCCGTCATTGGCAAAGCTGGTGGATTTCTCCTGTGCGATGCGATCAACGCCGCTGACCCGCATCACTTCTGCGATCGATAGCGCGCGCGAAGCATCTCGCCGGTTTACAAGTCTTCCGTCCAGAAGTGTGACTTCATCACGCGTTGCGTTCGCTAGCGGTGAACCCGGCAAGTTCTTCGCCAGAACCAGCAGTTCCTCGCGGATTGCGTTGCATGTCGTTACGATCCCGTTCGACACAGAGGCGGCGATCCATGATCCTCCTTCCACGGGCGATTGCGGTAGTGTCGAGTCGCCAAGCTTGATGCTGATGTTGTCGAGCGGCAGTCCGAGCGCGTCGGCTGCGACCTGCGCCATAATGGTGTAGGTGCCCGTGCCGATATCCGACGTTGCGCATGCCACCTCAGCGTGACCGTTCGCGGTCAGCACGATCCGGACGGTGATCGGCACTTGCAACGCTTCCCAGACGCCCGTTGCCATGCCCCAGCCGACCAGTTCGCTGCCGTCGCGCATAGAGCGGGGCTCGCGGTTGCGCTTCGCCCAGCCAAATATTTCCGCTCCTTGGCGATAGCACTCGAGCAAATTCTTGCTACTGAATGGCAAGTCGCCGTTGTTCTGGTCGCGATCCGAGTAACACCGCAGACGCAGCTCCAGTGGGTCGAGCCTGAGTGCGACCGCGAGTTCGTCCATCGCGGATTCGAGCGCATAGACACCAGTCGTAGCGCTCGGGCCGCGCATGTCGCAGGATGTCGGCAGATCGAGCCGCGTGAGCTTGTGCGTGTACTTTGCGTTGGCGGACCTGTAGAGCAAGCCCGACCACGTGGTCTCATTCCTGAAAAAGTCTTCGTATTGCGACGTCACGGTAATCGCTTCGTGCGTGACCGTATCGAGTGTTCCACCGGCACTCGCGCCCAGTTCGATCCGCTGGATCATGGCGGGCCGGTAGCCAAGGGAATACATCTGCTGGCGCGTGAGAACCAGACGAACCGGGCGCTCCAGCGCGCGTGCCGCCAACACGGCCAGGACCACTTGATATTGCGGGCGCAGCCCTGAGCCGAATGCCCCGCCAACATAGGGCGACATGACGCGCACATCGTCCGGCTTCATACCGAATATGCTGCACACATAACGCTGCACGTTCTGCACGCCCTGGGTCTTGTCATAGACCGTCAGCTTTCCGCCTCCGTCCCACGTCACCGTTGAAGCATACAGTTCCATGGGATTGTGATGCTCAATCGGGACGTAATACTCGCCCTGATGGCGAACATCGGCCGCAGCGAAGGCTTTTGCAGCATCGCCCCGCGGTTTTGCGGGCTCCGGTAATGCGAAGGCCACTTCACGTTGACAATACAGGTCCGTTAGGTGCGCTTCCTGTTCGTATTTCACGTGCACCAGCGAGGCGGCGAAGCGCGCAATCTCCCACTCTTCGGCGAGCACAAGCGCAACCGGTTGTCCGCTGAACATGATCTTGCTATCATAAAGTGGCCGGTAAGGCGTGCCGTCCGGCGCCACGTCGTCTTTGTAGGCGTCATCGGTATCGGCCATGCGGGGCCGGTTTTCGTGCGTAAGGACATCGACTACACCCTCGACACGCAGCGCCTCGCTCGCATCGATACGCGCGATGCTTCCTTTCGTGATAGCCGATACCACGACGAAAGCGTGGACGAGGCCTGGCACGTTAAATTCGGCGGCGTATTTTGCCCCGCCGGTCACCTTAGCGTGTCCATCAATGCGGGAGATCGCGGTGCCGATGTAAGGCGTCATTGGCTTGCTCACTTGGCTCTTTTGTTCGACTGCGATGCCCTAAAGCGGCGCGGCGTCTGTGCCGCGGCGGTGGTCGAGTGCTCTAAGTGCAACAGCGCCCAGCAGGATCTTGCGGCGGCTAATGTCCGCTGCACGTAGAGGGCGGGGAGCAGTAAATTGGGCATCGTGCCCTCATACGATCTTCTTGCTGGATTGCGACTGCGGTGTGCCATTCGCAGCTTGCGTTAGCGCGCGCACTGCAGCACGGCGCGCCAGATCGATCTTGAACGTGTTGTGCGCAAAGCCTTTTGCCGGACGCAACAGCAAATCCGCGGCGCGCTCAAAAGTCTCGGGGCTTGCGACCTGGCCATTTAAGGCCGCTTCAACTTCGGAATCTCGCCACGGCTTGTGTGCGACGCCGCCGAGTGCAAGCCTCGCTTGGCGAATGGTATCGCCATCCATCTCGAGTCCCACAGCGACCGACACCAACGCGAAAGCGTAGGAAAGGCGGTCGCGGATTTTAAGATAGGTGTAGTTCTTGGCGAAACCTCGCGCGGGCAATTCGATCGCGGTAATGATTTCGTCACGGTCCAGATTAGTGTCGCGTTCCGGTGTGTCGCCGGGGAGCCGGTGGAAATCCGCGAGGTCAATCGCGCGTTCACCGTTGGGTCCGGCAACATGAACCGTCGCATCTAAGGCCGCCAGCGCCACGCACATATCGGATGGGTGCGTGGCAATGCAGGAGTCGCTCATGCCGAGGATCGCATGCCCGCGGTTGATGCCATTGATGGCGGAGCAGCCGCTACCAGGTACACGCTTGTTGCACGGCGTGACCGCGTCGTAAAAGTAAGCACAACGCGTCCGTTGAAGCAGATTCCCGCCGGTCGTGGCCATGTTGCGCAATTGTTGCGAGGCGCCTGCCCGAATAGCGCTGGAAACGACGGGATAGCGCTGCTCGATTAGCGGGTGGTATGAGAGGTCGCTGTTCGGCACGAGCGCGCCGATGCGGACACCACCACCGGGTGTCGCCTCAACAGACCGGAGAGGAAGGCGGGTGATGTCAATCAGCAGAGTGGGCCGCTCGACGTCTTCTTTCATCAAGTCTAGAAGGTTCGTGCCGCCTGCGATAAATTTGGCCGTCGGGTCAGCGCCCATCTGCCGCACCGCGTCGGCGACGTCGCTTGCGCGCGAATATTGGAAGCTGTTCATGACTTCCCTGCCATCACAGTCATTGCCTGTTTGATCGCCGCAACAATATTGGGATAGGCCGCACAGCGACAGAGGTTGCCGCTCATAAGCTCGCGGATTTCGTCATCGCTTTTCGCTTTGCCCTCGGCGATAAGCCCCGCCGCCGAGCAAATCTGTCCTGGTGTGCAATAGCCGCATTGGAACGCGTCGTGGTCGATGAAGGCCTGTTGAAGCGGATGCAAGTTGTCGCGCGTTGCTAGCCCTTCGATCGTGGTCACTTCGGCACCGCTTCTCATGACGACCAGCGACAGGCATGAATTGACGCGGCGACCATCGACTAGCACAGTGCATGCGCCGCACTGGCCATGATCGCAGCCTTTTTTTGTCCCGGTCAGGCCGAGATGATCGCGCAGCGCGTCAAGCAGAGTCGTCCAGGGCGCAACTATTAATTGCTGCGCCGTACCATTGACGATCAGCGCTACCGAAAGTTTATTCGGGGCCTGCGCATATTTATTTTTCTGTGACATTTAATTTCCCCGCACGCGTCGGAGAGAGCCACACACCGCCATGCACTAAAATTCAGAACAAGCACGTTGAAAAGACGAGCGTGTCGAGCATTTGAGGCGATACTGTGGCTCACGTTGGGCGTCACAGTTTTAGTGATGTCAGTTTGTGCGTGAATGGAAAGATGCCGAGGCAAGTCCGGTTGCGTCGATCTTTTGATATAAACGGCATTCTAAATAAGCAGCTATCGAGATGCCGGAAGCCGTAATGATTTTGCCTTGCCAAATTTGCTCAACAAATCAAACGTCGACCCCACGGGTATTCGTCCGGTTCTTCGGTTCAACCCGCTGTTTCCAAAAACAGGGCGCAACTGAAGCACGGCACCTCCGTCGGCCCAAGAATTGCTCGTGAGACACACTCCGCGTCGCGGCGTGCCCGACGGTCGAGGATAGGTTTCAATGACACGCGCCCGCGCGCAGTCCCGCCACGCCTGGAGCCAATGCGCCCGTCGCTCAAGTATGATCGCACTTAGTGTAATAATAGAACGAGCGACATAGGCGATATGGGTTAGATAGCCATTTCCCAAGCGCTCGTACAATGGTTGGTTGATCGAACAGCGGGAAACGGCTCATCGGGCACCGCAATCCTGCTTCGACTAGCCGGCGTAAATCCGAACTCCGATGCAATGCGGATCATCATTTCCGCCTGCCGGTTCGCAATCGAGCTATAAGGTGATTGCATAGGATAACCGGTGGGAGATTTGACCATCGCGCCGAACTTCTGAATGGCTTCTGTTGCCTCCGCCCAAAGTGTATACGCTCCGCAGTAGGTTGCCAGGGCGGCTCGGTCCAGACTAGTGATCATGTTCAGTGCCGACAATTCTCCGACCAGCCGCGTCCACTCTCGCTGGGGAGCGGTCCTGCCGCGCGTTGAACCGTCATGTCGGAGGTCCAGTTCGCAATCTTCGAAAAATCGAGTGATGTAGCTGCTGCTTCGGTAAACCAAGTTGCTGGTCGCGGCATCGAAATTCCCGCAGATCATATCTGCGAGTTCATCGACGGTTCGTTTTTTGAACTTCAGCTCTGCGAGTCAACAGCTTTCCGCCGCACTAGTGTACTGGAGGGTATCTTGTACAGTCGGCCTAATTCAGCGACTGATTTAATCAACAGTGTTCGGCCGGCCGTTGATTAATGGCCTCACGCTCTCTCCCGATCCGTGCCTTTGAGACTCGGAGATTTGGTCGAAACTAACTGCCAAGATTGGGCTGCAGTGGCGATCGAACGAGTCTCCAACCGCGATCTCCCCAAAACGGCAATTTTCAAACTGTGGGCCGGAGACTTTCGGGACTTTGGCGGTGCGCAGGGCCGATTGCGCCAGCCAGAGACTTATCCAAATGCAAGAAAGGCGGCCAGATACCGGCCTTTCTCGTCAAATCAGGCAGTCTGGCTAAACGCCCGGACTGCTTGACTGAGGCGGGAGCTTCAATATGGCAAATTGAGCTGGGAGGCACTCCCATGTGCGACAGGGATTCGAACCCACAGCAAGGCCGAAGCCGCAAACGCCTTAAATGGCTGCCTTTCAAAACCGTACCAAATCGCCGCAGTACTAAGCTTTGGAGAAAAACGAGGTCTCCAGCCTCAAATCTCCGAAATCGGGTGTTCTCTCGTACGGCACCAGTGCCAGGGGAGGTTGTTTTTATTGGACTTTTCAGAGGTTTCGGCTACGGCCGGCATTGGGAGTGCAGCGCCGGTGGCGGAGAGAGTGGGACTCTCGGGGACCCGGCGGAATTCCGTAGTCTATTCAACATGCGACTGGCTACGTTGGCCTTTTGCGCGCCCATGTGCTACACAGGGGTGCTACACAATGAGGTCGAGAATGCCCACGCCGGTCCGACGCGAAAACAGCCAATATCTCTGGCTCAGGAAGCGGGTTCCCGAGCGCTACCGGCACATCGTCGGACGCGCCGAGGTCTGTCGTTCGCTGGAAACGGGCGACAAGCGCGTGGCTCTGGTCCGGTGCGTCGCCCAGAGCGCCGCGCTCGAATCCGCCTGGGAGGCCCGTCTGGACGCCTTGGCGAGGGGGCTCCCCGACCCGGAAGCCCCCGACGTCCGCCCGATCACCGCGCTGACCCAGAAGGAAGCCGAAGCGCTCGCCGGGGTGGCGTACCGTG
>NZ_JAQGJD010000421.1 GCF_028290785.1 Tardiphaga sp. | reverse complement strand
GGTGCGATGTGTCGACACCACAAAAGTCACGCTGGCGGGGCTGCAATCGGCCTGGCAGCAACTCGTGAAGGACATCCAATGACCCGCAATATCATCGCGATCCTGCGTGGCATCACTCCGGAGGAGGCCGAGCCGGTCTGCGCAGCTTTGATTGAGGCAGGTCTGACCACCATCGAAATTCCGTTGAACTCGCCGCGGCCGCTGAAAAGCATCGAACTGCTGGCCAAGGTCTTTGACGGTTCAGCCACAATAGGCGCCGGGACCGTGCTCACGGCGGACCAGGTTCGCGATGTCGCGGCCGCCGGTGGACAGATTATCGTATCGCCCAACTTCGATGCGGAGGTCGTCATCACAACCAAAGCTGCGAGGCTGCAATCGTGGCCTGGCGTGCTGACGCCCTCGGAATGTTTTGGCGCGCTGAAGGTCGGCGCTGATGGTCTAAAGATCTTTCCGTGTTCGGTGGTGGGACCGGACGGCATCAAGGCGATGCGCGCCGTCCTCCCTTCCGAAACCTCGATCTACGCCGTCGGCGGGGCGGGACCGGCGAATTTTGCGGAATGGCGCGCGGCGGGAATCAACGGATTTGGTATAGGGACGGCGCTGTATCAGCCTGGCCAATCGGTCTCCCAGGTCAGAGCGGCGGCGATGAAAATCGTGAACGCTTATGATCTTCTGTAGGAGGTCCCACAAGTCCTTCCGTGCGAAGGCGGCACAGCTATTCCCTTGCCCAAAATTCCCGAATAATGACCGCGTCTAAGGGCACGAGACTTGCGTCCCTCTGGAGCAGCGCCGACCATGGACATACCGGGCGACCACTGCGACATCCCGCCGAATCGGCATGACTGAATTGGGCCATCCTGCCGCTACATTCTCGATCTGCACATCCACAACATCGGAAAATCAACGTTGCAACGCGGGATTCGGTAGTGGAGGTCTGCCAATTCGGGGCACAGCGTATGCCCTTCTCGCTCGAAGCCGGCCGATGCCGCTGATGACGGAGAGAAGCCAGGCCTGCATGCGCCGGACTCGGAGACGGTGTCGCTGCGTGAACTGGCAGTCCACCAGCGCCGTCGTGTGGAAGTAGCGTGACAGGTCGTCTCCGCGACCCTATTTTCGAATGCGCGGGGGCGTCGATGTCGCAGGTTTCTCGGCCTCCGGCGAGATGGCGAACGTCAGCCACACGTTCCATCCTTGCGGGCGGTTCTCATGTTCGAATTCGTAGTAGCCGATGGGTAGGTTGGTTGTGGGACGCTGCGCAGGCAGATTGTAGGCGCCATCCACAATGCCGGAGAGACCGACACCCCGGAATTGGCGCCAAAAATAGGCGATTCGTGGGGTGGGTAGCTTGTACGGCTCGATCGCAAATCTGTGCGGTCGATGGTTAGGCTCGGCGTCAGCCTCATTCTGCAATTGCGCCGACCGGCCGCCCGTTGATGCTGCGGGAAATTCGGCAGAACCGCGATACCTTTCTGAGTTCCGGAAGCGCAGGAACGAATCACAAGGATTCGGCTTGAATCCGGGTTCTGTAGTGCCCGTTGTGTTGGAGTATCGCCCATGGCCCCGCGCGCCAATTCGAAGGGCTTCTTGCGTCTTTCCCTCGTCACCTGTCCGGTCGCGCTGTTTCCGGCCACTTCAGATTCCGAGAAGATCAGTTTCAACCAGATCAACCGGAATACCGGGCACCGCATCAAGTATGTGAAAGTGGACGCCGAGTCCGGTGAAGAAGTCATCTCGGAAGACATCATGAAGGGCTTCAAGGTCGACACCGACACATATGTCGAAATCGGCAAGGAGGAGCTCGAGAAGATTGCGCTGGAGTCCACCCGCACCATAGAAATCGACGAGTTCGTGCCCAGGGCCGACATCGATCCCCGCTACGCAATCCGACCCTATTACCTGGTACCTGACGGAAAGGTCGGCCACGACGCCTACGCGGTGATCCGCGAGACCATCCGTGACATGGATATGGTGGCGATCGGGCGCCTGGTACTGACCAGCCGCGAGCACATCATTGCGTTGGAGCCGCTGAAGAACGGCCTGATGGGCACCTTGCTGCGCTATCCGTATGAAGTCCGCAGCGAGGAGGACTATTTCGACGACATTCAGGACGTCAAAGTCACCAAGGACATGCTCGATCTGGCTCGGCACATAGTCCAGCAGAAGACCGGGCAGTTCGAGCCCGGCAAATTCGAGGACCGCTATGAGGCGGCCCTGGTCGACCTGGTGAACAGCAAGCGCAACGGCGACCTCAGCAATGTGACGGCCAAACCGCGCCCCGGCACCAACGTCGTAGACCTGATGACGGCGTTGCAGCAAAGCCTGAAGGGCGGCGCTGCGAAGCCCGCACCGGCGAAGGCACGGAAACCCGCAAAGGCGACAGGTCAACGGGAGATGTTGCTGCCGATCGCCGGCAAGAAGGCTCCCAAGGAAGAAGCAAAATCGGCGGCAAAGCCGGTGCGTCCGGCTGCCAAATCGCGAAAGGCAGGCTGATCATGTCCGAAGACAGCCCGTCTATCACACCCGACATCGCCCAGGACCCGTTGCTGGAGATCATCGCGCATCTCGGTGCGGCGCTGATCCAGGCGGACCCGACCGACGACCCGATCATCATCGGACATGTGAGGTCCGCCCATGAGCTCACGATCGAGCTTCGCCGGCGCGCCGCGCGGGAAGCCGCGCAGAAGGAGGTCGACCATGCGACGTTCTAGCTGGACGCCGTCCATTGTGCCGAACGACCTTGATCAGACGGTGTATCTCGTCGTAGACGACTTCGGTCGGGCAGGATTGTCATTCCATGAGACGAACCTCGACCGGACCGACCTGGAGACCGTGATCACCGGCCTGATGGCCGGCCAGTACGGCAACCCCAACCGGGTAGTCGCCATCAACACGGCTGAGAGGTGGGCCAACGACGTCAGCGAGGATATCGCGCGCGAGATCCGGCGCCGGGCCGACATCGCCTATGAGGACGTATCGTCGAACATCGAGGATTTCGTCACTCGCTATGCCGGTCGCGAGCGGCAGCTGGCACTGCGGTTGGCTTAGATTGCGGGAGGCGGGATGGGCGACGATCCTCATCGGAGCCGACGAGGCGGGCAAGGTGTTCTACTGGCTCTCCTTGGCGGAGGAGGCCGGACCTGTCGTCGCAGAGGGATGTATTACCGGGAGCGAAGAGCTCATGCAGCAGATCGAAGCAGCCGAGCAGGTCCGCCTGCAGTTCGACGACGGACCTGTATTCAGCGTCGCAACGGATGGCGGCACCGGCGGCACCCGATGGGTCCGGTTGATGACCCTATAGCCTTTTGCCCGCGATCCGGCCGCAGAATGCGCAACCTCGTTCGAACATCAGCGTTAGAGCATCCGCCACTATAGATTGTCCGGCGTACGCAAGGTTGAGGACTTATCCTCATTTCGAAGTTCCTGCTCGGCCAAATGCCAAAAGTCGTCATCGCGGCCTTTCGGTTCCCCGGCCTGCTTCCACAGATCGTACGCGCGGGTGCGGATGTCTTCCTCGTTTGGTTGCATCGCTCGTTTCTCCAAGTCAAACGCGAGGGACAAAAGATCTCGGGCGAGTTCTGGATCGCCGACCCACCGGACAAAACCCCTATACTTTTGGGCCTTGGCTCTCAGTTCTGTTCTTTGATCCACGGCTAACCTCCCTGCGTAGATATACTGCGAAGAGGTCGAAAGGTTCGTTGATCGGTGATCAATTTAGCTAGATCCGATATCGAACATCGGACGTGAATGGGCTGGCGTCGTCTTACTCTTCTGACCGCTTAACCAGCGCCGACAGGCGTTTGACCTGCGCGTCCGAAAGCCTATGAAACATCGTGAGACAAGCCGGCAGGAAATTGCGTTCAGCTGGGAAGCGTCGACGCCTGGGCGGACCAGCCGTTCGCACGCATCGACGATCTGTGGCGACGGGGCGGGGTCTCGGTCTCGTCGCTGGTGATGATCGCAGAGGCGTATCGCCGCAAATCAGCGTAAAAATGTTGCGGCGCGAGAGCTACACTGCGTGCGAAGTTGCCAGACGATGAGGGGTTCCGATAGAACCAACCTACGGATTGCGGTATTTCCTTCAGCTCCCACCTACCGCGGCGGCGTGGGCGAGCGTCTCCGCTAAATGGTGCCGTTTCATTTCGAGGTCTCCATGACGGCCTTCATGGTCCATGCTTCCAAGAACGGGAGATCCGTTCAGACCGTTAGGATAAGACCTGCCATGGCCGTTGCCAAAGCTCGCGTCCTCCAAGGAGAGGGATGGAAAGTGCACGTTACGGATGCTCAGGGACGACGGTTCGAACCTGTCGATTTCGATCAGGTGTTGGCCTTAGATCGACAGCCCGCCGCTCCGGATACAGTCTAACAGCGGCGGCCGGCCAGCGGCCCGAGCGCAACCCGGCACATAGGTGATCGTCAATGGATATACGGGCAAGAAACAACGTGCAGGTGACCGGGCAGGGCAGCAGGGCCATGGTCTTCGCTCACGGCTTCGGTTGCGACCAGAACATGTGGCGCATGGTGGCGCCAGCGTTCGAAAACGACTTCAAGGTTGTGCTCTTCGACCATGTCGGCGCCGGCGGGTCCGATCTGTCGGCCTACGACGACGCTAAGTATTCGACGTTGAACGGCTATGCCGACGACATGGTCGAGATCGGCCGCGAGCTTGGCCTGAAGGACGCCGTATTCGTGGGCCATTCGGTCAGCGCGATGATCGGGCTGCTGTCTTCGCTCAAGGCTCCGGACTTGTTCGGACAGATGGTGTTGGTCGGCCCGTCGCCTAGGTATATCGACGACGGCGACTATGTGGGCGGATTCAGCGAGAAGCAGATCGCGGAGCTTCTCGAATTCCTGGAGGACAACCACATGGGTTGGTCCGCCGCGATGGCGCCTTCCATCATGGGCAATCCGGATCGGCCCGAACTCGGCGAAGAATTGACCAACAGCTTCTGCCGGACCGATCCAGAGATTGCGAAGGCGTTCGCGCGTGTCACCTTCACCTCTGATAACAGAGACGATCTTGCCAAAGTTTCGGTTCCGACCCTGATCCTCCAGTGCAGCGAGGACATCATTGCTTCGGAGGAGGTCGGGAAATT
>NZ_JAQGJD010000193.1 GCF_028290785.1 Tardiphaga sp. | reverse complement strand
GGATTTCGCGGGTGCGGTTGGACGTCACGATCACGATCGGCGGCGCCGGCGCTTTCACCGTACCGAGCTCGGGGATCGTCACCTGGAAGTCGCTGAGGATTTCCAAGAGATACGCCTCGAACGCCTCGTCGGCACGATCAAGCTCGTCGATCAAGAGCACCGGCGCGCCGCCCACGTCGGGCTCCAGCGCCTGCAGCAGCGGGCGCTTGATCAGATAGCGTTCGGCAAAAATGTCGCTGGAGAGCTGGTCGCGGTCGGTATCCCCGGCGGCTTCGGCGAGGCGGATTGCGATCATCTGCGAGGCGCTGTTCCACTCGTAAACCGCGGAGGCGACGTCGAGACCTTCATAGCATTGCAGCCGGATCAGCTTGCGGCCCAGTGCTGCCGACAGCACCTTGGCGATCTCGGTCTTGCCGACGCCGGCCTCGCCTTCGAGGAACAGCGGCCGACCCATCTTCAGCGCCAGAAACACCACCGTCGCCAGCGAGCGCTCGGCGAGATAGCCGCGCGAGTTGAGCATTTCCAGCGTCGCATCGACGGAGGTGGGGATCGCCGATGTCGCGCTCATGGGATAGCCAATCTCAGCAGGGCCGGAGCCTGAATTGCAGGACTATGCAAATCAGGCCCGGGCGTTGGCGGCTTCGACGGCGCGCTTCGCCAGCACGCCGATCAGGTGCGCACGATATTCCGCGCTGCCGTGCAGATCGCTGTTGAGGCCTTCGGCGGGCACGGTGAGACCGTCCAGCGCCTTCGGCGAGAACCGCTTCTGCAGCGCCTGCTCGAACGCCTCGACCCGGAACACGCCTTCGGAGCCGGCGCCGGTCACGGTGACGCGGACATCCGACGGGCGCTTGGCGACGAACACGCCGACCAGCGCGTAGCGCGAGGCCTGGTTGCGGAACTTGATATAGGCGGCCTTCTTCGGCAGCGGGAACGCGACCTTGGTGATGATCTCGTCAGGCTCCAGCGCGGTGGTGAACAGGCCCTGGAAAAACTCTTCCGGCTTCAGCTTGCGCTTGTTGGTGACGATGGTGGCGCCCATCGCCAGCACGGCGGCGGGATAGTCCGCGGTCGGATCGTTGTTGGCGAGCGAGCCGCCGATGGTGCCCTTGTGGCGCACCGCGGGATCGCCGATCAGCGCCGCCAGTTCGGCCAGCGCCGGGAAGGCTTCGCCGACGATCGCCGAGGTCGCCACCTCGGCGTGCTTGGCGAGCGCGCCGATCACCAGCGAGCGGCCCTTGATCTCGATGCCGTCGAGCCCCTGGATGTGCGAGAGATCGATGATGTGCGGGGGTGCCGCAAGCCGCTGCTTCATCACCGGGATCAGCGTGTGGCCGCCGGCCACGAACTTGGCGTCTTCATTCTTGATCAGAAGATTGGCGGCCTGCCGCACGGTCTCCGGACGATGATACTTGAATTCGTACATGAATGATTCCTGGAACGTCGCGCGGGATCTGCTGGATGGGTGTTAAGCGAGGTCGGAATTCGCCATTGCCTTGGCGCCGGCGGCGATCGACACCACGATGTTCTGATAGCCGGTACAGCGGCACAGATTGCCTTCGAGTTCTTCGCGAATGACGTGGTCGCTGAGGTCGTGGCCCTTGCGATGCACGAGGTCCACCGCGGTCATGATCATGCCCGGGGTGCAGAAGCCGCACTGCAGGCCGTGATGCTCGCGAAACGCTTCCTGCATCGGATGCAGCGGCGCGCCGTCGGCGGCAAGTCCCTCGATGGTCTTGACCTCGTGACCGTCGGCCATCACGGCCAGCGTGGTGCAGGACTTCACGGCCTTGCCGTCGAGATGCACGACGCAGGCACCGCATTGCGAGGTGTCGCAGCCGACATGGGTGCCGGTCAGCCGCAGGTTCTCGCGCAAGAACTGCACCAGCAGGGTGCGCGGATCGATATTGCCGGTGACGGGATTGCCATTCACGATCAGGGAGATTTTTGCCATATGCACTCTCTTGGGTCCCTGCCGCCATTGCGTGGCCGCACGGTCATTAAAATCATTCCAAAGGCATAATATGGCCCATCCCGGCAATGAGCAACCTCAACGGCGGATGGCGAGCTATGTGTTTGGCGGCAGAGATCAACAAGACTTGATGCGGGCCGGGTCGTCTAGCCCAGCTCACTTGTCCCGGACGGGACGCAGCACGCAGTGCCGCTTCGCAGAGCCGGGACCGTTACGAACGCCGGCGTCTGGTACGGTCCCGGCTCTGCGGTTCACCACGCCAAAGTTGGCGTGATGCACCGCGTCCAGGACAAGTAGGAATCGCCTCAGCCCTGAACGGCCTTGGCGAAATTCGAGAAGAACTCGTCGGCGATCTTTTTCGCCGAGCCATTGATCAGGCGCTGGCCGAGCTGGGCCAGCTTGCCGCCGATCTGCGCTTCCACGTTGTAGGTCAGCAGCGTGCCGCCATCCTTGTCGGTGAGGCCGACCGCGGCACCGCCCTTGCCGAAGCCGGCGACGCCGCCCTCGCCTTCGCCTGATATCTTGTAGCCGTTCGGCGGGTCGAGATCGCTGAGCGTCACCTTGCCCTTGAAGCGTGCCGACACCGGCCCGACCTTGATCTTCGCAGTGGCGCGGAAGCCGCCGTCTTCCGTGGTCTCAAGCTCTTCGCAGCCGGGGATGCAGGCTTTCAGCACCGCGGGATCGTTAAGCTTTTCCCAGACCACTTCGCGCGGCGCCGCGAGCTGGACTTCGCCGTTCATTGTCATGGCCATGGGAACATCTCCTGGATTTGTCGCTGCCCCGAATTGGCGGGCAATCCCAAGTAAAGCACGGACCGCGCAAAAGAAAGGCCATGGCTCGAGGAGATGCGATACATAATCGCAGCGCAGCAAAAACCGGCGGCCGGAAGGGATTGGCAGAGCGCGCCGGGAATGATTAGGTCCGCGCCGATGAGCACCTCCCTTTCCCCCCTGCTGGCCCCGTTGCTGTCGAGCGCCGCGATGCGCGCGATCTGCGATGACGCCGCTTTTCTGCAGCACATGCTGGACTTCGAGGCCGCGCTGGCGCGCGCCGAAGCCGCCGTGGGCGTGATTCCCGAAAGCGCGGTGGCCGCCATCGGGACCGCCTGCCGGGCCGAGCAGTTCGACCTCGCCGAACTGGCGGAGGCCGCGACCCGCTCCGGCAACCTTGCGATTCCGCTGGTCAAGATGCTGACCGCCCATGTCGCGAAAGCCGACAAGGACGCCGCGCGCTACGTGCATTGGGGCGCCACCAGCCAGGACGTCATCGACACCGCCACCATGTTGGGCTTGCGCGCTGCCATCGACGCGCTGCTGGTCGACCTCGACCGCGCTGTCGCGGGGTTTGCCCGCCTCGCGGAAAAACATCGCCACACCGCCGTGGTTGCGCGCACCTGGCTGCAGCATGCGCTGCCGATGCCGTTCGGGCTGAAGCTCGCGGAATACGCCGCGGCGCTGCATCGCTCGAGGCTGCGCCTGCAGCGGCTGCGCCGCGAGGGTCTGGCACTGCAGTTCGGCGGCGCCGCCGGGACGCTTGCGGCGCTCGGCGACAACGGTCTCGTCGTCGCCGAGCGGCTGGCGCAGGAGCTGGATCTGCCGCTGCCCGAAGCTCCGTGGCACACCCACCGCGACCGCATCGCGGAGATCGCCTCGGTGCTGGCGATTCTCTCGGGCACTTGTGGAAAAATCGCCCGCGACGTCTCGCTGATGATGCAGACCGACGTCGGCGAAGCCTTTGAGCCCGCCGGCGAAGGCCGCGGTGGCTCCTCGACCCTGCCGCACAAGCGCAACCCAGTGGCCGCCGCCATCGCGCTGTCCGCCGCCACCATGGCGCCGAATCTGACAGCCACGATCTTCGCAGCCCAAGTGCAGGACCACGAGCGCAGCGCCGGTCCGTGGCACGCCGAATGGCCAACGCTGCCAACGCTGCAACTGGTCACCTCCGGCGCGCTTGCCGCCATCGTCGATATCGCCGAAGGCCTCGAGGTCGATGCCGACCGGATGCGGGTCAATCTCGACGCGACGCATGGACTGATCATGGCCGAAGCCGTCACCTTCGCGCTGGCCGAAAAACTCGGCAAGAGCGATGCGCATCACCTGGTGGAAGCCGCGACCAAGCGGGCCATCGCTGAAAAACGGCATCTGCGCGACGTGCTCGGCGACGATCCCAAAGTGCGCGCGCAGCTCAGTGCCGACAAAATCGCGGAACTGTTCGAGCCGATGAACTATCAGGGCGCCTCGCAGGCGCTGATCGACCGCCTGCTCGACTCGCTGACAATTAAATAAGAAACGCTGGAGACGTTACGATGCCGATGATCGATGCCGACGGTTGCCTTCTGAACGTGTCCGTCGAGGGCCGCGACGGCGGCCCGACCCTGATGCTGTCGAATTCGCTGGGCACCACCCTGCAGATGTGGGAGCCGCAGATGGCGGCGTTCACAAAACTGTTTCGCGTGATCCGCTACGATCGCCGCGGCCACGGCAAGTCCGGTTTCAACGGCCCGACGTCGATGGAGCGCTACGGCAAGGATGTGCTGGCAATCCTCGACGATCTCAACATCGACAGAGTGCACTGGTGCGGGCTGTCGATGGGCGGCATGGTCGGCCAGTGGCTCGGCGCCAACGCGCCGGAACGCTTCGACCGCATCATCCTGTCGAACACGTCGAGCTATTATCCCGACCCGACCAACTGGCACAACCGCATCAAGGCGGTGCGGGAAGGCGGCATTGCGGCGGTCGCCGACGCCGTGATCTCGGGCTGGCTGACCGCGGATTTCCGCGAAGCGCAGCCGCAGATCGCCGCCAGCATGAAGGCGATGCTGATCGCCTCGCCGGTCGAAGGCTACCTCGCCGCCTGCGAGGCGCTGAGCACGCTGGACCAGCGCGCGCTGCTGCCCCGGATCAAAAGCCCGACGCTGGTGATCGCCGGCCGCCAGGACATGGCGACGCCGGTCGCATCAGGCGAATACATCCGCAGCCAGATCCCCGGCGCCAGCCTCACGATTCTGGACGCCGCGCATATTTCGAATGTCGAGCAGCCGCACGCGTTTACCGACGCAGTGGTTGGATTTCTGACGCAGCGCTGACAGCCGTCATTGCGAGGTCAGGGAAAGCCGCTGGCTTTCCCCTTAGCGAAGCGACGCGGCAATCCAGAGCCACAAGCGAAGGAAGAACTGGATTGCTTCGTCGCAAGGGCTCCTCGCAATGACGACAGAGGGAGACTCTCATGGACGATCAACAACGCCGCGATAACGGCACCGCGCAACGCCGCAAGGTGCTCGGTGATGCCTGGGTCGATAAATCGGCCGCCGGCAGGAACGCCTTCAATGCGGATTTCCTTGACCTGATCAGCCGCTACGCCTGGGGCGAGATCTGGACCCGGCCGCACTTCGACGAGCGCACCCGCCGCGTGCTGGTGATCGGCACCATGGTGGCGCTCGGCCAGTGGGACGAGTTCAAGCTGCACGTCCGCGCCGCACTGACGCAAGGCGGCTTCACGCCCGAGGACATCAAGGAAATCCTGCTGCAGCAGGCGATCTATTGCGGCGTGCCGGCGGCCAACCATGCCGTCAAGGAAGCCGCCAGCATCGTTCAGGAACTGGGATTGCTCAAGGAGTAGAACTCGCTTGGCCGCGACGGCTGCGCGGCGCGGTCCGGCGTCGGCACGCGCTGCAGCGGTGGTTCGATGGCCATCAGCACGGCGGTGCCGAGCAGCAGCAGCAGTTCGGTGACGTGCAGATGCAGCGCCGCGGTCTGGCCGACCTTGGACGCCATGATCATGCTGGCAAAGCTGATCAGGCTGCCGATGGCCAGCGCCATGGCCAGCGCCTCGTCGCAGCCGCCGGTGCGCCGGATCGAGGCCCGCGTGGTGAACACCAGGAACACCGCGAAGAACGCCACCACCGTCAGCTTGCCGAGCGCCATCAGCCACGCGTAGCGCACCGTGCTCATGGTGGCGAGATGCAGATAGTCGCTCAAGAACAGCACCAGCGACACGTTGGGCCGCTCATAGACGCCCTGCAGCGGCGAAATCATGATCTTGAACGCGGCGATGGTCCAGGCCGGAATGAAATAGCACGCCAGCAGCGCGCCATTGAAATTGCTGATCCGCCAGTTCTGAATCATGTTGCCGTCCGTCGCATCCTGCGGCTCGAATCGAGCCGGTGGTCGTTCCGGGACGTAAGCGCAGCGCCGCGTCCCCGGGCAACGTAAACCCTTTATTTACCTTAATAACGCAATTCGCGGGATAATTAGCCGGAAACGGCGCACGGCGCTTGCCAAACAAAAAGCCCCGCCTTTCGGCGGGGCCTCCGTGTCGGCTGCTGAGCAACCAAGCGGTGCGCTGGCTAGCGCTGGCCGGGATTGCCCTGGCGGTTGGGATCCTGCTGCTGCCCGGGCTTCTGGCCGCCCTGCTGCTGCTGTCCCGGTTTCTGGCCAGGCTTCTGATTCTGCTGTTCGGGGTTGTTCTGGTTCTGGTTGGACATTCTTCAATCTCCTTGCTGAACCATTCAGCGCCGACATAACGCGTCACAGCCACGTTCGTTTCGGTTCCGGCGTGATTCTCGCGCGGCGCTTCGAGGGTCGAAGTGTGAAATCGGAACCCCGCTGCTGCAGCGCAAAAACGCCAAGAAAAACAGCATGTACAGCTCACTTTAGCCGCAGCGCCGCCTGTTGCCGCTGCCGATTCTCGCTGTTAGAAAATGGCAAGCGACGCAATGGCCGGCTGCCGGAACCGTCGCATCGCCACACCACAACACGGCAGCGCGATCTTATAAATTCATGGATTATTTCGCCCAGCAACTGATCAACGGCATCGTGCTCGGCTCGATCTACGGCCTGATCGCGATCGGCTACACGATGGTCTACGGCATCGTCGGCATGATCAATTTCGCCCATGGCGACATCTTCATGATCGGCGGCTTTATTGCACTGATCACCTTCCTCATTCTGGTCTCCATCGGCCTTACCATCGTGCCGGTGATCCTCCTGATCGTGCTGCTGGTCTCGATGGCCGTCACCGCGCTGTACGGCTGGACTATCGAGCGCATCGCCTACCGGCCGCTGCGGCACTCGTTTCGCCTTGCGCCCATGCTGTCGGCGATCGGCATGTCGTTCGTGCTGACCAACTACTCGCAGGTGGCGCAGGGCGCCCGCGTCAAACCGGTGCCGCCGATCATCACCGGCGGCTACACCTTGCACGAAGGCGCCGAAGGTTTTGTGGTGCGGCTGTCCAACGTGCAGATCATCGTGGTGATCACCACCATCGTGCTGCTCGGCATCTTCACCTGGCTGGTGGCGAAGACGCGACTGGGCCGCGACATGCGCGCCTGCGAGCAGGACCAGACCATGGCCTCGCTGCTCGGCGTCGATGTCGACCGCACCATCTCCATGACCTTCGTGATCGGCGCCGCGCTCGCCGCCGTCGCCGGCATGATGTATCTGCTGTATTACGGCCTGGTCGACTTCTTCATGGGCTTCGTCGCCGGCATCAAGGCGTTCACCGCCGCGGTGCTGGGCGGCATCGGCTCATTGCCCGGCGCGATGCTGGGCGGCCTGTTGATCGGCCTGATCGAGACCCTGTGGGCGGCGTATTTCTCCACCGAATACAAGGACGTCGCGGCGTTCTCGATCCTGATCGTCGTGCTGATCTTCCTTCCGACCGGCCTGCTCGGCCGGCCGGAAGTCGAAAAAGTCTGACGGCGGCGCCGTGGCAACCACCGCTCCAGCCACCCTCGCCCGCGGCCCGGATGTCGCGTTCATCTTCAAGAAGGCGCTGATCTCCGGACTGGTGGCGCTGGTGCTGTTCTCGCTGATGATCGGCGTTCGCACCGAGGCCGGGCCCGAAGGGCAGTTGATCTACTGGACCCGGTTCGGCGATCTCGCCGCGATGGTTGGCGTGGTGTTCGGCGGCAGCATCGTGATCGAACTGCTGCGCTACTGGTGGGGACCGGTCGATACGATCCGGATCATCCCGCCCTCGACGACCAAGGCGCTCGCCGTCGCGCGCCGCGGCATCGCGCCGGTGCTGCTGATCTTCACCTTCCTGGTGCCGGTGATCTTCTACGACCAGCGCTACATCCTCGATCTCGGCATCCTCGTGCTGACTTACGTGATGCTCGGCTGGGGGTTGAACGTCGTGGTCGGCCTCGCCGGCCTGCTCGATCTCGGCTATGTCGCGTTCTACGCCGTCGGCGCCTATTCCTACGCGCTGCTGGCGACCAATTTTGGATTGTCATTCTGGATCTGCCTGCCGCTCGCCGGCATTCTGGCGGCGTTCTTCGGCGTGCTGCTCGGCTTCCCCGTATTGCGATTGCGCGGCGACTATCTGGCCATCGTCACGCTGGCGTTCGGCGAGATCATCCGCCTCGTCATCATCAACTGGCAAAGCC
Source organism: Tardiphaga sp. (assembly GCF_028290785.1). Classification (GTDB taxonomy): domain Bacteria; phylum Pseudomonadota; class Alphaproteobacteria; order Rhizobiales; family Xanthobacteraceae; genus Tardiphaga. Next base: position 14,046 of record NZ_JAQGJD010000193.1, on the reverse strand, counting down.
TGACCGGCGGCCCCAACGGCATCTCGGGCATTCCGCGGCCCTCGTTCTTCGGCATTCCGCTGACGCCGGGCGACGACGGCCTCGCCACAAAACTCGGCATCGCGTTCTCGCCGACCCATCGCATCGTGTTCCTGTTCTATCTGATCCTGGCGCTGGCGTTGCTCACCAACTGGGTGACGATCCGGCTGCGGCGGCTGCCGATCGGCCGCGCCTGGGAAGCGCTGCGCGAGGACGAGGTCGCCTGTCGGGCGCTGGGCATCAATACCACCACGACGAAACTCACGGCGTTCGCCACCGGCGCGATGTTCGCTGGTTTTGCCGGCTCGTTCTTCGCAACCCGGCAAGGCTTCATCAGCCCGGAATCCTTCACCTTTCATGAATCCGCTTTGGTGCTGGCCATCGTGGTGCTCGGCGGCATGGGCTCGCAGCTCGGCGTGGCGCTGGCCGCGCTGACCATGATCGGCGGCTTCGAACTGTTCCGCGGGCTCGAGCAGTACCGCATGCTGGTGTTCGGCGCCGCCATGGTGCTGCTGATGATCTGGCGCCCGCGCGGCCTGATCGGCCATCGCGCGCCGACGGTGTTTCTACGGCATGAAAAAGTAATCTCCGCCGAACTGGTCGAGGACGCCCGCGCATGAGCCGCGACGACATCCTCAGCGTCGAAAATCTGGCGATGCGGTTCGGCGGCATCGTCGCCGTCAACGATCTGTCCTTCACCGCCCGGCGCGGCCAGATCACCGCGCTGATCGGCCCCAACGGCGCCGGCAAGACCACGGTGTTCAACTGCATCACCGGCTTCTACAAGCCGAGCGCCGGGACCATCCGGCTGCGCAACAACGACACCGAAATGCGGCTGGAGAAGCTCAACGATTTCCGCATCTCGAAAATCGCCAAGGTCGCGCGCACCTTCCAGAACATCCGGCTGTTTCCCGGCATGACCGCGCTGGAGAACCTCATGGTCGCGCAGCACAACACGCTGATGCGCGCCTCCGGCTTCACCTTTCTGGGCCTGTTCGGCGTGCCCTCGTACCGCGCCGCGGAGAAGGCCGCGATCGAACTGGCGCGCTACTGGCTCGACCAGATCGGCTTGCTGGCGCGCGCCGACGATGCCGCCGGCGAACTGCCTTACGGCGACCAGCGCCGCCTCGAGATCGCCCGCGCCATGTGTACCGCGCCGGCATTGCTGTGCCTCGACGAGCCCGCCGCCGGGCTCAATGCACGCGAAAGCGCGGCGCTCAGCGAACTGCTGCTGAAAATCCGCGCCGAGCACGGCACCTCGATCCTCTTGATCGAGCACGACATGTCGGTGGTGATGGAAATTTCCGATCACATCGTGGTGCTGGATTACGGCGTCAAGATCGCCGATGGCTCGCCACAGGCGATCCGCGACAATCCCAAGGTGATCGCGGCCTATCTCGGCGTCGATGACGACGAAGTCGAAGCCGTCGAAGCGGAGCTGGGATTGTGAGCGGCGCGCCACACGTTTCCCGGACGCGCTGCAGCGTTCTTATTCCGCTTCGCAGAGCCGGGACCGTCGCAAGCTCCGGCGTCTGGTACGGCCCCGGCTCTGCGAAGCGACACTTCGTATCGCATCGCGTCCGGAGCAAGGGAGTCCTGCGATGACCACTCCCTCCACCCCCATGCTCGCCATCTCCAACCTCCACGCCTCCTACGGCAAGATCGAGGCGCTGCGCGGCGTCGATCTCTCCATCGCCAAAGGCGAGATCGTGGCGCTGATCGGCGCCAACGGCGCCGGCAAGTCGACACTGATGATGACCATCTTCGGCAAGCCGCGCGCACGCTCCGGCCGCATCGACTATGACGGCACCGATATCACGGCGCTGCCGACCCACGAGATCGCGCGGATGCGGATCGCCCAGTCGCCCGAAGGTCGCCGCATCTTTCCGCGCATGAGTGTCGCGGAAAACCTGCAGATGGGCGCCAATGTCACCGAGAGCAGCGCCAGTGAGCGCGCCGATAGCCTGGAGAAAGTGCTGGCGCTGTTCCCGCGGCTGAAGGAACGCATGTTCCAGCGCGGCGGCACGCTGTCCGGCGGCGAGCAGCAGATGCTGGCGATCGGCCGCGCGCTGATGTCGAGGCCGCGGCTGCTGCTGCTCGACGAGCCCTCGCTGGGTCTCGCGCCGCTGATTGCAAAACAGATTTTCGACGCCATCCGCGTACTTAACAAGCAGGACGGCCTGACGGTGCTGATCGTCGAGCAGAACGCCAACCACGCGCTGCGGCTGGCGCACCGCGGCTATGTCATGGTCAACGGGTTGATTACCCTGTCCGGCAGCGGAGCGGAGCTGTTGAAGGCCCCGGAGGTTCGCTCGGCCTATCTCGAGGGCGGAAGGAAGACGTAACGCCACTCTCGTTCCCCGGACGCGATGCAATACGAAGTATTGCTTCGCAGATCCGGGGCCCCGGTTCGTTCAAAGAAACCGGGATCCCGGATCTGCGCAGCAGCGTGAAGGACGCTGCAGCGCGTCCGGGACATGAGAGTGAGGCTGCGTTTCCAATGATGGATGTGGCGGCGAAGTGCCGCAGCGGGGTCAATTGCCGCCTAAAATTTGCCGATGACTTGGCCGCCAAATCAGCCGACAATACTGCCGGATCTGCCTCCGGCCCCCGTGCCGGCCCCGTCCCGATCACCACGAGGAATCCCTATGAAATCTTTCAAGCTCATCGGCCTGGCCTTCGCCGCCTCTTTGCTGTCGAGCACGGCGTTTGCGCAGAACATCAACGTTGCCGTGGCCGGGCCCATGACCGGCGGCGAATCCGCGTTTGGCCGGCAGATGAAGAACGGCGCCGAACAGGCCGTCGAGGATCTCAACGCCGCCGGCGGCGTGCTCAGCAAGAAGCTGGCGCTGCAGGTCGGCGATGACGCCTGCGACCCCAAGCAGGCGCGCTCGGTGGCCGAGAAGATCGCCTCGGGCGGCGTGCCGTTCGTCGCCGGGCATTTCTGCTCGTCGTCGTCGATCCCGGCCTCGGAAGCCTATGCCGACGGCAACGTGCTGCAGATCACCCCGGCCTCGACCAACCCGCTGTTCACCGAGCGCAAGCTGTGGAACGTGCTGCGCGTCTGCGGCCGCGACGATCAGCAGGGTCTGGTCGCCGCCGACTACATCGCCAAGAATTTCAAAGGCAAGAACGTCGCGATCCTCAACGACAAGACCACCTACGGCAAGGGCCTCGCCGACGAGACCAAGAAGGCGCTCAACAAGGCCGGCTTCACCGAAAAGATGTTCGAGAGCTACAACAAGGGCGACAAGGATTTTAATTCCATCGTCTCCCGCCTGAAGCGCGACAACATCGATCTGGTCTATGTCGGCGGCTACCATCAGGAAGCCGGCCTGATCCTGCGTCAGATGCGCGACCAGGGCCTCAAGACCGTGCTGATGGCCGGCGACGCCATGAACGACAAGGAATTCGCCTCGATCACCGGCCCGGCCGCTGAAGGCACGCTGTTCACCTTCGGCCCCGACCCGCGCAACAAGCCGACGGCGAAAGCTATCGTCGAAAAGTTCAAGGCCAAGAACATCGATCCCGAAGGCTACACTTTGTACACCTACGCCGCGTTCCAGGTGTGGTCGCAGGCGGTGACCAAGGCGGGCTCGACCGATCCGAAAAAGGTGATGGACATCATCAAGGCCGGCGAGTGGGACACCGTACTCGGCAAGATGGCGTTTGACGCCAAGGGCGACATCAAGGCGATCGACTACGTCGTCTACAAGTGGGACGCCAAGGGGAATTACGCCGAGATCGGCGCCAAGGGAACCTGAGCGCTGAGGTAGCTCGCCGTCACGTTCGCCGGACGCGATGCAACACGAAGTGTTGCTTCGCAGATCCGGGGTCCCGGTTCGCTTGAAATAACCGGGATCCCGCGTCTGCGGAGCGGCATAAATATGCCGCACCGCGCGCGGGAAACGAGAACTACCCGAAATTCTGCAGCGCCGGGAATGTCTCCAGCAGCCAGATGCTGACATTGCTCACTGCGCCCGTCAAAAATCCGATGCCGGTCAGCACCATCAGCACGCCCATGGCGCGCTCGACATTGGCCAGATGGCGCTTCATGCGGGCGAATACCGACGAAAATTGTTCCACCATCAGCGCCGCCAGCAAAAAGGGAATGCCGAGCCCGGCGGAATACACCGCCAGCAGCAGTGCGCCCTTGGTCACTGTGGCTTCGGCGGCGGCGACCGACAGGATCGCGGCGAGGATCGGGCCGATACACGGCGTCCAGCCGAACGCGAAGGCCAGCCCCATCGCATAGGCGCCCCACAGCCCGACCGGCTTGGCCATCGCGACGCGGCCCTCGCGCATCAGGAAGCCGATCCGGGTCAGACCAAGGAAATGCAGGCCCATCAGGATGATGATGATGCCGGCCACGATCGACAGCTCGGCCGAATAGGCCCGGATCAGGCTGCCGATCAGGCTGGCGCTGGCGCCGAGCGCCACGAATACCGTGGAGAAGCCCAGCACGAACATAAGAGCCGCAATCATCACCGCGCGCTTCGAGGCGCGGTCGGTCTCCTCGGCCGCAACATGCTCGATGGTCGCGCCGGTCAGATAGATCAGATAGGGCGGCACCAGCGGCAGCACGCAGGGCGACAGGAAGCTGACAAGGCCGGCGATCAGCGCGGCGGGGATCGAGACATCATGGATCATGGGATTAGATGCACCGACCGCGACGGCGGATGCAAGGGCTGCGCGATACCTCCGCGCGTTGTGATCGCGGCGTGATCGGCGTGCGGGGCGCTCCTCTTTCTTCCTTCTCCCCTTGTGGGAGAAGGTGGCGCGGACGAAGTCCGCGACGGATGAGGGGTTGCGCGGCAAAAATGTATGTGCCGTGAATACCCCTCACCCGTCTCGAACCCGCTTCGCGGGTTCGATCCACCCTCTCCCACAAGTGGAGAGGGAAAGAAGGCGCTCCATGTTGCACAACCTCCTCACCGATATCGCCGGCGTCCGTGTCGGCCATGCCGACGACGCCGCGCTGGCCTCCGGCGTCACCGCGATCCTGTTCGACCGCCCGGCGGTGGCCTCGATGGATGTGCGCGGCGGCGGGCCGGGCACCCGCGAGAGCGCCCTGCTCGACCCCGTCAATACCGTGGACGGCATCGACGGCATCGCGCTGGCCGGCGGCTCGGCGTTCGGGCTGGAAGCCGGCGGCGGCGTGCAGGCCTGGCTCGCCGAACAGGGCCGCGGCTTCAAAATTCGCGACGCCCTCATCCCGATCGTGCCCGGCGCGATCTGCTTCGACCTCCTGAACGGCGGCGACAAGCAATGGGGCCGCTTTGCCCCCTATCGCGAGCTCGGCTACGCCGCGGCGGCGGCGGCGGGCGAGCGCTTTGCGCTCGGCAGCGTCGGCGCCGGGCTCGGCGCGACTACCGCGAATTTCAAGGGCGGCGTCGGCTCGGCTTCGGCCATGACCCCGGACGGCGTGCGCGTCGCCGCGCTCGCCGTGGTCAATGCGATCGGCAGCGTCACCGTCGGCGACGGGCCGTGGTTCTGGGCCGCGCCGTTCGAGGTCGATGGCGAGTTCGGCGGCCGCGGCCTGCCGGACCACTTCACACCCGACATGCTGGCGCTGCGCATCAAGGGCGGGCCGGCGGCGACCGCCATCGAGAACACCACGCTGGCGGTGGTGGTCACCGACGCGATCCTCAGCAAGGCGCAGGCGCAGCGGCTGGCGATCATGGCGCAGACCGGTTTTGCCCGCGCGATCTATCCGGTGCACGCGCCGCTCGACGGCGACATCGTGTTCGCGGCGGCGACCGGCGAAAAGCCTGTTGATCCGCTGGTCGGCCTCACCGAACTCGGCATGGTCGCCGGCAACGTGATCGCGCGCGCCATCGCCCGCGGGGTTCATGAAGCCGCCGCTTTGCCGTTTCCGGGCGCCTTGCCGGCGTGGCGGGATCGCTTCGGCTAGAACCAAACGGCGTGATCCGCGTTGCCGCACACATGCCATCCGGGTGACGCCATGCCCTCCACCGCCGTTCGCGATATCGCCTATGATCCGGCCGCGCGCGCACTGACCGTGACCTTCGTCACCGGCCGGCGCTATGTCTATGCGGATGTGCCGCCGGAGACCTACGTGGCATTCCGAACCGCGCCGTCAAAGGGCGCGTTCTTCAACGCGGAAATCCGCGATGCCTATGCATATGAGGAGCTGGAGCGGGAGCGGCGGTGAAGTTACTTGTGAGCTTGGCGTAGCCCGGATGACAATCCGGGGCCGGCCGATCCACATGCGCACTGCTACATGCGCCTGTCACATGCACGCTGTCCCGGATTGCGTCACCGCGCTGCGCGCGCTGACTTCATCCGGACTATACGTTTACGCGCTGATCGACAGCGCCGAGGCCGAGGATGACGTCGCGATCGCGTTGGCCTGGCGCTCGATCATCTGCTCGACGAAATTATACGACGAGCTCGCCTTGGACGAGGCCATGCTCGCGGTGCTGGTCGGCGCCGAGGTGGTCGAGACCGTTGAGCCGTCGGCATAGGTCATCGAGGTCGTGGTGGTACCGTCGGAGTTGCCGGTGGTGGTGCTGGAGGGGGCCTTTGGGCCATTCAGCACCACGCTCAGTTCATCGGCATTGACCGAGCCGTCGTCGTTTTTGTCGAGCGTGGCGAAGACCTTTTCGGCATTGGCGGTGTTGCTGCCGCCGGCACCGAGCTTGTTCGCGAACTCCGCCTGGCTGATGCCGCCGCTGCCGTCGCTGTCGAGCATCCCCATCAGTCTTTTCAGCGAGTCGGCCCGTTTTGCCGCAGAGGCCGCCGTCACGGGCTGGCTCTGCGCATCGAGCAGCGTGGCCATGGTGCCCGGCGCCAGCTTGTAGGAATCCTTCGTGCTGCTGGTCGCGGTCGATGCCGAGGCGCTCGCCGTCGTCGTACTTGCCGTGTTCGCGACATCGGACGGGTTGGTCGTCTTCTGGCTGACGCCGGTGGTGGCGGCGGCCTTCGACTTCGACTTCGCCGTGGTGATCGCCTGCAGCGCATCGATCGCGGCGGTGGCAAGGGCTGGCATCATGCTGGAAACTCCCGATCATGCCGCAACACGAGGTGTTGCATTGGGTCCGGGGCAAGTGAGATGGGCGTAGCCCGGATGACAATCCGGGGCCGGCCGATGCACCTAGATGCTATCACATGCCCGCTGTCCCCGGATTGCGTCACCGCGCTGCGCGCGCTGACTTCATCCGGGCCATACGTTTACGCGCTGATCGACACCGCCGAGGCGGAGGATGACGTCGCGATCGCGTTGGCCTGGCGCTGGATCATCTGCTCGACAAAATTATACGACGAACTCGCCTTGGACGAGGCGGTGCTCGCGGTGCTGGTCGGCGCCGAGGTCGTTGAGACCTTGGAGCCGTCGGCATAGGTCATCGAGGTCGTGGTGGTGCCGTCGCTGTTGGTGGTGGTGGTGCTGGACGCGCCCTGCAGCGCCTGCAGCAGCGGATCGCGGCTCGCGCCCGACGTGCTGCTCGAATCCGCCGACTTCGGCGCGTGGACATGCGGGCCCTTGCCCTTCAGCGCCGCGCTCAGTTCATCGGCGCTGACCGAGCCGTCGCCGTTCTTGTCGAGCTTGGCGAAGACCTTGTCGGCATTGGCGGTGTTGGTGCCGCCGGCGCCGAGCTTGTCCTCGAACTCTGCCTTGCTGATGCCGCCGCTGGAATCGCTGTCGAGCTGCGTGAACAGATCCTTCAGGGCGTCGGCCCGGCTGGTCGAATTTGAGGAAGTCTTGCCGGTGGAGGCGTCGCTCTGCGCCGCGATCACCGCGCTCATGGTGTTCGCCGCCAGCGTGCCGGAGGTACCCGAGCTGCTCTTGATCACCGGCGTCGCGGTGGCGCTCGCCGTCGTCGTGGCGCTGGCGACATCGAACGGGTTCGCCGTCTTCTGGGTGACGCCGGTGGTCGCGGTCTTCTTGTTCTTCGCCGCGGTCAGCGCCTGAAGCGCATCGATCGCAGTGGTGGCGGCGGCAAGCGCTGGCAACATGGTGAAACTCCTGATCATGCCGACGCGTGCGGCGTGAATTCCCTGGGGATGACGGAGCAAGCCCCGTGCCAGCGAAAAAGCCTTGATAAAACAACGGCTTTGGCGGCACGCCCGCGCGAATTTCCCGGCAAATCGTGCCGTTGCGGCAGAATGTGCCGGGACCATTCGGCTGCCGCGCGACGTTGCCGCTGCCCCCTGCCCCATGGTACCCGAGGCTCTCCGCCACCGGATCAGGAACGCCCGATGTCCACCTTTGCGCCCCGCCCGCTGATCATCGCGCCCTCCATTCTCGCCGCGGATTTTGCGAAACTCGGCGAAGAGGTCCGCGCGGTGGACGAAGCCGGCGCCGACTGGCTGCATCTCGACGTCATGGACGGCCACTTCGTGCCGAACATTTCCTACGGCCCCGATGTCATCAAGGCGATGCGCCCGCACACGAAGAAGATCTTTGACGCGCATCTGATGATCGCGCCCGCCGATCCGTATCTCGAAGCGTTTGCCAAAGCCGGCTGCGACCACATCACCGTGCATGCCGAGGCCGGTCCGCATCTGCATCGCTCATTGCAGGCGATCCGCGCGCTCGGCAAGAAGGCCGGCGTCTCCCTCAACCCGGGCACGCCGATCTCGGCGATCGAATACGTCATCGACCTCGTCGATCTGATCCTGGTGATGTCGGTCAATCCCGGCTTCGGCGGCCAGGCCTTCATCCCCTCCGCGCTCGGCAAGATCAGCGACCTGCGCGCCATGACCGCGGGCCGGCCGATCGATATCGAGGTCGATGGCGGGGTTTCGGCGGCGGTGTCGGGGCAACTCGCCGCGGCCGGCGCGAATGCATTCGTGGCGGGCTCGGCGGTGTTCAAGGGCGGCACAGTGGCGAGCTACAAGGCGAATATCGACGGGATACGCGGCGCGGCGGCGAATGCGCGAGGGGAGATGGTGTAGGACTGTAGGGTGGGCAAAGGCGCGCTTGCGCCGTGCCCACCATCTTTCGCCGAAGTACAGTTCGTGCGCAGCTTGGCCATGCCCACCCTGCGAACGGTATCGACCGCAATGTTCTTAACGTCGCCGCTCTCGGCCCCGCCCATCATAACCGCGTGACAGACAGGGTGGGCTGGTTGCTTTCACCTTCTGGCGGATCCCGCATTCGTATAGGCTGGCCTCCGCGATGAGTTCGCAAGAAGGAGCACGCCATGGCTTCGTTCTTGATACCTGTCGGCAAGGCGATTTGTGGCCTGGCGCTGGTTTGCCTGTCGTTCTATCCGGTGACTGGATGGCGGCCTGCGATCGTTATCATTGGCGTCGTCGTGGCCGCGGCTTTCATCCTGCATTTCGTGGCGCCGTGAATTTCATCGAAATCGCTCGCAGCGAGCGTAGGGCGGGCAAAGGCGCTCTTGCGCCGTGCCCACGCGTTCGTTCGCCAAGCACGACGTGGGCACGCTTCGCTTTGCCCACCCTACGACCTTTGCCAGATCGGCTCCCCGGTCGCCCACTAGTAGCAGATCGCTCATCGCCCATGGCGGCTAGTCGTATCCGGTACCCGGCCGGCTTCCTGGAATCTGGAGCGCCCGGAATGGGGCTGGCAAATATTGCCGCAACAACCCGTCGATAATTTCATTCCTGCGTATGGTCACCCCCATCGGCGGCCACTCCTTTCCAGACTGCGGGACGTCCAGCACAAGGACGATCGTCCAATCGGGTATGCCACCCAACAGCTGATGCAAGTCCCCGACAACGTCGGGCGAAAACAAATTGAGGTTGAAAATGCAAATGGTGTGGCGACGCCAGCCGTAGTCGTCGTCGACCACCCAGAAGTCGCCCTCTCCGCATGCGTCTTCTCGACCGTATTTCTTCATAACACCGACGATCCGACGATAAAGGTTGGTCCAGATCACGTCACGACTTCCGGCTTCATTCGTCATGGCCTACTCCCGTCCGCGAGGTCCGCGCCGATACCAGCAAGCGTAGGATGGATTGAGCCCTTTGCGAGACCCATCGGCAGAGGATGATGGGTTTCGTTGCGCTCTACCCATCCTACAGGCTGCTGCAAATGCGCGGGGGAGATGGTGTAGACGGAAACGATGCCACGTTAGCGGATTGGTGAGGTCCAACGTTCTCCAATTCAGTGAGAGACCGTGAGACCGAGCCTGGCAATGTTCTCCCTGTGCCAATGCCGGATTTGAATGCTGAGACCGGCCGGCTCCTGATCGAGTTGCTGACGTATCCGGGCGACGATGGGCCGATAGGACACAAACCAGCTCTCGTCGTGATCCGCTAATACACTTTCGACATGCCATAGAGCCGTCTCACAGCCCTGCATGTCGCCTGCCAGATAATCAGCCAACGCGAAATCGAGCTGGACTGGCACTGTCATGTTGGTTCGCATGAAGTCGAAATAATCCAGGAACGAGGCGACGGTCTGAATACCCTCAAACTCGCTGACGAACGGCATGATCTGCTCAAGCACGACCGCAGCCGAATGCCGATCGTCCCGCGGGTCGGTGATGGTCCAATAGGTCTGCGGATGTTTTATCAAGCTGCCATAGCGTCCACCAAAATCAAACGACGGCTGATCATGCGGCCGCCAGAGCGGCGTCACGCCTCGGTGGAGATCGTTGTGGTTCTTCCGGCCCGTGGTGAAAAGCCGGAAGCCACGCAGGAACATGTCCGTCTTCCCGACAGCGAGGAAGTCACCATACAGGATGGAGTCGGGAAGCTGCTTCTGGATAATACTGAAAATGCGAGCCGAGCGTCGCATGTTTGATACGTGATCCCCGAAGAGCATGAAGCTCGATTACCGGAACATAGCGCGATGCTGAGAAGTGGCTTCGCAATTCGTCTGCACGCGATGAGCTTACCACAGCACCGCCCGTCTTCAAATCGTAAATTGCAATCACTTCTTCGCCGACCGACTGCAATGCAACATCAGCACGAACGCTTCCTTCTTCGCCGTAAGTAGCCGGCGAGTTGTTCTTGTAGCTGAACTCGACTTTAACCCCCTCCAGGCCCTGTGCTAATACTGCCGCGCCAAATGCTGAATGAACAGCCGTGCCATAAACTCCGGGCATACCGGACGGAATAAACTCAAAGACGTTCATCACGTTCTTGAGTGTGTTGCTGAGCCTTTCCGTCGTACTATCAATGCGTTCGTCACCGGTTACGGCGTTGCTGTAGGTGATCTTGGCCGCGGCGGGCTGAAGCGTCGGTTCCTCGTTGCCCAAGTTGGCTCCGCCAACGAGCGCTTCGAGTCTCGCCGCGAGTGGGAGACTCTCAATATCCGCAAAAATGGCGGAGACGTTGTTCTCCGACGGGAGCATATCATGGACAGAATCCGTCCCGCCACCATCGCTCCACATGCCGAGTTCGTCGCGCGGCTGGTCGGGATCGAAGCCAGCCTTCGTGGACATGCTCCATTTACGGAGCTTCAGTTCGAACTTGATACCCAGCAGTTGATATTTCAGCTGTGCCAGGGTGTCGCCGATATCGTCAAGTTCGGTTCGGATTGCCATCGCCGTGTCCTTCCATCTGGATGATATAGGTTTTTAATCATAAAAGATTAAAATCTTATCGTCAAGGAGAACGACCCCCGTTCCCCGGATGCGGCGCCGCGCGCCGCATCTTCGCGGCGTGACGCGCTGCTAAGCCGGGGTCCCGGTGCTGCGGGGAAGAACCGGGATCGCGAATCTGCGGAGCGGCACGGCGGCGATGCTGGCGCATCGCCTTTGCACCGCACCGCGTCCGGGACACGAGAGTGGCGCCCATGGCCCCTCCCGCCGCCGATTCTTCCCGTTCCCTCCCCCGCCCCTTTCTGCTAAAGCGCGGCGTAACCCCGAACCCCTGCGAGTCCTCATGATCCCCCGCTATACCCGTCCCGAAATGGCTGCCATTTGGGAGCCGCAGACCCGCTTCAAGATCTGGTTCGAGATCGAGGCGCATGCGGCCGATGCGCTGGCGGAGCTGGGCACCATCCCCAAGGACGCCGCCAAAACGATCTGGGCCAAGGCGAAGGATGTCACCTTCAACGTCGAGCGCATCGACGAGATCGAGCGCGAGACCAAGCACGACGTCATCGCGTTCCTGACGCATTTGGCAGAAATCGTTGGCCCCGAGGCGCGCTTCGTACACCAGGGCATGACCTCGTCGGACGTGCTCGACACCTGCCTCAACGTGCAGCTCACCCGCTGCGCCGACCTGCTGATTGCCGACGTCGATCGCCTGCTGTCGGCGCTGAAGACCCGCGCCTTCGAGCACAAGATGACGCCGACCATCGGCCGCTCCCACGGCATCCATGCCGAGCCGGTCACCTTCGGCTTGAAGCTCGCTTACGCCTATGCCGAATTCACCCGCGCGCGCGAACGCCTGATCACCGCACGAAAGGAAGTCGCGACCTGCGCGATCTCCGGCGCCGTCGGCACCTTCGCGCAGATCGATCCGCGCGTCGAAGCGCATGTGGCCAAAGCCATGGGCCTGGTGCCGGAGCCGATCTCGACGCAGGTGATCCCGCGCGACCGCCATGCGATGTTCTTCGCCACGCTCGGCGTGATCGCCTCGTCGATGGAGCGGCTCGCGACCGAAGTCCGCCACATGCAGCGCACCGAGGTGCTGGAAGCCGAGGAGTTCTTCTCCGAAGGCCAGAAGGGCTCCTCGGCGATGCCGCACAAGCGCAACCCGGTGCTGACCGAGAACATCACCGGCCTCGCCCGCATGGTGCGCGCGTACGTGACGCCGGCGATGGAGAACGTGGTGCTGTGGCACGAACGCGACATCTCGCATTCCTCCGCCGAGCGCATGTTCGGGCCGGACGCCACGGTGACGCTGGATTTCGCGCTGAACCGGATGGCCGGCGTGATCGAGAAGCTACTGATCTATCCCGCCAACATGCAGAAGAATCTGGATCGCCTCGGGGGCCTGGTACATTCGCAGCGACTGTTGATCGCGCTGACGCAGAAGGGCGCGTCGCGCGAGGACGCCTACAAGCTCGTGCAGCGCAACGCGATGCCGGTATGGCGCGGCGAAGGCGACTTCCAGACCCTGCTGAAGAACGACGCCGACGTGACGAAGTATCTCAGCAATGCCGAGATCGAGGAGCAGTTCGACCTCGGCTATCACTTCAAGCATGTCGATACGATCTTTGCGCGGGTGTTCGGCTAACCACACACTGTCGTCCCGGGGCGCGAGGGCACCAGCCCGAGCGAACCCGGGACCTCTACGTGGCTGCGCGCTGAACATCTCGGGATTCTCAGCCACTCCAATTGGAGTGGCTGAGGTTCAGTCGCAGCTGGCGCTGCTCCCGCCCCGGAATGACAGTATGCGTTCGATACCCGAGGGATTTCCATGCCCCGCGTCCTCGCCGTCGCCCTGCGCCGCGGCCACCACTTCAGCAAGACGCCGGCGCTCGCAATCCGCCTGCTGACCAGCCTCGGCGTCGAGGGCGACGGCCATAGCGGCGCGCTGGTGCAGCATCGCTACGACCGCCGCCGCGATCCGACCAAGCCGAACCTGCGCCAGGTGCATTTGATCGCCGCCGAGTTGCTCGACGAATTGCGCGGCAAGGGATTTGAGATCGCGCCCGGCGATCTCGGCGAGAACGTCACCACCACGGGGCTCGACCTGCCGGCGCTGCCGGCCGGCACGCGGCTGCGGCTCGGCGAGCACGCAACCATCGAACTCACCGGGCTGCGCGCGCCCTGCGTGCTGATGGACCGGTTTCAGAATGGGCTGAAGGCCGCGACGCTGGACAAGGCGGCCGACGGCACGCCGGTGTTGAAGGCCGGCGTGATGGCGGTGGTGCTGGCCGACGGCGACGTGCGGCCGGGCGATACGATCGCGGTGATGCTGCCGGCGGAGCCGCACCGGGCGATGGTGGCGGTGTAGGCGCAAAGCAACTCACACGCGTTTCCCGGACGCGCTGCGGCATTCTTCATGCCGCTGCGCAGACCCGGCAACTGTAGTTTTCCGATCAGGGACAGAACGGTTTTTGATCTCGGATGACTGCGTTGAGGGTGATGAGCAGCTTTCTGGCGATGGCGATGAAGGCGACTTTGGCGGGCTTTC
>NZ_JAQGJD010000140.1 GCF_028290785.1 Tardiphaga sp. | reverse complement strand
TGGGCCTGCTGACGCCGGTGCTGGCGATCGACGGCGCGCTCAATACGCTGGCGGCGTGGCTCGGCCTGGCATCACCGGGGCTGGTCATGGTCGGCTCGGGTGCGGCCGTGGTGATCGCCTATGTGATCCGCTTCCTTGCGGTGCCCACCGGCTTCATCAAAGCGGGCTTCGAGCGAATTCCTGTAGACTACGACGACAGCGCCCGCGCCGCCGGCGCGCCGGCGCTGACCACGCTGCGCAGGATCCAGTTGCCGCTGCTGCGGCCGGCGCTGCTCGGCGCCGTCATCGTGGTGTTCGTCGATTGCCTCAAGGAATTGCCGGCGACGCTGCTGCTGCGCCCGCTCAATGTCGAGACGCTGGCGACCTCGATCTATCAATATGCCAGCCGCGGCAGCTTCGAAGACGGCGCACTCGCCGCGCTCCTGATCGTCGCCGCCAGCATCCCGCCGGTGATGTGGCTGACCCGGTTTGCCGATGTGCCGCAGGGGCCGGTGTAGTTCTGCCGCTACTTCTTATCCCTCCCCCGCGTCTTCGCGTGGGGAGGGTGGCCGCGCGAAGCGCGGTCGGGTGGGGGTGGTGCCACATGCACGGCTTCCTGCTTTGCGCCCCCCACCCGTCACGTTTGTTCGCTTCGCTCTCAAACGCGCCACCCTCCCCACTGCGCGCAGCTTTGCTGCGCTTGGGGGAGGGAAAAAGAGCTACGGCGCTCCGCCATCCTGCTTCCTTTGCGTCGAAAATATCTGCCACGCCGCGATGAACATCGCGGCGATCACCGGGCCGATCACGAAGCCGTTCAGCCCGAACGCCTCGATGCCGCCCAGCGTCGAGATCAGCACCACATAGTCGGGCAGCTTGGTGTCCTTGCCGACCAGCATCGGACGCATGATGTTGTCGACCAGGCCGATCACCAGAAAGCCGTAGGCGACCAGGATCGCGCCCTGCCAGAACGAACCGGTGGCCAGCAGATAGACCGCCACCGGCATCCACACCAGGCCGGCGCCGACCGCCGGCAGCAGCGACAGGAACGCCATCAGCACCGCCCATAGCAGCGCCGCGTTGATGCCGAGGATCCAGAAGATCAGGCCGCCAAGCGCGCCCTGCGCCAGCGCCACCAGCAGGCTGCCCTTCACCGTGGCGCGGATCACCACCGTGAACTTTTCCAAGAGTTCGTCGCGCAGCCCGGCGCGCAGCGGAATCGCATCCTTGACGCTTCCGGCCAGCGTGTCGCCGTCGCGGAACAGGAAGAACAGCAGATAGAGCATGATCACCAGGTTGACCATGAACGCAAAAGTGCTCTGGCCGATGTCGAGCGCCTGCGTCGCGATGGTCTGGCTGCCCTTGACCAGGCCGCCAGTGATTTTTTCCTGCATGTCGCCGAGGTTGGCCACGCCGAACCGGTCGAGCAGGCCGGTGGCCCACGTCGGCAAGGCGTCGAGGATCTGCTGAAAGAACTTCACGAAGTTGAGTTCGCCGGATTGCATCTTGCCGACCACGACGGCGCCCTGCTGAGTTAGCGACGCCGCCACCAGCGTCAGCGGCAGGATGACGATCAGCACGATCAGCACGATCATCGCCAGCGCGGCGAGGTTCGGCCGCTGCGGCATCCGGCGCAACAGCCGGCGATGCAGCGGCGCGAACATGATGGCGATGACGACGCCCCACAGGATGGCGCCATAGAACGAGACGAGGATCCAGCCGAACGCCAGCGACACCGCGACGATCAGGATAAGGAAGAACCTGTCTTCAAGACGGCCGCGCATGGGGGTGTCTGTTTCTTTTCTTCCCCTCTCCCCCTGTGGGAGAGGGTGGCTTCGCGAAGCGAAGACGGGTGAGGGGTAGCCACGAAGTCCGAGTCTAGTGACCCCTCATCCGACGCCGACTTCGTCGGCGCCACCTTCTCCCACAAGGGGAGAAGGAAAAAGCAGAGCGCCGTTACGCGTTGGTCAGCGCCACGCGATATTCGGCTTCGGTCTTGGCCTTGACCTCGTCCAGCGTGACGCCGTCGGCGAGTTCGATCAGCGCCATACCGTCCTTGCCGTGCTTGTCGATGGTGAACACCGCGAGGTCGGTGACCACCATGTCGACCACCCGCTCGCCGGTCAGCGGCAGGTTGCAGCTCTTCAGCAGCTTGGCGCCGTCCTTGGCGGAATGCTCCATCACCACCACGACGCGCTTGACGCCGGCGACCAGATCCATCGCGCCGCCCATGCCCTTGACCATCTTGCCGGGGATCATCCAGTTGGCGAGGTCGCCGTTCTGGGCGACCTGCATCGCGCCCAGGATCGACAGGTCGATATGGCCGCCGCGCACCATGGCGAAGGAATCCGACGACGAGAAATAGCTGGTCTCGGGCAGTTCGGTGACGGTTTGCTTGCCGGCGTTGATCAGGTCGGGATCCTCTTCCCCTTCATAGGGGAACGGGCCCATGCCGAGCATGCCGTTCTCGCTCTGCAGCAGCACATCGACGCCCGCGGGAATGTAGTTCGACACCAGCGTCGGAATGCCGATGCCGAGGTTGACGTAGAAGCCGTCCTTCAGCTCTTTCGCTGCGCGGGCCGCCATTTGATCACGGGTCCAAGCCATCGTTCTCTCCTGTTGTTCGCGGTTTTTTACGCGGGGCGCTTGCGCGTGGTGCGCTGCTCGATCCGCTTCTGCGCGGTGCCGACCTCGACGATACGCTTGACGAAAATGCCGGGGGTGTGGATGTGGTCGGGATCGATCTCGCCGGCTGGGACGAGGTGCTCGACCTCGGCGACGGTGACTTTGGCGGCGGTCGCCATCATCGGGTTAAAGTTGCGCGCGGTCTTGCGGTAGACCAGGTTGCCGGCGGTATCGCCCTTCCAGGCGTGCACGATCGCCAGATCGGCGAACAGCCCGCGCTCCAGCATGTACTTCTCCCCGTTGAACTCCATGGTCTCCTTACCCTCGGAGATCAGCGTGCCGACGCCGGTCTTGGTGTAGAAGCCCGGGATGCCGGCGCCGCCGGCGCGGATCCGCTCGGCCAGGGTGCCCTGCGGGGAGAATTCCAGCTCCAGCTCGCCGGCGAGATACTGCGCGGCGAACAGCTTGTTCTCGCCGACATACGACGAGATCATCTTCTTGATCTGGCGGGTTTCCAAGAGGCGCGACAGGCCGATGCCGTCGACGCCGGCGTTGTTGGACACCACCGTGAGGTCCTTGACGCCGGATTCGCGCAATGCGTCGGACAGCGCCTCGGCGATGCCGCACAGGCCGAAGCCGCCCGACATGACCATCATGCCGTCCTTGAGGATACCTTCGAGGGCCGACTTGGCGTCGGGATAGACCTTGTTCATGGGGAATTCGACCTGATGGAGGAAAGCGCTGAATGGCTCGGAAGCCGGTCTTATTGTCGGGGATTATTAGGCGACTTCCGCGCGACAGGTCAAATCGGGAGCACTTCTCCCTCCCCCCGCGAAGCGAAGCTTCGCAGGTGGGGAGGGTGGCCGGCCGACAGGCCGGTCGGGTGGGGGGCGCCACACGCGCCGTCGCCCGTGGCGCCCCCCACCCCGGCCTCCACTTCGGCAATGCTGCGCATTGCCTCGTTCGGCCGACCCTCCCCACCTTGCGAAGCTTCGCTTCGCCTGGGGGGAGGGATGCCATCAGCTTCGTGGCACCTCATGCGACCGCATAACCCCCGCTACGGCCTTGAAAGCGTCAAGAAAACCGATCAAATTGCGGGCTTGGACGGGCCCCGCGCGACGACGCCCGCTCGCCTGTTTTACCACCAACCAACCCGGATAGATCATTGACGAGTGCCCAAGGAATGAAACGCCTGGGGATGCCGATTGCGGTGCTCCTGGGCGTCGCGCTGATCGGGCTGTTCGCCATGTCCTGGCTGCTCAACCGCGACGCGCTGCGTCATGCGGTGGAGGCGCAGATCCGCGCCGTCACCGGGCTCGAGCTCGTGGTCAACGGCGAGGTCGATGTCTCCGTGTTCCCCGGCAGCTACGTGTCGTTCCACGATGTCGGGCTGAAGGGCGGCGGCGCCATCGACCCGGCGCTGTCGGTGGACGTGCTGACCGCCAATTTGCGCCTGCTGCCGCTGCTGCTGCAGCGCTTCGAGATCGCCGACATGATGATGCTGCGGCCGCGCATCCGCGTGGTCCGCGACGCCGCCGGCGACAGCAACTGGACGCCGTTCATCGAGTCCATCGCCCGCACCATGAAGCCCGGCGCCGACCATCCGCTGTCGTTCTCCGAGATCCGCATCCAGGACGGCGTGCTGAGCTATCAGGACCCCCATAACAGCGAACAGCTCGGCGACATCGACCTGTCGCTGGCGTGGCCTTCGATCTCGCGCTCGTTCGCCGCCACCGGCCAGTTCGACTGGCGCGGCGAGCGCATCGACGGCAGCCTCAGCGTCAGCGATTTCGTCGCCGCTTTGTCCGGCGACCGCTCCGGGGTGAAGGCGCGGATGGTCAGCGCGCCGATCAAGCTGGCGTTCGACGGCACCGTCGCCAACCGCGCCAGCCTGATGATGGAGGGCACGCTCACCGCCGACAGCCTGTCGCTGCGCAACGCGCTGCGCTGGGCCGGCCAGGCCCCTCCCGGCAACGGCGGCTTCGGCCGCTTCGCGCTGAAGGCGCGCGCCAGCCTGGTGGGGCCGTCGATCGCGCTGACCAACGTCAATGTCGAACTCGACGGCAATGTCGCCGAGGGCGTCATGACCTACAGCAATAACGGCCGCCAGACCCTGCAGGCGACGCTGGCCGCCGGCGCGCTCGACTTCACGCCGTATATTTCCACGGTGCGGCTGCTGGCCTCCGGCGCACGCGACTGGAACCGTCAGTTGTTCGATCTCAACGCGCTGTCCACCACCGACCTCGACATGCGCCTGTCGGCCGCCAAGGTCACCGTCGGCTCGTCGGTGCTGGGGCGCACCGCGCTCGGCGCCAATCTGCGTGGCGGAACGCTGGCGCTGTCCGTTGGCGAGGCGCAGATGTATGGCGGCATCGTCCGCGGCTCCTTTGGCGTCGCCCATTCCGACGCAGTGGCCGACGTGAAGGCCCAGTTCCAGTTCACCGACGTCGATCTGCAGGCCACGGCCTCCGACCTGTTCGGCGTCAGCAAGCTGACCGGCCGCGGAAATTTGTCGATGGCGCTGGAAGCCTCCGGCTCGTCGCCGTTCGGCCTCGCGCAATCGCTCGACGGCACCGCGACGCTGACCGGCCATGACGGCGCCATCGCCGGCTTCAACGTCGAACAACTGCTGAAGCGGCTGGAGCGCCGCCCGCTGTCCGGCGCCGGCAATTTCCGCTCCGGCTCGACGCCGTTCTCGACCCTCAACATGAACGTCAAGTTCAACGACGGCATCGCCACCGCGCAGGACATCCGGATCGAAGGCCCCGCCGCGCGCCTGACCCTGACCGGCACCGCCTCGGTGCCGTCCCGGGAGTACGACCTCAAGGGTATCGCCAGCCTGAACTCGCTGCCCAACGCCCCGCCCGGCTTCGACCTGCCGTTCGTGATCCAGGGGCCGTGGGACGATCCCTTGATCTTCCCCGACCCCGAAAGCCTGATCCGCCGCTCGCCCGGTGCGGCGCCGCTGCTCGACGCCGTCAAGGACCGCAAGACCCGCGACGCCGTGCGCTCGGTCCTGGAGCGGTTTACGGGCGCGAAGAAAGAGCCGGAAGCCGAGAAGCCGGCAGAGCCGGCAGAGCCGGCGGCGGTAGCCGTGCCGAAAGCGGAGTAAAGGCGAACACGCCGCTCGGGCTCCGTTCCCGGACGCGGTGCACTGCGCCGCTCCTTTGCGGCGTGGTGCGCCGCAGATCCGGGGTCCCGGTTGTTGCGACGAAACCGGGATCCCGGCTCTGCGGAGCGGCACTTCGCGCCGCAGCGCGTCCGGGACACGTGCTACAACGGCGCCGCGCTATCGCCGCGGCTGCTCGACAGTTTCGACGCCAGCGATGCTCCCACGATCAGCACCGCAATAAACCCGATGATCAGCGTGCAGATCGCGTTGATCTCCGGTTTCACGCCGAGCCGCACCTCCGAATAGATCCGGATCGGCAGCGTCGCCGAGCCCGGCCCGGTGGTGAAGCTGGCGATCACGAGATCGTCGAGCGACAGCGTGAAGGCGAGCATCCAGCCCGCGGCCATCGCCGGCCAGATCAGCGGCAGCGTCACCGCAACAAAGGCACGCGCGGGATCGCAGCCAAGGTCCATGGCGGCTTCCTCCAGGCTGCGGTCGAGCCCGGCGAGGCGCGACTGCACCACCACGGCGACGAAGCACATGGTCAGCGACGTGTGCGCGATGGTGACGGTCCAGAAGCCCCGTTCGGCATCGAGTGCCACGAACAGCAGCAGCAGCGACAGGCCGGTGATCACCTCCGGCATCACCAATGGCGCATACAGCATGCCGGACATCAGCGTGCGGCCGCGAAACCGCGCGCCGCGGGTCAGCGCCACCGCCGCCAGCGTGCCGAGCAGCGTCGCCGCGGTGGCCGACACCAGGCCGACGCGCGCGCTCATCCAGGCGGCGTCGAGCATCGCGCGGTCGTTGAAGAATTCCGTGTACCAGCGCGTCGACCAGCCACCCCACACCGTCACCAGCTTCGAGGCGTTGAACGAGTAGATGACGAGAACGACGATCGGCAGATAGAGGAACGCCAGGCCAAACGCGAGGGCGGCGATGTTGAAGCGCGATAATCTCATCACGGGTGCCACCTGCCCCCCTCCCCCCAGGCACAGCGAAGCTGCGCAAGGCGGGGAGGGGTCGGGGGTGGGGGGCGCAACACGGAAAGCGGCGCGTGGGGCGCCCCCCACCCCAGCCCTCCCCGCCCTTCGCTTCGCTCGGGGGGGAGGGAGCTTACAGCACTTGCGGTAACTACCATCACCTCGCCTCCAGCGCGCGCCGCTGCAGGCGGTCGTAGACCAGCAGCGGCACGATCAGCAGTGCCAGCAGCACGATCGCGAGCGCCGACGCCACCGGCCAGTCCTTGTTGGTGAAGAATTCCAGCCACAGCGTCTGGCCGATCATCATCGAATCCGATCCGGCCAGCAGATCGGGGATCACGAATTCGCCGACGATGGGAATGAAACACAGCAGCACGCCGGCGCCGACGCCACCAAGCGACAGCGGAAACGTCACCCGCCAGAACGCGACGAGACGCGAGGCGCCGAGATCGGCGGCGGCTTCCAGCAACGCGCCATCCTGCTTCGCCAGCGTCGCGTAGAGCGGCAGGATCATGAACGGCAGATAGGAATAGACGATGCCGAGATACATCGCGCTGTCGGTCGACAACCACACCACCGGCGCCGAGACGATGTGCAGCGCCAGCAGTATTTGGTTGAGCAGGCCGTCGTGCTGCAGGATGTTGATCCAGGCATAGATGCGGATCAGGAACGAGGTCCAGAACGGCACGATCACCAGCATCATGGCCACGCCTTGCCAGCGCCGCGGCAGCCGCGCCATCGCGTAGGCGATGGGATAGCCGATCGCCAGCAGCAGCGCGGTCGAGACCAGCGCGACGACCAGGCTGCGCCCGTACGACGCGATGTAGAGATTGTCCGAGACCAGCAGCCAGAAACTGTCCAGCGACAGCGCGGCAAACGCCGCCTTCAGCCCGGCGATGCCATCAGTGAGCCCGAACAACGGCAGATAGGGCGGCTGCGCGATCGCGGTCTGCGACAGGCTGATCTTCAGCACGAAGCCGAACGGCACCAGGAAGAACAGCACCATCCAGATGTAAGGCGCGACCGAAGCCCGGCGCGCCGGGCGGGTGAAGATCGTTCGCGCGCTCATCGCGGCAGCACCACGCAGTCGTCCGGCGCGAACCACGCCACCACTTTCTGCCCGACGCCGTAGGCATCGACGTCGAGCCGGTTGGTATTGGCCAATGCCACGCGCAGGGTGGCGCCGTGGTCGAGCTGCACCTTGTAGACCGACAGCCCGCCGAGATAGCCGACCTCGGTCACCACGCCCTCGATGCTGTTCAGCCCCCCGGCCGAAGTCGGTGCCCGCCGCGACAGCCGGATCTTTTCCGGCCGGATCGCGAGGCAGATCGCGCGGCTGGGGAGAGGCGCTTTCGGTTCGGCGACGGTCAACATGCCCGCGCCGGCGGCGGCAACGGTCAGGCGATGCGCGTCCTGCAGCGTCACCTCGCCCTCGATCAGGTTGATGTCGCCGACAAAGCCGGCGATCCAGCGCGACGCCGGCGCCTCATAGAGCTGCCGCGGCGTCGCGACCTGTTCGAGCCGGCCGTCCTTCATGACGCCGATACGGTCGGCCATGGTCATGGCCTCGTCCTGGTCGTGGGTGACGATCACAAAGGTGGTGCCGAGCCGGCGCTGCAGCTCCATCAATTCGGCCTGCGTCTCTTCGCGCAGCTTCTTGTCGAGCGCGGCCAAGGGCTCGTCGAGCAGCAGCAGTTGTGGCCGCCGCGCCAGCGCACGGGCCAGCGCCACGCGCTGCTTCTGGCCGCCGGAGAGCTGGTCCGGCTTGCGCTTCTCCAGCCCGCCGAGCTTCACCAGCGCCACCATCTCGGCGACGCGGGCGGCGATCTCGGGCTTCGGCAGGGCCGCGCGCTTGAGGCCGAAGGCGATGTTGTCGCGCACGCTGAGATGCGGAAACAGCGCGTAGTTCTGGAACATCATGTTGACCGGCCGCTGATGCGGCAACACCGCGGCGATGTCTTCACCATCGAGCAGGATTTTTCCGGCATCGGGCGTCTCGAAGCCGGCCAGCATCCGCAGCAGCGTGGTCTTGCCGCAGCCGGACGGCCCGAGCAGCGCGAAGAACTCGCCGGCCTGGATATCGAGCGAGAGCCCGTCCACCGCGGTGAAGGCGCCGAATTTCTTGCTCACGCCGTCGACGCGCAGCAGCGGCATCGGATAGGCGGCAACGATAAGCGGGGCTTCGGCGATGGCGTCGGGGAGGATGTCGGTGGCTGTCGTCATCGCCGCACGCTAGCGGCGGAACGTCGCGGGCTCAACTGCAATGGCCCTCTTGTCCCGGGCGAGTGGCGGCATTCTCAGGCGATGCAGCTGCGGAGCCGGGACCGTATCAAACGCCGGCGTCGATTGACGCGCACTTCTTTCCCTCTCCCCCTGTGGGAGAGGGTGGCCGCGCGAAGCGCGGACGGGTGAGGGGTAGACACAAGCTCCGAGCCCTGCAGTACCCCTCATCCGTCGCGGACTTCGTCCGCGCCACCTTCTCCCACCCAGCGAAGCTTCGCTTCGCGCGGGGGAGAAGGAAGAAAGCGGGGCCGGTCTCACCCCACCTTGCGCGCCGGTGTCGGCAGGCGGCCGACCAGCGTGGCGTATTGCGCGATCGGCGCGGGGCGGCCGATGAAATAGCCCTGCACGCCGTCGCAGCCCTCGTTGGCGAGGAAGCTGAGCTGCTCGTGGGTCTCGACGCCTTCCGCAACGATCGAGACGTCGAGGCCGTGGCCGAGCCCGATCACCGCGCGGACGATGGCGGCGGATTGCGGGTTGCGGCCGAGGTTCATCACGAAGGCGCGGTCGATCTTGATCTTGTCGAACGGGAACGCCTGCAGATAGGTCAGCGAGGAATAGCCGGAGCCGAAATCGTCCATCGAGATCCGCACGCCCAGCGCCTTCAGCCGCCGCAGCAGCGCGACGCCGCGGTCGAAATCCTCGATCAACACGCCTTCGGTGATTTCCAGCTCGAGCCGGCCGGGCTGCAGGCCGGTCTCCAGCAGGATCGAATGCACCAGGCTGACCAGGTCGCCGTGCATGAACTGCGCCGGCGACAGGTTTACGGCGATCTGCAGCGGCACCGGCCACGACGCCGCCTCCAGGCAGGCCTGGCGCAGGATCCATTCGCCCATCTCGACGATCAGCCCGCTTTCTTCCGCCAGCGGAATGAATTCGCCGGGCGGCACGAAGCCGCGGACCGGGTGGATCCAGCGCGCCAGCGCCTCGAATCCGGTGATGTCGGCATCGACCACCGTCTGTCCGGCGCGGGCCTGCGGCTGATAGTGCAGCGACAGTTCGCCATTGCGGATCGCCACTGAGAGGTCCTGGTGCAGCACGCGGCGGTCGCGCAGCTGCTGGTCCATCTCCGGCACGAAGATGCTGATCGAGCCGCGCGAGGTGGCCTTGGCGCGGAACAGCGCGGCGCCGGCATTGGCGAGCAGCGCCGCGGCGTCGGAGCCGTCGCGCGGGAACAGCGCAATGCCGGTGGTGACACCGGTCTGCACCGATTTGCCGTCGATCGGAAAACCTTGCGACAGCGCCGTGGCAATGCGCTCCGCGGTCGCCTGGCCCGTCTCCGGCTGCTTGCCGTCGATGATGATGCCGAATTCGTCGCCGCCGAGCCGCGCCACCACGCCGCCACAGGCCGCAGCCTCGATCCGGCGCGAAACCTCGACCAGCAGCCGGTCGCCGGTGCCGTGGCCGAACACATCGTTGATTTCCTTCAACCCGTCGAGGTCGATCGACAGCACCGCGAATTGCTCCGACGCTTCGCCGCAGGCATCGATCATCTGCGTCAGCGCCTGCAGGAAGGCAGCGCGGTTCGGAAGGTCGGTGAGGCCGTCGTGATAGGCCATGTGCGCCATCCGCGCCTCGGTCTGGCGGCGGTCGGTGACGTCCTCGTGGGTCTTGATCAGATATTGCGGCGCGCCGGCATCGTCGAGCACCGTCACGCGGCGGGTCAGGAAAAGCCGCAGCCCGTCGCGGGTGCTGATCGGGTGCTCCTCGGCCACCGGGGCGAGGTTTCTGACGGCGGCCTCGTCGCGGGCGACGATCAGCCTGGCCTCTTCCGGCTTCATCAGGTCGCTCACCGTCCGTCCGATGGCATCCTCGCGCCGGCGGTTGAGGATGACTTCGGCGTTGCGGTTGGCGAACAGATACTGCCCGTCGCTGGCGCGCTGCACGATCAGGGAGACCGGGATGTTGTCGACCACGGTTTCGAGAAATTTCTTGGTACTCTCCAGCTCGTTTTCAAGCCGGCACTGTTCGGTGCAGTCTTCATGAATCCCGATCGCGCCGCCATTCGGTAGCCGGCTGAACTTGATGCGCACGAACTGCCCGCCCGGCAATGCGGCGACATGGCCCCCCGTCGCAGCGGCCTGGTCATAGTAGCTTCCGGTGCTCTCATCGAGCTTGCCGCGCTGGCGGCGCAACTCGCGCAGGCCGGGGCCGGTAATGTCCTTGGTGATATCCGAGCGTTTGAGGTCGTAGATCTCGAGATAGCGGTCGTTGCAGAACACCACGCGCTTGTCGGCGTCGAGCATCACGATGCCCTGGCCGAGATGGTTGAGCGCGGAGCCGACGAACGTATTGCGGCGCTGCTGCTCGCGCCTCACCTTGCTCAACGCCGAGCCCACCCACAGCACGATCGCGCCGAGGAAGGCCAGCACGACCAGGCCGCCGAGCAGGATCTGCCACAACACCGGCGGATCGATGCTGGCGATCTGGTCCGACAACGGCAATGGGCTGGCAGCGGCGCCGTCGCAGGCAGCGGCGATGGCGAGCAGGCACGCGGAAGCGGCTGCAGCCGTTGCCGCCACCTCGCCTTTCCGCCAGATCTTGCCAGTCATTTCACACCCGCGTATTCGCAAAGGCGAGTTTCCCGTTACAGGTATTTGGATCAGGTAAACGTCAGCGTGTACAAAGGCCCGGCACGTCAGGAAACATAGCTATTCGGCTTCGATGCTTAACGTCCGGCTAACGGCCGGACATACCACCCCGCGCCGGGCCAACCCGGCCCTGCAGAAGTGACAACCGGACGGTACATGGACAGGGTTGAATGCATCGTTATCGGGGCCGGCGTCGTCGGCCTCGCCATCGCGCGGAAGCTGGCGCAGGCCGGACGCGAGGTCATCGTGCTGGAGGCGGCGGACGCCATCGGCACCGTGACGTCCTCCCGCAACAGCGAGGTGATCCACGCCGGTATCTATTATCCGGCCGGCAGCCTGATGGCGCGGCTCTGCGTCGCCGGCAAGCATGCGCTGTACGACTATTGCCGTGACCGCGGCATTGCACACCGCAATTCCGGCAAGCTGATTGTCGCCACCCGCCCGGAAGAGGTCGCCCGGCTGGCGGCGATCAAGGCGCATGCCCAGGCCAATGGCGTCGATGACCTGCGCGCGTTGTCGGGCGACGAGGCCCGGGCGCTGGAGCCTGAACTGGCCTGCGAGGCGGCGCTGCTGTCGCCCTCGACGGGGATCGTCGATAGTCACGGCTACATGCTGTCGCTGCGCGGCGAGGCCGAAGCCGGCGGCGCGGCGTTCGCATTTCTGGCGCCGTGGCTGGGCGGCAGGGTCACGGCGAACGGTTTCGAGGTCGAGGTCGGCGGCGACGCGCCGATGCAACTGGCCTGCGACCTGCTGATCAACTCGGCCGGCCTGTCGGCGCCGGCGATTGCGCGCCATCTCGACGGCATGCCGCTGGACCTGATCCCGCCGGCCTATCTGGCGAAGGGCTGCTACTTCAGCTGCAGCGCCAGGGCGCCGTTCTCGCACCTGATCTATCCGGTGCCGGAGCCCGGCGGACTAGGCGTCCACCTGACGCTGGATCTGGCGGGACAAGCGCGGTTCGGGCCGGATGTCGAATGGGTCGATCACATCGACTACACCGTCGATCCCGCACGCGGCGAAAAATTCTACCCGGCGATCCGGCGCTACTGGCCTGCGCTGCCGGACGGCGCGCTGATGCCGAGCTACTCC
The DNA here is from genome assembly GCF_028290785.1 of Tardiphaga sp. Classification (GTDB taxonomy): domain Bacteria; phylum Pseudomonadota; class Alphaproteobacteria; order Rhizobiales; family Xanthobacteraceae; genus Tardiphaga. The sequence continues at coordinate 31,831 of NZ_JAQGJD010000140.1, read as the reverse complement.
GGCATGCGGCCGAAGATCGTGCCGCCGGCGGTGGCGGTGCAGGACTTCATGATCCAGGGCCCGGCCACCCACGGCGTGCGCGGGCTGATCAACCTGTTCGGCATCGAATCGCCCGGGCTCACGTCATCGCTGGCGATCGCGGATTACGTGGCGGAGATGGCGGGCTAAAACACGATGTTCGTCATGCCCGGCATTGTGCCGGGCATCCACATTCTACCGCGCAGAACATCGTGGATAGCGGGACATCGAGCGAAGCTATGCTTCGCACTTCGCCCGGCCATGCCGATTTCGGCTGACGGTCGATTCAGTCAACTACCGCCCTAGAACACAGACCGTTTTTGCCGGTCAGGCTCTCAGCACGACAGTTGGATTTGCAGCAGGGTGGGGTTGCTAATGCAGGGTGTCGCTGGCGACATTCTTGAGTCGGGCGATCTCGTCCCTGACCATCAAATTCCGGCGCTTGAGTTCGACGATGCGGAGATCGTCGGTCGAAAGGTGTACGAGAGCTTCGTGCAATTCCGTTTCCAGAACCTTGTGCTTGCGTTCGAGTTCGACGAGATGCGCCTGAAGTGCCATTCGAAATCTCCTGGGTAGGATTGAACCTCGGATTCGGTGGACGATGAATTCTACATGACAGTGGACATCTGTCGATGGGTCTTGAAAATTGTATTTTCAGTTTCGATCATCGTATGAAACGAATCGTGACCGGATTACCGCGTATCGCCTCGAAACCAGACGCTTGCGCGGTGCGCGCGCACCGGCGATAGTCGCTGCGACAATTTTTCTCGTAAACGTCTCGCGAATCCAGTCAGCTAGAATCATGAACGACGACGAAGATCGCGCCCTCCCCGCCGAACTGGCGAAGCTGCAACAGGAACACCGCGATCTCGACGCGGCAATCGACGCCCTGCACCATTCGCCGGCGCCGGACCTGCTGCGGCTGCAGCGGCTGAAGAAGCGCAAGCTGCAGCTGCGCGACCGCATCGCCTTTATCGAAGACCAGATCACCCCTGATATCATCGCCTGAGACGGCGGCGTGCGGGTATCGGCTGTCTGCCGGCAGCCGCAAGAGAATCACGGCGTCGCGGGGCGGTGGTGAAAGTCAGCGAACTCAAACAATGGGCACGCGCGTTGAAGCGCGACGTGCACGCGGTCGCTCTCGCGGCGCGCGACCCGCGCGTGCCGTGGTACGTCCGCGCCCTGGCGATCGCCGTCGCCGGCTATGCGCTGTCGCCGATCGACCTGATCCCGGATTTCATCCCGGTGCTCGGCTATCTCGATGACCTCATTCTCGTCCCGCTCGGCCTGTGGGCGGTGCTGCGGCTGATTCCGGCCGAGGTGCTGGCCGAACACCGCGCGGTCGCCGAGGCCCGCGCGGCGCGCCCGGTCAGCAGGTTAGCCGCGGTGGTCATCGTGACGATCTGGATCGTGGTCGCGGCGGCGGTGATATGGCTGGTCTCAGGTTGGTGGCTGCCTGAGTGAGACGGCGGCGCAGATCGCGAACAGCTTGACTTGGAACAAAATAAGAACATTGATATACCCGAACAACCAAGCGAGACCCGCCATGCCCGATGTCACCTATTACGTAGCGCTGCCGTTCCAGCAGGACGATGCCGGTTCGCCGGTCGCGGGCGCCGCCGAGGAATGCCAGAGTTCGTCCGGCGCCATTCGCCGCGCCGAGGCGCTGTCGCGGGCACCGGGCAGCATCGGCGCGCTGGCGTTCAGCCGCACCGGCGATCCGATGATGGGCGAATTCGGCGACGCCCAGGTGATCATGAAGTTCGGCGAGGTGCCCGGCGATCTCAGCGGGCTGTAGAGCGTTTCATTAGCGCTCTTTCGGAATGAACGGCCCCAACCGCGTCATTGCGAGCCGACGAAAATCGCCGAAGGTGACTTTCGCCGAGCGAAGCAATCCAGAAGGCCAAAAGCGAAGACTGGATTGCTTCCTCGCAAGGGCTCCTCGCAATGACGGCTGCGGCTGAATCGAGTCATCTCAAGGAGAAAATGCTCTAGTAGGCGAAGTGCGCTGCACGGCGTCCGCGACTGGAGTGCAACAGTCATTCGGTGCGAACGAGTCTGGCGCGATCGATTCCGTGGCAGCGTGCGTTCACGCGAATCCCCCGCGCCGTTCCTTCTTGCGCGCATACATCGCGCGATCGGCTTCTTCGAGCGCGGCGCTTCCCTCGATGTCCGGGCCGAGCAGCGCCACGCCGGACGACGCGCCGGCGGAGACGTTGGTATCGCGGAACACGAAGGTGAGCTGGTCGATGGCCGCTTCCAGCAGCCGCGCCTTGGCGCGCGCATCGGCCTCGTTCAGGTTCCACAGCAGCAGCACGAACTCGTCGCCGCCGAGCCGGCCGATCACGTCGGAAGCGCGAACGTGGCGCCTGATCACGCCGACTACCGCCTTCAGCACGGCATCGCCAGCGGCGTGTCCGAAAGCGTCGTTGATCGGCTTCAGGCGATCGACGTCGAGCACGATCAGCGCGCCCGAGGCGCGGTAGCGGGTGATGTAGGCCACCGCGCGGGTCAGTTCCCGCGCGAAACCGCGGCGGTTCAGGATGTCGAGCAGGAAGTCGGTTTCGGCGGAGGCGCGCAATTCGGCGATCCGGGCGCGGGCTTCGGCGAGCTGCGCCTCAAGCCGCCGAATCGTCAGCGCGGCGGCGGGGATGCGGCTTTTCGCCAGCGGCAGCAGCGGCTTGCCGCGGGCCATGGCGCGTTTCGCCGGCCGCAATGCCGGCGTGGGGGGTTTCTTTTTCATGAGGTTTGCTACAAGAGGCTTGCGACAGACTTGGCGGCCCTTCACCAAGACAGCATCATCCCTTCGACGCGCCTTGCCACGCAAGGGGCCGAACCTGTATTTCCAGCTATCTTTCTGGATTCGTGAAAGAAATATCGGAATGCCCGCGCCCGTTGCCATCATCATGGGAAGCCAGTCGGACTGGGACACCATGCGCCACGCCGCCGACACGCTGAGCGCACTCGGCGTCGCCTGCGAGTCGCGGATCGTTTCCGCGCACCGCACGCCGGACCGGCTGTATGAATTTGCCAAGGGCGCCCGGACCGCCGGGTTCCAGATCATCATCGCCGGCGCCGGCGGCGCGGCCCACCTGCCCGGCATGGCCGCGGCGCTGACCGAACTGCCGGTGTTCGGCGTGCCCGTGGAATCCAAGACGTTGTCCGGTATCGATTCGCTGTATTCGATCGTGCAGATGCCCGCCGGCATTCCGGTCGGCACGCTGGCAATCGGCAAGGCCGGCGCGATCAACGCCGCGTTGCTCGCCGCCAGCGTGCTGGCGCTACATGACGAAGCGCTGGCGACGCGGCTCGCCGCCTACCGCCAGGCTCAGACCGACGCCGTTGCCGAGCGGCCCAATCCTTCGGGTCTGGAGGGCACGGCGTGACGGCTTCCTCCTTCAAGAAGCTGAAGCCCGGCGACACCATCGGCATTCTCGGCGGCGGCCAGTTGGGCCGCATGCTGGCGATGGCCGCGGCACGGCTCGGCCTGCGCTGCGAGGTGTTCTCGCCGGATCCGGATTCGCCGGCGTTCGACGTGGTGCAGCACGCCACCTGCGCCGAATATGCCGACGTCGAGGCGCTCGAACTGTTCGCCAACGACTGCGACGTCATCACCTACGAATTCGAGAACGTCCCCTCGGCCACCGCGATGATCCTCCAGGCGCGCCGCCCGGTGCTGCCGGCGCAGGCGATCCTAAAGACCACGCAGGATCGGCTGATCGAAAAGGATTTCGTGACCGGACTCGGCATCGCCACCGCCGCCTATGCGGATGTGGCGTCCGCTGCCGCCCTGCACACCGCGGTCGCGAGGATCGGCCTGCCCGCGGTGATCAAGACCCGCCGCTTCGGCTACGACGGCAAGGGCCAGGCCATCATCCGCGACGGCGACGACCTTGAAAAAGTGTGGGATGGTCTCGCCACCAAATCCGCGATCCTGGAAGCCTTCGTGCCGTTCGAGCGCGAGATCTCGGTGATCGCCGCGCGCGGCGCCGATGGTCACGTCGAATGTTTCGACGTCACCGAAAACGAGCACCGCGACCACATTCTGAAATTCTCATATGCGCCGGCGAAAATCTCCGACCAACTCGCGGCGCAGGCGCGCGGCATCGCCGAGAAGATCGCCAGCGCGCTCGACTATGTCGGCGTGCTCGCGGTCGAACTGTTCGTGGTGCCCGGCGAGAATGGTGCGACGCTGGTGGTCAACGAGATCGCGCCGCGGGTCCATAATTCCGGGCACTGGACGCTGGACGGCGCCTCGGTGTCGCAGTTCGAGCAGCACATCCGCGCCATAGCCGGCTGGCCGCTGGCCAAGCCGGTGCGCCATGGCCAGGTCACCATGACCAACCTGATCGGCGACGACATCCTCGACTACGAGAAGTGGATGACCGTCCCCGGCGCGACGGTGCATCTGTACGGCAAAGGCGCGCCGAAGGCCGGCCGCAAGATGGGTCACGTCACCGAAGTGACGACGGCGAGCTCAAAATAGCTACCTCGATTTAGCCGCAAGACCCGAAAATTTTCCCGCACGCGCGCAACAGGTCTTGCGGCGAAAAAAAGGCCACGGGAACCGTGGCCTTTTGCCGATCAGGTGGCGATCTTGCCTTCGACGATGCCGTCGGGCTCGTCGCTGAGCCAGCGATAGATCACGCCGCCGAGCACGCCGCCGATCAAGGGCGCCACCCAGAACAGCCAGAGTTGCTGGATCGCCCAGCCGCCAACGAACAGCGCCGGACCGGTGCTGCGCGCCGGGTTCACCGAGGTGTTGGTGACGGGAATGCTGACCAGGTGAATCATCACCAGCGCCAGGCCGATCGCCAGCGGCGCGAAGCCGGCCGGCGCCTTGCCATGGGTCGAGCCCATGATGACGAACAGGAACATCATGGTCATCACCACCTCCATCAGGAAGCTCGCCAAAAGGCTGTATTTACCTGGCGAATGCGCATCATAGCCGTTGGAGGCAAAGCCCTTGGCGAGGTCGAAGCCGGCGGCGCCGCTGGCGATCACATAGAGCAGCGCGGAGGCGGCGATGGCGCCGATCACCTGCGCGACGATGTAGGGCACGACCTGCCCGGCCGGAAAACGTCCGCCGGCGGCGAGGCCGACCGTGACGGCGGGATTGAGATGGCAGCCGGAGACGTGGCCGATGGCATAGGCCATGGTCACCACACTGAGGCCGAACGCCAGCGAGACGCCGACCAGGCCGATGCCGACCTGCGGAAAGCCCGCCGCGATCACCGCGCTGCCGCACCCGGCAAAGGTCAGCCAAAAGGTGCCGATGGCTTCGGCGGCATATTTCTTCGTGTTCATGACGTTCTCCCCCTGAGTCGGTCGTAGCCTAGTAAGAAGCCTGTTAAGACATCATAAAGGTGTGGAACCGGAGCCTGCCGGGCCAAAACCCCGTGCATTTTCGGGCTTTTTGCCAGCATAAAGCGCGTGGCGCAGGTGGACAATCGGGATTCCATGGGGTATATCCGCCGCCTTGAGGTTGAGGACATGGCCTTCGTCGGTCCTTCGCTTTACCCGAATTCCAATCCGATCAATTGAAGAGGATGCCGCGTGCAGGTTCTCGTTCGCGATAATAACGTCGATCAAGCTCTCAAGGCGCTGAAGAAGAAGATGCAGCGCGAGGGTATTTTCCGCGAGATGAAGCTCCGCGGCCATTACGAAAAGCCCTCTGAGAAGAAGGCCCGCGAAAAGGCTGAAGCCGTGCGTCGCGCACGCAAGCTCGCCCGCAAGAAGCTGCAGCGCGAAGGCCTGCTGCCGATGAAGCCGAAGCCGGTGTTCGGCGCCGGTCCCGGTGGCGATCGCGGCGGCCGTCCCGGCGCCGGTGGTCCTGGTGCAGGTGCCCCGCGCACCCCGCGCTGAACTATTCCGCACTGATTGAATTGAATAACGCGGGCCCTGCGCCCGCGTTATTTTTTTGACCGGATGCATTTTGCGGTGTGCCGGGTTAGCAATACCGGTACCGTCGTCCGCGAGATATGGCATCCATGGCATTTCGGCTTCGCGAACAGCTCCACCGTGGCGGCGCCCGAGGCCTTGCGCTGATCGCCGCCTTCGCCACCGGGCTGTGCAGCGCCGGGTGCTCGTTCGATCTGTCATCGCTGACGCCCGGCTCCAACAAGGAGCCGCCGCCACAGACCGCCGCCGCCCAGGCCGTCGCCGTGTCGGACGCCACGACAAATCCGAAGGACGCACAACTGCACGCCGGGCGCGCGCAGACCCTGGCGCAGGCCGGAAAGACCGAAGAGGCGCTCGCCGAGTTCAACACCGCCCTCGACCTCGATCCGCACAACGCCAGAACGTTCTACAACCGCGGCCTGCTCTACCAGTCCGAGAAGCAATATGAGCTGGCGATCGCGGATTTCACCTCTGCCAACGGCCTGACGCCGCAGCAGGCCGATCCGCTGCTCGGCCGCGCCACCTGCTATCTCGCCATCGGCAAGGCCAAGGAGGCCGCCGCTGATCTCGACGAGGCGGTGCAGGCCGCGCCGCAGAACGGGCTGCTCTGGGTCACCCGCGGCGCCGCCTATGAGAAGCTCGGCGACCGCGACAAGGCCGCGGATTCCTATAGCCGCGCGGTGTTGCTACGCCCGAAGGACGAAGCCGCCCGCAGCGGCCTCGCCCGCACCGGCCGCGCCGGATAGCGTTTAGTATGCTCGCGGCGGCGCGCCGACCTTGCTTCCCTCGCCCCGCCCGGCGAAGCGCAGCTTCGCTCGGCGGGGAGAGGTTAAGAAGGCAAGCCTAGCGCTCGAACTGCTTTGGGATGACCGAGTGGAAAACCGACTTGGCGGCGGACAGCACGTCTTCGGCCACCGTGGTGCGGTCGCGCGTTGTGCCGGTGGCGTCGGCCTGCAGGTCGAGCGGCGGCGGCGACGGGATCTCGCCGGGCGGACGCGGACGGCGCGAATCGGCGGCCCGCTCGGCGGGCGCGGACGGCGGCCTCGACCCATAGGTCTCGACTGATGGCGTCGATACCATGATCGGTGGCGGCAGTTGCTGCATCGTCGATTGCTGCTGCGCAGGCGATGCCGTGACGGTTCGCGAGACGTCCTGCAGCCGCGGCGCCTCGGGGACACGGGCGGCCTCCAGCGCGGCCGGCTGGGCCTCCTTGGCGTTGCGCAGGCGCTCGATGGCCGCGCGGGCGAGATCGTTGGCGTCGCGGCGCTCTTCCGGCGTCGGCGCGTTCTCGACGGGCGCCACACTGGCAGTGGCTGCCGGCGGCGTCACGACGGCAGGAGCCGGCGTCGTCTTGGCGACAGCCTTCTCGCGCATCGCCGGCTGGTGGCGCCGCGACTCGGCCGGCGTGCTGGCTATTTCGGGTTTCTCGATGCTCGCCTTGTCGGCCGGCTTCTCGACGGCTTTGGCCTTGCTCGAAGCGGGGTCAGGCACGTTGGCGACGTCGGCGGAGGTCTCGGCGGGCTTGGCGTTGGCGGCCTTCGGGGCAGACTTCGATTCACTCTTGGAGGCGGCCTTGGCATCCGGCGTCGAGGCCGTGGCTGCGGCAGGCTTGGCCGCATCGGATTTGGGCACGATGTAATGATTAACGATGTAGGCGCCGACGATCGTGGCGATAATCGACGGCAAAATGTCGATGGTAAACTTCGAAACGTACTTCTTGATCATGAACCGGCCTCTCCCCACCGTGTGATGCGGGAACTTTGAGGCTGATTCAGGGATCAATCACGACGGATCGGAGGCAATCGCCTACCCGTCGCGCTGATTTGTTTCACGGCCGCTTGATGCGGCCGTTCGCCATAAAATAGTGGGGCTCGGTCGTACGCGCCGCGAGGCTCAGGCCTTCTTCACTTCGACTTCGAGGAACACGATTTCCTGGTCGGTCTCGTTGAGCACGTCGTGCTCGACGCCGGCCTTGCGGAAATAGGATTTCCCCGTGGTGATCGGCGCCTGCGAGCGGGTGCCGTCCGGCGCCACGATGGTCATCACGCTCGTGGTGATCGGCACGATCACGTAATCCATGCCATGGGTGTGGTGGCCGGTGGCCGCGCCGGGCGCGAGGCGCCATTCGGTGACGCGAACTTCGGCGGTGTCCTGCTGGACGTCTGATTGGGCGGCGAGCATCGTCTCTGGTCCTTCGATCCGTTACGGCACAAATACCATCAGGAGGAATACAGCAAAGATCAGGATGTGCACCATCCCGGACAAGATGTTCGTGACGCCCGTGGCGAAGGTCAGCATGCTGACGATGAAGGTCATCGCCATCAGCACCATTTCGCGCGGCGGCAACCCGAGAACCAGCGGCTTGTCCAGCAGCCAGGCCGCGAGTGCCACCGCCGGGATCGTCAGGCTGATGGTGGCCAGCGCCGATCCCAACGACAGGTTGATGCTCTTCTGCAACTGGTTGTGGCGCGCAGCGGAGATCGCCGCCACGCTTTCAGGCAACAGCACCAGCAAGGCCACCACGATGCCGGAGAAAGCCGGCGGCGCGCCGATCGCGGCGGCACCGGCATCCACCACCACCGAGAACGATTTCGCCAGCAGCACCACCGCGATCAATGAGATCGCCAGCAGCACAGCGTTGATCGCAAGGGCGCCCCCGGTGGCGTGGCTTTCGCCATCGTTTTCACCGTCGCCCGTGATGAAGTAATCCCGGTGCAGCACCGTCTGCGTGTAGAGAAACAGGCCATACAGGATCAGCGTGACCACGCTGACGAAGGCGAGTTGAAGCGTGGAAAACAGCGGCCCCGGCGTGGTCAGCGTGTAGTTCGGCAGAATCAGCGAGATCGTCGACAGCACGATCAGGACACTGAGATAGACCTTCGACCCCGAGACCTGAAACTCCTGCTCGGTATATCGCAGCCCCCCGGCCAGGATGCACAGCCCGACCAGGCCGTTGCAGACGATCATCACAACGGCGAACACCGTGTCGCGCGCCAGCGTCGGCGCCGATTTGTCGCCCAGCATGATGGTGGCGATGACGGCGACCTCGATGACGATCACCGACAGCGTCAGCAGCAACGTGCCGTAGGGCTCGCCGATCTCGTGCGCAATCACCTCGGCGTGGTGGACCGCGGCGAATACCGTACCGAACAGAATGACAAGCAGCACCGCTGCAAACACCATTCCGAACGCGGACGGCGAGAAGGAGAGACCGAGTCCGGCGCTGGCTGCGACAAAAACGACGGCCAGCGCGGGAAAGATCCACGACGATTTGGGCACGCGCTGGGCTGACATCGAGCAGGTGTCCTGAAGCAGGTGTCTGAGGGAACGTGCGGTCCGGAAGCGGCCGCGCTGGGGAACAACGCCGGCCCGCGCGATCGGTTGCGCGGCTGCGACATGCGGGTCGCCAACCGGCGCACGGTGCGTATAGTTACGGGGATCACCCCAAGGTGAGATTGCAAGAAAATGGAAGAGGAAGCGAGATGTTTTCACATGTCATGATCGGCACCAACGACCTCGACGCAGCGAAGTCGTTCTACGACAAGCTGCTCGGCACGCTCGGCGTCGCGCCCGGCGCGGTCGATCGCCACCGGGTGTTCTATCGCACCAAGACCGGCACCTTTTCGGTGTCGAAGCCGATCAATGGCGAGCCCGCCACCCCGGCTAACGGCGGCACCATCGGCTTCGCCGCGCCATCGCAAGAAGCGGCCGACGCCTGGCACGCCACCGGCCTCGCCAACGGGGCGACCACCTGCGAAGAGCCGCCGGGCATTCGCGAAGGAGGACTGAAGCTCTATCTGGCCTATCTGCGCGATCCCGACGGCAACAAGCTGTGCGCGCTGTACCGGCCGCCGAAAGAGGTCGTGGCGTAGGCCGCAAAAAAACGCCCGGCTTTAGAGCCGAGCGTTTTTTATGGAAGCCGTAGGGTGGGTTAGGCGCCCTCGCGCCGTAACCCACCGATCCGTCGTTGCGGTCGGTCTCTGCCGGTGGGTTACGCGCTTCGCGCTAACCCACCCTACGAAGGATCACAGCGACTTGACGATGTTCTCGGTCATCTTCTTGGCGTCCCCGAGCAGCATCATGGTGTTGTCGCGATAGAACAACGGATTGTCGATGCCGGCATAGCCCGAGGCCAGCGAGCGCTTGATGAACATCACCGTGCCGGCCTTCCAGACCTGCAGCACCGGCATGCCGTAGATCGGCGAGGTCTTGTCGTCCTCGGCGGCCGGGTTGGTCACGTCGTTGGCCCCGATCACGAAGGCGACGTCGGCTTGGGCGAATTCGGAGTTGATGTCCTCGAGCTCGAATACCTCGTCGTAGGGGACGTTGGCTTCGGCCAGCAGTACGTTCATGTGGCCGGGCATGCGGCCTGCCACCGGATGGATGGCGTACTTGACCTCGACGCCTTCCTTCTTGAGCTGGTCGGCCAGCTCGCGCAGTGCGTGCTGGGCCTGCGCCACCGCCATGCCGTAGCCGGGCACGATGATCACCTTCTGCGCGTTCTTCATGATGAAGGCCGCGTCGTCGGCCGAGCCGAGCTTGACCGGACGCACCTCGCCGGTGCCGCCGCCCGCCGCGGCGGTCTCGCCGCCGAAGCCGCCGAGGATCACCGAGATGAACGAGCGGTTCATGGCGAGGCACATGATGTAGGACAGGATCGCGCCCGATGAGCCGACCAGCGCACCGGTGATGATCAGCGCGGAGTTGCCGAGCGTGAAGCCAATGCCCGCCGCCGCCCAACCCGAATACGAGTTCAGCATCGAGATCACGACCGGCATGTCGGCGCCGCCGATCGGGATGATCAGTAGGGCGCCGAGCGCGAGCGCGATGATCACGATCAGCCAGAAGTCGAGCGCGCTGCCGGTCTTGACCAGGCCGACGATGAACACGACGAGCAGGATCGCCAGCACGATGTTGATGATGTGGCGGAACGGCAGGATGATCGGCGAACCGCTCATGCGGCCGGACAGTTTGGCGAAGGCGATCACCGAGCCGGTGAAGGTCAGCGCGCCGATGGCGACGCCGAGCGACATTTCGACCAGGCTGGCGCCGACGATTTTCTTGGTGACGGGATCGACGATGCCGAAGGCGTCCGGCGCGTAGAACGCGCCCGCGGCGACCAGCACCGCGGCCATGCCGACCAGCGAGTGGAAGGCCGCGACCAGTTCCGGCATCGAGGTCATCGGCACGCGACGGGCGATTACCGCGCCGACGCCGCCGCCGATGGCGATGCCGAGAATCACCAGTACCCAGCCCAGCGCGTCGGCCGGCGGATGCGCCGCCAGCGTCGTGACCACCGCGATGACCATGCCGGCCATGCCGAGAAAATTGCCCTGGCGGCTGGAGGCCGGGCTGGACAGCCCGCGCAGCGACAGGATGAACAGGACGCCTGCAACGAGATACAGGACTGCAGCGAGATTGGCGTTCATCGTGCGGCCCTTACTTCTTTTTCTTCTGGTACATCGCCAGCATGCGCTGCGTGACCAGGAACCCACCAAAAATATTGACGCATGCGAAGATCAGCGCGACGAAGCCGAACAGCCGCGCCCAGACGCCGCCGCTGCCGACCATGTTGACGCCGACGGCCAGCAAGGCGCCGACCACGATCACCGAGGAGATTGCATTGGTCACCGACATCAGCGGCGTATGCAGCGCGGGGGTGACCGACCACACCACGAAGTAGCCGACAAACACGGCGAGCACGAAAATCGAGAGCTGAAATACGAACGGGCTGACCAGCGAGGCATGATCCATTGCGATTGTCCTTACGCAGTCTTCGGCTGGAAATTGGGATGAATCACGGCGCCGTCGCGGGTCAGGACCGTGGCCTTGACCAGATCGTCGTCCCAGTTCACCGCGAGCGCCTTGGTCGATTTGTCGACCAGCGTCTCGATGAAGGAGAACAGGTTTCGCGCATACAGGCTCGACGCCGAAGCCGCGACGCGGCCGGCGACGTTGGTATAGCCGACGATCTTGATGCCGTTGATATCGGCGACCTCGCCGGCGCGGGCGCCCTCGATGTTGCCGCCGCGCTCGACCGCGAGATCGACTAGCACCGAACCGGGCTTCATCGACGCTACCATCTCGGCGGTGACCAGGCGCGGCGCGGGCCGGCCCGGGATCAGCGCGGTGGTGATGATGATGTCCTGCTTCTTGATGTGCTCGGCGGTCAGCGCGGCCTGCTTGGCCTGGTATTCCTTCGACATTTCCTTGGCGTAGCCGCCGGCGGTCTGCGCGTTCTTGAACTCGTCATCTTCAACCGCGAGGAATTTGGCACCGAGCGACTCGACCTGTTCTTTCGTCGCGGGGCGCACGTCGGTGGCGGTGACCACAGCGCCGAGCCGGCGCGCGGTGGCGATCGCCTGCAGGCCGGCAACGCCGACGCCCATCACGAACACCTTTGCGGCAGGAATGGTGCCGGCGGCGGTCATCATCATCGGGAACGCTCGGCCGAACGATTCGGCGGCCTCGATCACGGCGCGATAGCCGGCCAGATTGGCCTGCGACGACAGCACGTCCATCACCTGGGCGCGGGTGATGCGCGGCATCAGTTCCATCGCGAAGGCGGACACGCCGGCATCGGCCATCGCCTTCAGCGCGACGTCGTTGCCATAGGGGTCCATGATCGCGATCACCAGCGCGCCGCGCTTGTAGTTCGCCAACTCGGAGGCTTCGGGGCGCTTCACCTTGATGACGATGTCGGCGTCCTTGACCGCATCGGCGTCGATGGTGGCGCCGACCGCGGTGAATTCCGAATCCGGCATGCCGGACTTGATACCGGCGCCCGGCTCGATGGCGACATCGACGCCCAGCGCCTTGAACTTCTTCACCGTGTCGGGCGAAATCGCCACGCGCGGCTCGGATGGATCGATTTCCTTGGCGACGGCAATCTTCATAGGGCCTCCGGCGGCGCAGCGCGCGCGCGTGAGCAAATCAGACGACGGCGCCGCTCACGCGACGCAACCAGCGATGGATCAGGTCAGGAAAATGCCCATCAGGGCAACGATGGCGACGACGCCGATGGTGCCGTACTTCACCAGGGCGATGAAGCCTTCATAGGTCTGTTCGTGGGCCGGATAGTCGTTGCCGTCGGCGGTGGTGTAGGCGGTTTCGCTATGATCTGACATCGAGAGTCTCCCGGAACCAATTGTTGCCTTGGAATTAGCGCAATCGGTGGGGGAGAGCAACGGCGGTGGCTGGCAACGCACGGCTTTGCCATACCGCAGCGCATCATTGCGGCCAGTTATCCCGGATCCAGCGCGTCAGGCTCTCCTCGCTGACTTCACCGGCTGCGAGGGAGAGGATGATGGAGGTTGCCTGCGCGGGGTCGGGATCAAACTGAATGCTGTTCTTTACCAAAAACACCCTCATGCTCAGAAACGCGATGCGCTTGTTGCCATCGACAAAGGCATGGTTCTTTGCCAGCCCGTAGGCATAGGCCGCTGCCAATTCGGCAAATTCAGCTTGTTCGTATTGCCATTTGTTAATCGGGCGATCGAGCGCCGATCGCAGCATGCCTTCATCCCGCAACCCAGGCGCACCGCCGAAACGCCGCAACTGCGCGCTATGAATCGCAATCGCCTGCTCATAGGTGATCCAGCGCGGCTCCCTCTCGTCCATGGGACGCCCCGATCATTTTGCCAGCGCTGCGAGCGTGTCCCGGTATTGGTCCATCGTCTGGTCCGCGATTTTCATCGTCTCTTCGAAATCCGGATCGTAAGGCATCAACTGCAAGCCGCCACCCGCCAACTCCGTCACATGCAGTTCCTGTCCCCGCTTAAGGTCGAGCCGCTGCATCAATTCCTTCGGCAACAGCAAGCCGTCGGAATTGCCGATTTTCTTGATTTCAACTTTCATCGTCATGTCGAGATGCCCAGAAAATTCGATGCGCGCAAAAAACCGCATTATACAATTGTATAACACGGTTTTTTCTTCTGTTCAACGCATGTATTACAGATCCTACCCCATCGCCTCCAGCTCATCGATCATCCCGGAGATCACCGACAGTCCGCCGTCCCAGAATTTCGGGTCCTTGGCGTCCAGCCCGAACGGCATCAGCAGTTCGGAATAGTGCTTGGTGCCGCCGGCGGCGAGCATCGCGAGGTAGCGCTCCGCAAAGCCTTCCTGGGCGTTTTCGTATACGGCATAAAGCGAGTTCACCAGGCAGTCGCCGAATGCATAGGCGTAGACGTAGAACGGCGAATGGATGAAGTGCGGGATGTACATCCAGAAGTTCTCGTAGCCCGGCCTGATGTCGATCGCCGGCCCGAGGCTCTCCTGCTGAACGCTCATCCAGATCTCGCCGATCCGCTCGGCGGTCAGTTCGCCGTTGCGGCGCTCGGTGTGGATGGCGCGCTCGAAGGAGTAGAACGCGATCTGCCGCACCACGGTATTGATCATGTCCTCGACCTTGCCGGCCAGCAGCGCCTGGCGCTGCTTGGCATTCTTGGTCTGCGACAGCAGCCGCTTGAAAGTCAGCATCTCGCCGAACACGGAGGCCGTCTCTGCCAGGGTCAGCGGCGTCGGCGCCATCAGCGCGCCGTTCCTGGCGGCCAGGACCTGGTGCACGCCGTGGCCGAGTTCGTGGGCCAGCGTCATCACATCGCGCGGCTTGCCCTGGTAGTTCATCAGCACATAGGGATGCGCCGACGGGGTGGTCGGATGCGAGAACGCGCCGGGCGCCTTGCCCGGCCGTACCGAGGCGTCGATCCAGCGGTCGGTGAAGAAGCGCTTGGCGATATCGGACATTTCCGGCGAGAACGCGGTGTAGGCAGTCAGCACCATGTCCTGCGCGTCGCTCCACGGAATGCTGCCGGTGGCGGCGAACGGCAGCGGCGCGTTGCGGTCCCAATGCGCCAGCTTCTTCTTGCCGAACCAGCGCGCCTTCAAGGCGTAGTAGCGATGCGACAGCCGCGGATAGGCTACGCGCACCGAGCCGACCAACGCATCGACGACCTCGCGCTCGACCCGGTTGGCGAGATGCCGGGAATCCGCGACGTCCTCGAAACCGCGCCAGCGGTCGGAGATTTCCTTATCCTTGGCCAGCGTGTTGGTGATCAGCGCGAAGGTGCGCTCGTTGGCCTTGAAGGTTTTCGCCAGCGCCTGCCCGGCCGCCTTGCGCTTCGCAGGCAGCCGATCCTGCAGCATGGTCAGCGTCGGCTCGATCGCCAGTTCGCGGCCGGAGACCTTGAAGCGCAGGCCGGAGATGGTCTGGTCGAACAACCGGTTGAAGGCGCCATAGCCGGTCTGCGACTTCTCATGGAACAGTTGCTCGACGCGGTCCTCAAGCTGATACGGCTTGTCCTTGCGGCTGTCCTCGATCCATGGCCGGTAGTGACCCAGCTCCGGCGTCTGCATCGCCTGCTCAATCACGGCGTCATCGACGCGGTTCAGTTCGAGGCCGAAGAACAGCAGATGCACCGACGCAGCGGTGATGCGTTCGGAGACGTCGCCGTAGAATTTCGAGATCGCCGGATCGACGCTGTCACCGGCATGGATCAACCCGGCATAGGAGCCGAGCCGTCCGGCCAGGTCGTCGATCGCCTCATAGCGCTTCACCGCGCCTGCGAGCCAGGCGCCGCCGCCGGGCTTTGCGGTCTCCTCAGCGAGCTTGCCCTTGTAGTCCGCCTCGAACGACGCGCAGTCGGCGTCGATCCTGTCCAGATCGCGGGCGACCTCCGGGGCGTCGATCGCCGAATACAGATCGGCCAGATTCCATTCCGGCAGTTTGGTCGGCTTCGGCTTCGACGGTGCCTTGGTTGACGATTTGCGCGCCGCCTTGCTGGCGGTGGCCTTGGCCGGAGCGGGCTTGCGAGAGGATTTGGCGGTCCGGGCGGTCGCAGATTTCGTCATAGGCACTTTCGGTTAGGCGCAGCCGTCACACGAAAGCGGCGAGCTGCGGCGTCAGGTGGGCCAGCAGTTCTTCGCTCTCGCCAAGCAAGGGTTCGATCCGGTCGTGGACCACATCGCGAATCGTACACCACACCACAACCATCCGCGCGACAAGTGACCACCGCGTGATGCGCAGCGCAGTTCTGGCATGCATGGCCACCAGCGGCAGGCTGCGGTGTTCGAACAGCAGCCGGCCGGCGCCGTCTTCCAGGATGTAGCGCCCGCCGATCCGCGACACGCACAGTTCGCAGGCCTGATCGGGGCGCGGTCCCAGCAGATAAAGCTGCGCGTCGCCGTTTTCGGTGATGCCGGTGTCCCACTCGCGTGCGCCAGCCAGCGCACCGACGAGGGTGTTCAATTCCGCCGCGCTCCAGGCGCCGGCAATCCGTGTCCGTTCGAATGCGATGACTGTCATGGCTTCGTTCCGAATAGCAGCCGGTGCAATTCCGGCTCGTAATAGACCAGTAAATGCTTGGCGAAGGCGGACGGGTCGAGGCCGAGTTCGGTGGCCCAGGCCTGCATGGTCTCGGTCGGCACCCGGCTGAAGCCGTTCTCTACCTGCGAAATGAAGGTGTAATATTTCAGACCGAGTTTTGCCGCGAGGTCGACTTGCGACAGGCCGGCCGCGGCGCGGCGCGCTTTCAGCCAGTCGCCCGCCTGCTTCCGCAACAACCGAGCCTCCGGCACGGCCTTGCCCTGCCGTGCTTCAGCGGAATTAACTTGATCTCGTTCAAGTTTCATGATTACGAAACTATCTAGGATGAATTGATCGATCCGACGACTTTTCGTAGCACGGATGGCCGGCTGCGTGAACGTCGACGGGCGCGACGAGATGCAGCATGGCCTTCATCGACCGAACCCGGTCTAACAGCTTCACCACCCCCGGCTCCGGCCGGACCAAGGAACTGTTCGCGGCCGTCCTGCTGGTCACGTTGATGGCAGCGCTGGCTTTGCGAGCGATGCTTTCCCTCGATGCGTTGGCTCCCGCAGTGGCGACGCTGATGTTCGCGATGGCCGCGGCCACCGCCGGCATCGCGCTGCTGTGCCACCGCGACGGCCTACGTCCGACCTGGTTCGACATCGCGGGGGTGCTGACCTTCGTCGGCATCGGTATCACCATCCTGATCGAACCGGACCAGATGGTCCGGCTGGTCACCCTGTCGGAGCAACCCGACTGAAGAAAATCCCCGCGGGCGTCGCCCGCGGTTTGAAGCCATCGCGTTCTGGCCCGGGCCCCTCTGACAGTTCATGTGAACTGTGATGTCGGACAGGACGTTCAACGGAGCGGCCCCAATGACTCAACTATTCACTGAACTATTTTCCCCTGAAGCCCTGACTGCCCTTTTCCAGGTCGTGATGATCGACCTGGTGCTCGCCGGCGACAACGCCATCGTCATCGGCCTCGCCGCCGCCGGCCTCCCCAAGGAGCAGCGCGGCAAGGCAATCCTGATCGGCATCATCGCCGCCACCATCCTGCGCATCGGCTTCGCCAGCGTCACGGTGCAACTGCTGCAGATCATCGGCCTGCTGCTGGCCGGCGGCGTATTGCTGTTGTGGGTGTGCTGGAAGATGTGGCGCGAACTGCGCGCCGGCCCGGCACACGATATCGACGAGCTGGAAAACCAGCTCAACGCCGACGGCACGCCGGCCGGGTCGCGCAAGACGCTCGGCCAGGCGATCTGGCAGATCACGCTGGCCGACGTGTCGATGTCGCTCGACAACGTCCTCGCCGTCGCCGGCGCCGCGCGTGAGCATCCGACCATCCTGATCTTCGGCCTGGCGCTGTCGATCGCGCTGATGGGACTCGCCGCCAGCTTCATCGCGCGGCTGCTGCAAAACCACCGCTGGATCGCCTATGTCGGCCTCGCCATCATCCTCTACGTGGCCGGCGACATGATCTATCGCGGCTTCCGCGAGGTCTATCCCTACGCGACGGCCTACCTCGCCCCGGCGTTATGAAAGCGTTAACGCTTTCGCCGCCATGGTGCTCCAAATCGGGACAATGCCGCGTTGGAGTATACCATGGTCGAACGAATCCTCGTCGCGGATGACGATGCTGTGCAGCGCCGTCTGGTCGAGAACATGGTGCAGCGCAGCGGCTACGAGGTGGTCGTGGTCGATTCCGGCGACGCCGCCATCGCCCGGCTGACCGATCCCGACGCGCCGGCCATCGACGCCGTCGTCCTCGATCTGGTGATGCCCGGCCTCGACGGCATGGGCGTGCTGACCAAGATTCGCGACGCCGGGCTCGCGGTGCCGGTGATCGTGCAGACTGCGCACGGCGGCATCGACAATGTGGTGTCGGCGATGCGCGCCGGCGCCCATGATTTTGTGGTCAAGCCGGTCGGCGTAGAGCGCCTGCAGGTGTCGTTGCGCAACGCGCTCAACGCCAGCGCGCTGAAGGGCGAGTTGCAGCGCATCAAGCACAGCCGCGAAGGCAAGCTGACCTTCAGGGACATCATCACCCGCTCTGCGGCGATGGACAACGTGCTGCGCACCGCGCGTAAGGCGGCGACCTCAACCATTCCCGTGCTGATCGAGGGTGAATCCGGCGTCGGCAAGGAGCTGATCGCGCGCGCCATCCACGGCTCCGGCGAGCGCGCCAGCAAGCCGTTCGTCGCGGTCAACTGCGGCGCTATCCCTGACAACCTCGTGGAGTCGATCCTGTTCGGGCACGAAAAAGGCTCGTTCACCGGCGCCACCGAACGCCATCTCGGCAAGTTCGTCGAAGCCTCCGGCGGCACGCTGTTTCTCGACGAGGTCAGCGAGCTGCCGCTGGCGGCGCAGGTCAAGCTCCTGCGCGCGCTGCAGGAGGGTTCCGTTGAAGCCGTCGGCGGCCGCAAGCCAGTCAAAGTCGATGTCCGCATCGTCTCGGCGACGAATCGCAAGCTGCTCGACCGCGTCAAGGAAGGCCAGTTCCGCGAGGACCTGTTTTACCGCCTGCACGTGCTGCCGCTGACAATCCCGCCGCTGCGTTCGCGGCGCGAGGACATCCCGCATCTGCTGCGGCATTTCCTGGCGCGGTTCTGCGCCGAAGAGAACCGGCCGATCACCGGCATTAGCGGCGACGCCATGACGCTGCTGACGCAACTCGACTGGCCCGGCAACATCCGCCAGCTGGAAAACGCGGTCTATCGCGCCGTGGTGATGAGCGAAGGCGACCAGCTCGGCCTCCCCGACTTTCCGCAGGCCGCAGCGCAGGCGCCGGGCATTGCCGGTCCGTCCGGCGAACCGCTGCTGCTGGAGCCGGCGTTTCATACCACCGCGCCCAATATCGCCCCCGGCATCGAGGCACCGCCCTATCCCATGGCCGCCGCGGGCAGCCTTTCGATGCTGACTTTGAGCGGCGAGGTCCGGCCGCTGGAAGAGATGGAGGCCGAGATCATCCGCTTCGCCATCGCGCATTACCGCGGCCAGATGTCGGAAGTCGCACGCCGCCTTAAAATCGGCCGTTCAACGCTGTACCGTAAGCTCGATGAAGCCGCTGAAAAGGATGCGCCGGGTTTAGAATCTGAACAGATCGGCTGACACGATCGTACGCCGCGCGATCGAACAGGCCGTTGCGATTGCAGGGAACTTCGAACCGTGGCGGCGCGGTGACACACTGACCAAAAGCAGGGTCAGTTCAGCGGAATACGTTGCAAAAGGGTTATGTTGCAGTCAGTTTGTCATGAGTGCCTGGTGCCGCGCGTGACTGGCATCGGCGTGTATCGTCTGCGTATGAATTGTGCGTGCAGACCGACAGCGCAGGCGCTTCAGCCGAAGCAGTGATGCGAGACCAGGAACTGCTCCATGCCGGAGCAGCTTCACACGAGGGATGCGAGAATGCGTGACACTTCGAGCGGCCGTTCCGGATTTGACCGCGTGCTGATGGCCGTGGCCGCGACCTTCCTGACGGTGTCCGCCAGCGCCGCTTTCGCGCAGACCCCATCCCCCCGCGACAGCGTCTCGGAACTGGCGATCGACGCCGCCGTACCGCGCCCCGAACCCGCCAACGTCCCGCCACCGACCGCCGCCGACATCAAGCTCGACAGCACCGCGTCGGTGCCCGATGCGAGCAAGACGTCGGGAACGACAATCGGCGCAACATCGTCCGACACGCCGGTGAAGCCGAGCGATACGGCGACCGCGCCGGTCGCGACGCCCCCTGCTGCCACGGCCACCGCGCCTGCGGCGACGCCCGCAGCCGAGCCGGCCAAGGAAACGGCAAAGGACGTCGCCAAGCCGGCGACCACTGTTACATCGAGCGATCAGCCGGTGGCCGAAAAGCTGCGCGAGATGGTCGCTGCCAAGTCATCCAAATATCTGGATCGCAAGGGCGAGCGCGCCGCGGTCGAGAAGTTCTACATCGCGCGTGACTACGCCCCGCTGTGGACGCAGAACGGCAGCGTAACCACCGCCGCCAAGGGCGTGATCGCCCGCCTGCAGGATGCGGGTTCCGACGGCCTCAGCGCCGCGGACTATCCGGTGCCGGATTTCGCCGCTGCCACCACGCCCGACGCGCTGGCCGAAGCCGAAATCAAGCTGACTTCGAGCGTGCTGGACTACGCCCGCCAGGCGCAGAGCGGCCGTATGCACTGGTCGCAGATCTCCGGCGACATCGCCTTCCCCGAGCACCCCACCGATCCCTATGAAGTGCTGGTCAACGTCTCGACCGCGCGCAACGCCTCGATCGCGCTGGACAGCTACAATCCGCCGCACAAGGCGTATCAGGAACTGAAGAAGAAGCTGGCAGAGCTGCGCGGCGAGAGCGCCATGCCGATTCGGCCGATCGGCGAAGGTCCGGCGCTGAAGTTCGTCAAGCCGACCAAGAAGAACCCGACCGCGGCCGTGATGGAAGATTCCCGCGTGCCTCTGCTGCGCGCCAAGCTCAATGTCGAGAACGCCGGCGACACCAAGTACGATGCTGCGGTCGCCGAGGCGGTCCGCAAATACCAGGCCAGCAACGAGCTGAAGGCCACCGGCGTGCTCGACGAGGCCACCGTGCGCGCGATGAACTCGCCGAAGCGCGACCGCCAGATCGACACCTTGATCGTCAATATGGAGCGTTGGCGCTGGCTGCCGCGCCAGCTCGGCGCCGCCTCGATCGGCAACGCCTATGTGATGCTGAACATCCCCGACTTCAGCCTCAAGGTGATGCACAACGACACCCAGGCCTGGACCACGCGCGTGGTGGTCGGCAAGGTCGGCCAGCACGCCACGCCGCTGCTGACCGAGACGATGAAGTACATCACGGTCAACCCGACCTGGAACGTGCCGCCGTCGATCATCTACAACGAATATTTGCCGGCGCTGCAGCAGGACCCCACCGTCCTGCAGCGCATGGGCCTCAAGCTGACCCGCAACCCCGACGGCAGCATCCACATTGCGCAGCCGCCCGGCGAGGCCAATGCGCTCGGCCGCATCCGCTTCAACTTCCCGAACAAGTTCCTGGTCTATCAGCACGACACCCCGGACAAGAACCTGTTCGCCCGTGACGTCCGCGCCTTCAGCCACGGCTGCATGCGCGTACAGAACCCGGACCAGTACGCTGCGACCCTGCTGAACATCACCATGCCCGGCGACCGCTACACCCCGGAAAAAATTCGCTCGATGTACGGCAGCAGCGAAATCGACCTCAAATTCCCGACGCCGATCCCCGTCAACATCACCTACCAGACCGCCTGGGTCGATGATTCCGGCAAACTGCAATTGCGCAACGACATCTATGGCCGCGACGCGCAGATGCTGTCGATCCTGCGCAACACCAAGGGCAAGGATCTGGAAAGCGTGGTTGCCCACTCGCAGCCGAGCTACGCCCGCCCCCGCGCCGACATTCCGCAGGGCGTCGCGTTCAACGACAACGGACCGGGCGCCAGCGCCTCGAGCGGCCCCTCATTCTTCGAACGCCTGTTCGGCGGCCCGACCCCGCCGCCGATGGCGCCGGGCCAGAAGCCGCGCCGCACGGTGACGCGTTAATTTTCGCTCGAATCGGAATTATCCATCTGGATCAAGGGCTTCATCGTCGGGTGAAGCCCTTTTTCGTGGCCCGCTTGTTAACCTAGGTTAACCATTCTCCATCTGCATTTCGGCAGAGGGCTATTTTTTGCCATAGTCGGCGGGTTAAGTTTGAGGGTCGGCTTGAACAACCGACGGGGACTGGAGGGTAAACCCTGGTTAACCCTCCTGATTTAGGACTGCGTTTAGTCTCTTTCGCCACATGGGGTCGCGAGAGAGTACGACTTGGGTGGGCTCATCCGTGCTGGCAGGTTTCGCACGCCGTTTCACATCGCTGCCTTCGCGCGCCGGCTTCCAGGCCAGTGTGACGTCGCTGATGCTGATCGCCAGCGCAGGCACGGTTCATAATGCCACGGCGCTTGACGAGACCCGCACGCTCTCCTTCCACCACACCCATTCCGGCGAAGACCTCACCGTCACGTTCAAGCGCAGCGGCCGCTACGACGACGACGCGATGAAGCAGATCAACCACTTCCTCCGCGACTGGCGCAGCCAGGACCAGACCACCATGGACCGTCGGCTGTTCGACATCCTTTGGGAAGTCTACCGCGACGTCGATGGCAAGGCACCGATCCAGATCATCTCCGCCTATCGTTCCCCCGCCACCAACGCCATGCTCCGCCGCCGTTCCTCCGGCGTCGCCCGCGCCAGCCAGCACATGCTCGGCCACGCCATGGACTTCTTCATTCCCAACGTGCCGCTCGAGCAGATTCGCTTCGCCGGGCTTCGCCTGCAGCGTGGCGGCGTCGGCTTCTACCCGACCTCCGGTTCGCCCTTCGTGCATCTCGACACCGGCAGCATCCGGCACTGGCCGCGCATGACCCACGACCAGTTGGCCCGGGTGTTCCCGAACGGCC
The DNA here is from genome assembly GCF_028290785.1 of Tardiphaga sp. Classification (GTDB taxonomy): domain Bacteria; phylum Pseudomonadota; class Alphaproteobacteria; order Rhizobiales; family Xanthobacteraceae; genus Tardiphaga. The sequence goes on along the minus strand of NZ_JAQGJD010000140.1, from coordinate 9,167 downwards.
GCACCGTGCATGTGCCGTCCGACGGCAATCCGCTGCCCGGCTACGAACTGGCAATGGCCGACATCGAGAAGCGCGGCGACGGCGACAGTGTGACGACGTCCAAGAGCAAGCCCGGCCTGCTCGCCTCGCTGTTCTCCCGCAAATCGAACGACGATGAAGAAGAAGGCGCCGGTCCCGCCATTGCGCCCGCCAAGCCTTCCACTGTTGGCCTGATGGCCGCGGCGATGCCCACGAAACCCGCCGAGCCGGTGCCGATGCCGCGCGCCAAGCCGGCACGGGCAACCACTTTCCAGGTCGCTTCGGCTGACGCGCAGACGCTCCCCGCCCCAGCGGCGGCACCTGCTGCGCCTGCGCCGAAGATGGCTTCCGACGGCAATCCGCTGCCGCGCCCGCCCGGCGACATCGCCGCTTCGAAGCTGCAGTCCCCGGCCGACATCATCAATGCCCGCGGCTTCTGGGATGAAATGCCGGCGACGCCGAAGCAGGCCGAGCCGCAGCTCGTCGCCGCCCTCACCGCCCGCCAGGCGCTCGCCAATGCGGTCGATCAGCAGCCCGCGGAAAGCGCTTTCGCCAAAGCGATGGCCTATGCGCCGCCAACATCGTCGCCGGTCGATCGCACCCAGGTGGTCGCCGCCAGCGCGCCGATCCCGCGCGGCCTGCGACCCACGCCGGTGGCGCGCAATCCGATGGCCGTGAACAACATTACCACCGTGGTCGGCAAGAATGCGCAGGGACAGGGCCGCGTCGTGACCATCTCGACCCGTCTCGCCGCCGCCAACGTGCCCGATGACAATGTCTGGATGCGCGCGATGATCGTCGCGCCCAGCGCCAGCACCTCGATGTCATCGACAGTCATGGGCGACAGCGACCTCACCGTCCTGCGCGCGCACTTCACCAAGCCGCAGGCGGTGGTGGCGATGAGCTTCTCGGACGATCCGCAGCTCGGCCTGGTCTGCGAGCACTTCACCGGCTCGATCGGCGCCACGCTAACGACCACGCCGTTCGTGCGCACGGCATCGCTGCGCTGAGGCGCAAGTCCACATTCTGGATTCGAATTGGCTAGGCTTCTTCCTCGTTCTCCCCTTGTGGGAGAAGGTGGCGCGGACGAAGTCCGCGTCGGATGAGGGGTGACCGGGCTCAGCGCCCGCGACTACCCCTCACCCGGCCGCGCTATCGCGCGTCCACCCTCTCCCACGAGGGGAGAGGGAAGAAAGCGCCTTACAGCATCCCCAGCGCCTGCAGATACGTATCCAGGATGGTTTCCTGCTCGGCGCGTTCGTTGGCGTCCTGCTTGCGCATGCGGATGATGGTACGCAGCGCCTTGACGTCGTAGCCGTTGCCCTTGGCTTCGCCGTAGACGTCCTTGATGTCGTCGGAAATCGTCTTTTTCTCTTCTTCCAGACGCTCGATGCGCTCGACGATGGCCTTGAGCTGGTCCTTGGCGAAGGAATGCGTCGCCTGATCGTCCAGAACGGACGCTGCTGAGGTGGCCATGGATACTCCTGATAAAACCGATGTGGGAAGGCGGGGACAGGCCGCCGGAGGGGCCCGTTTTTCGAGATGACACTTCGTTGCTGAGGCGACTCAGGTCAAGCCGCCATCACCGACATCCACAGCACCACGGGAATAATACGCGGTTAATACCGTCTGAATGCCCAAGATCCTTGACCATTACTCTCAGCCGTCATTGCGAGGAGCCCTTGCGACGAAGCAATCCAGTTCTTTACCGTTCGTGGCCCCTGGATTGCCGCGTCGCTTCGCTCCTCGCAATGACGGGGGAACCGTCAGTGGCCGGCGGACGCCTTCTTCATCGCCTCGAGCTGCTGCGGGCTGGCCTCGGCCTGGTGCAGCTTCTTCCAGTCCTCGTAGGGCATGCCATAGACCGCCTCGCGGCTGGCGTCCTTGCTCAGTTCGACGCCCTTGGCGTCGGCGGCGTCCTTCAACCAGTTCGACAGGCAGTTGCGGCAGAAGCCGGCGAGATTCATCAGGTCGATGTTCTGCACGTCGGGGCGATTGCGCAAATGTTCAACCAGACGGCGGAAAACCGCGGCTTCCAGCTCGGTCTGGGTGGTATCGTCAATTGCCATGCTCGGTCTCGCTGTTATGCCGCTACCAGTCTAACATGGGCGCTGTCACAGATTTTGCCAGATCGCCGCGCAGACAGGCGCAGCCCGATAATCAGGTTCCGCGACCGTTGACAGCTCCGACGGGCCACGCGAAATCTTCAATGAAATTGATATAGCTTCGCCCGATGATGTTTGTAGATTCTCTTTGCCGCCCCGTATTGCGTCGCAGCCTGATCGCCGGCCTGTTGCCGGCGCTGGCGCTCGCCTGGATGTGCCTGTGGGCCAGCCCCGCGGCCGCGGACTTCCGGCTCTGCAACAACACCTCAAGCCGGGTCGGCATCGCGCTGGGCTACAAGGACGCCGAGGGCTGGACCACCGAAGGCTGGTGGAACGTGTCGTCGCGGGCCTGTGAAACGCTGCTGCGCGGCACCCTGGTGGCGCGCTTCTACTACATCTATGCGCTCGACTATGACCGCGGCGGCGAATGGTCCGGCCAGGCCTTCATGTGCTCGCGCGACAAGGAATTCACCATCAAGGGCACCGAGAACTGCCTGGCGCGCGGCTTCGACCGCACCGGCTTCTTCGAGGTCGATACCGGCGAGCAGCGCGCCTGGACCGTGCAACTGACCGAGACCAACGAGCAGCCACCGCGGCTGCCGGGCATCCCCGGCGGACCGGCTGGGCCACCCGGACAGGGCTTCCCGAACATCCCCGGCGCGCCGGGCGGAACGCCGCCCGGCGGCGCCGGACTACCGCCGGCAACGACGGCGCCCGGTCCCAAGCCATGAGGCGCCAGCGCCGTATCAAGATCCTGGCCACGCTCGGGCCGGCCTCCTCCGACAGCGCCATGATCCGCAAGCTGTTCGAGGCCGGCGCCGACGTGTTCCGGATCAATATGAGCCATACCTCGCACGACAAGATGCGCGAGCTGGTGAAGACCATCCGCAACGTCGAGAGCAGCTACGGCCGTCCGATCGGCATCCTGGTCGATCTGCAGGGCCCCAAGCTGCGGGTCGGCGCCTTTGCCGAAAGCGGCGTGCAGCTCAAGAACGGCGAGACCTTCATCCTCGATTCCAGTCCGGCGCCCGGCGACGCCACCAGGGTGCAACTGCCGCATCCGGAAATCCTGATGGCGCTGCGTCCCGGCCATGCGCTGCTGATCGACGACGGCAAGCTGCGGCTGATCGTCGAGGAAGCCAGCTCCGACCGCGCCGTCACCCGCGTGGTGATCGGCGGCCGCATCTCCGACCGCAAGGGCGTCAGCCTGCCGGACACCGACCTGCCGGTGTCGGCGATGACGCCGAAGGACCGCCTCGATCTGGAGGCGGCGCTGGAGACCGGGATCGACTGGGTGGCTTTGTCCTTCGTGCAGCGCGCCGACGACGTCACCGAGGCCCGCCGGCTGGTGCGCGGCCGCGCCTCGATCATGTCGAAGATCGAGAAGCCGCAGGCGATCGACCGGCTCGACGACATTCTCGATGCCTCCGAGGCGCTGATGGTGGCGCGCGGCGACCTCGGCGTCGAGCTGCCGCTGGAACGGGTGCCGAGCCTGCAGAAGCGTATGACGCGGATGGCGCGCCGCGCCGGCAAGCCGGTGGTGGTGGCGACCCAGATGCTGGAATCGATGATCCAGAGCCCAGTGCCGACCCGCGCCGAAGTCTCCGACGTGGCCACAGCGATCTATGAAGGCGCCGACGCCGTGATGCTGTCGGCGGAATCCGCCGCCGGGAAATTCCCGATGGAGGCGGTCGCGACCATGAACCGGATCGGCGAGGAGGTGGAGCGCGATCCGACCTATCGCACTGTGCTCATGGCGCAGCGGCCCGACCCGGAACCGACCGCCGGCGACGCCATTGCCGACGCCGCGCGACAAATCGCCGAGACGCTCGATCTGTCCGCCATCATCTGCTGGACCAGTTCGGGCTCCACCGCGCTGCGCGTGGCGCGCGAACGTCCGAAGCCGCCGGTGGTGGCGATCACGCCGAACCTCTCTACCGGGCGAAAACTGTCGCTGGTGTGGGGCGTGCACTGCGTGGTGGCGGAAGACGCCAAGGATCAGGACGACATGGTAGAGCGCGCCGGCCGCATCGCGTTCCGCGACGGTTTTGCGCGGGCCGGCGAGCGCGTCATCATCGTCGCCGGCGTGCCGCTCGGAACGCCGGGGGCGACCAACATGGTGCGGATTGCGTTTGTCGGCACCGGGCGCGACGGGGACTTCTAGCTTAATTGAAGCGTCCGTTTAGCGGCACCTTAACGCCCCCTCGCTACCACAGGTGATATCCAGTCATCGGGCAAATGGGGCGATAGCGACGATGTTGAAGACAGTCTCGGGCATCGCGCTGATCGCGATCGCCATCTTGCTGGCCCTGCAGGTCTTCCCCGTCACCGGCGTCTTTCTTATGATCTTCGGAGGCCCGGTGTGGACCGGCATGCTGGTTCATATATTCCTGCTGGCACTCGCCATCGAAGGAGGGCTTCGTCGCATTCCACGCGCCTTCATCGCAATTCCGCTGATCGCCTATGGCAGCTACTACGTGCTCTATGCCTATCAGACCATCGACATGGCACACGTTTCCGCCGCGCTGCGCATGTCCAATTCGGCCAAGGTAATCGATTTCCGGGCCGACGAGTACTCGCTTGTCACGCCGGCGGCGCAAACGCTGGTATCTACCCATGCAATCGCCGTGGCCTATGAGCCGAACGCAAACTTTCAGCCGGAACAACATGTCGCCGTCCGGTTGATCCACCGCGACCAGTGCAAGCTTCCCAAGGATGGCCTGCTCCGAATTCAGACATCCGGAGTCTCGTTCGGAAACACATCGCTCGACAACGCCTGCCTGTTGCGTTTCCCGGAAGCACCGCCGGAAAGGATCGTGGCGATCGTCAAGCTCGGGGACGAGGAGATATGGAAGCACAAGCGCGGAATCAGCACAGCGACATCGCAGCTGAAGCTCGACGGCAAGGTCGTCGGCAGCTTCACGACTGCATCGGTCTGGCGCCTGCCAGTTCTCCCCGGCCTCGCTGTCGGCTGCGGCCTGATCAGCAATCCGGCTGCTTGGAAATGCGGCGCCGACTTCATGAGATCGCATACGGTTCTCGACACGGTCCCGGACAGCATCGACCGCGAACGCTTCGATGGGCCAGAGAGCGTCATGCTGGGACTTCCGAAATATACGGCCGCAGGCTTTCGCGGCTATCCGGAGAACGACGCCACCGTGGCTTGGCTTGCCGGGGAGCCACAGCGCGTCGAGGACAGGATGTTTGCGTTGATGCAGGACCTCGCCGAGGGAGGGTATCCGAAAGTGCCTATGCGTATGGGATATACGGTCGCTCAAAATCCGGCCCGTCTGGCGCCACTGGCCGAAGCCATGGCCAACCGCTTCATCGAGTTGAGCAACGTCAAGCCGACGCACGACGATGCACAGGAATACACATTCCGCTACGAAAGCCTCGCACGGGCGTTGACCGCGCTTCCAGACGGCGCCTTTGCGAAAGTGGCTGCCCCCCTGTTCGCCTACTTTCTCGAAGGGATGTCGAGGAATCAGTTTCCCACGTTATATGCCCGAATCCAGGCTGCATCCGGTGCGCAGACTCTCGATTTCTACGAAGCGGACTACATGGCGACCAGAGGATACCGACGGTTGATGCCGGTGCTTGCCATTTGCCGGATCGGCCACGCCAGTCCGGCTGTCATCGCTGAAATGAAGACGCAGCTACTGCGCTTGAGCGACGGTCCGTCTTCGGATGACGACAGCAAGACCGCGCTGATCGTCACACTGCTGAAACTTGGCGAGGCCCCTGTTGTGCAGGACAACAAGTCACACCTTGCGAACAACTCTCAACCGAATTTTGCAAATTGGCTCGACGCCGTGCTGGCGGGCAAGGGCACGACTGCGGTCGGCCCGAACAACTGCATGACCAAGGACTGGAACGGCAGGCGCGCGACAAAGCCGTCGCTGGTCCTGACAGAAGGAGTCTGGATTGTCCCGCGCACCAGCTACTTTATGACAACGCCATGAACCGTGCACTTTGTCGGCCGGCCGCGGCACGGAAGTGTAGTCATTTGTCATTCCGCGGCGCGCGCAGCGATAGCTGCGAGCGAACCCGGAATCCCAAGATGTTCAAAACATTTCGAGATTCCGGGTCTGCGCCCTCAGCGCCGTTGGCGCTAAGGACGCATCCCGGAATGACACGTTACCTCAGCCCAGCAGCGTCGCGTCCAGCGTTATCTCGGCATTCAGCAGCTTCGACACCGGGCAGCCGGCCTTGGCCATTGCGGTGAGTGCTTCGAACTTCGCCTGGTCGGCGCCGGGGATCTTCGCCGACAGCGTCAAGTGCACCTTGGTGATGGCGAAACCGTCGCCCTGCTTCTCCAGCGTGACGTCGGCCTTGGTCTCCATCGACTCGGCGGTGAGCTTGGCTTCGCCGAGGATCAGCGACAACGCCATGGTGAAGCAGGCGGCATGCGCCGCGCCGATCAGCTCCTCGGGATTGGAGCCGGGCTTGCCTTCGAAGCGGCTGGCGAATCCATAGGGATAGTCCGCAAGCGCGCCGCTCTTGGTCGAGATCGACCCGATGCCGTCCTTGATGCCGCCCTTCCACTTGGCCGATCCAAAAGTCGTGGTCATGCAATTCTCCTGCTGTGGTTGGAAACCGGTCGAGAACGCACGCTAGCGCGACGCGGCCGTCGGTTTTGTGTCGGCCGCCGCCATCATGTTCTCGATCTCACGGCAGATAAGGTCGGGGGCGGCGTTTTGCACCATGTGGCCGACATTCAGCAGCACGATCAGCCTGGCGCCGGGCACTGTCGCGGCGAGGCGACGGGAATGGACGTCGGGGAACACCGTGGTGTCGGTATCGCCGGTCATCACCAGCATGGGCACCCGAATGTCGCCGTACCGCGGCGCCTGTTCGGCAACCGCCGCTTTCAGCGTGACCAGATCCCAGGCATTGGCGAGAAATTCTTGGGGGCGCAGCACCAGGGGAACCGCGCTGGCCTGCACATAGCCCTCCGGCATCACTTGCGGCAGGAATGCCGCGCGGGTGCCGGGTCCGGCGAGCACTAGGCCGAGCGGCAGCGTGATGGTGTAAGCCAGCAGCGGCCCGATCACCGGCGTGGTCACCACCTTGTTGTAGAAGCCGACGCCGCCGGGCCACGGATAGGCCACGCCGGCCAGGGTCACCAGCCCCGAGACGCGCTGCGGATAATCCAGTGCCAGTCGCAGCCCCAGCGCGCCGGCCAGTGAATGCACCACCACGATCGCGTGGTCGATGCCGAGCTGGCCGAGCGCCTCGTCGATCATCTTCGCCTGCATCGCCGGCGACGAATTTGGCAGATCGTCGCGGGTGCTCCAGCCGTGGCCCGGGCGGTCGATCAGGATGACGCGATGGGTCCTCGCAAGCTGGTCGCCGAGCGGCACCCGCATGGTGCCGAGATTAGAGGTGGCGCCGTGGATCAGCACGATGGGCGGACCGGCGCCCTCCCGGGGCCCGATGTCGACCACATGCAGCCGGCCGCCCGCGACATCGACGAACCAACCCTGCGCCGGATATTTCTGCTGCAGCACGTAAACGCCTACCTGCGTGATCAGCGCGAGCACGAGCAGCGCGGTCGCCGCATAGACAGACAGCATGATCAGGATCCGGGGAACTTTTGGCACGATGGAGCTACGCAGCCGCGTCAGATCGGTTTCGCGGCCGTCTACTCACGCACTGACGCCGAGGCGTCCGATGCCGGGCAGCTTGATGGCGGGGCGGCGGATGTCCAGGCCGAACACTGCGCCGAGCAAATTGACCTCCAGCCCCTCGACCCACCCGACCGTGAGGCCGAGATAGCCGCCCAGGGTGGCGCGGACGCCGGTGCCGGACGGCGTCCAGCCAAAGGCTTCGCCGCTCCACGGAAAATCCTTGCCGATGGCGGTCGGCGGCAGCGCCACCTGCAGTTCTGGGACTGCCGACAGCACCGCGGCCACGAACGTATTGGAATTTGGTCCCGGCCACGCCCGGTAGTCGCCATAGGCGCGGAACGAATAGCTGGCGATCGCCGCCTCAATCTTCGGGATCATCAATGCGGCAGCGTCGCCATCGGCGGCGGCGAGTGCGATCGGCGCGTCGCCGAACCAGCGGCCATCGGCGGCAAAGCCGTTGACGCGGATCGGCTCGCCCCAGGCGGTGTAGTCGTAGCGGGTATAGCGCGAGGCGCCCTTTTCCTTGAACACCAGCCAGGTGTGGACGGCAAAGATGCCGCGCCAGCGCACCGTACGGGCGGCAAACACGCGGACCAGCGCCTCCGGATGCGCGGCGGGCTGCGGCAGCAATCCGGCGCTGGAGCGGTCCGCGCTCTGCCAGTTCACCGAGCGGTCACCGAACCAATAGTATTTCGCCGCCGACACGCCGAGCGGAACGACCAACAGAGCCATCAGAACGATCACGAATTTTCTCACCGAAGGGAGCCCGAAGGAGGTATCGGCTTCATATAGGCGGCGCGCCCGGTTTCGCCACGGCCCGGGGACGCGATGTCGCGGGCCCGGAACTATCCACGCTATCCACAGGGCCGCGGACCCTGTTGTCGTATTCTTTCCGGATTTGACGGGAAAAATATCCTGACTGAAACCGGAGAAGCTTCCATGCCCCCCGAGCGGACCGACATCGCCATCGACGAGATCATCGCTACCTGCGACGGCGACCTGCGCGGGGCATTGAAAGCCCTGTTGCTGGTCAACGAGCAACTGGAATCGGAATTACAGCAGCTCTATGCCCGGGCGGAACGTGGCGATACGGTCCGGCCGGGCAACAGCGTTCTACACTAGCTGCCACCGTCGAGGACCATTCCGCCGGAGCTGTCGTAAATCCAGCCGTTACGCCCGACCCAGCCGCCGCGCCGGTCGATCGGCTTCGGCGCTGCCGTCGTCGGTCGCCTCGGGCGCTTCCTGCATCGGCACCGGCATCAGGATGGTCTGCCCGCCGCTGAAGATCTCGATGCCTTCTTCCTGGAAACGCAGCTTCATGCGGCGGTTGAACTCGCGCTGCACCGGCCAGCGGCCGGAATCGGTACAGCGGATCTGGCCGACAATGGAAGCCATCGCGCCGTCGACCTTGTCG
>NZ_JAQGJD010000129.1 GCF_028290785.1 Tardiphaga sp. | reverse complement strand
GGACTTCGTCCGTGCCACCTTCTCCCACAAGGGGAGAAGGAAGGAAGAGCCCCTTCGAATTTTTGAAAGACCGCCGTGTCTCACAATCACACCCTCGAAGAATCCCTCGCGCTGACCCCAAAGTTCGACGCCGCCGGGCTCGTTACCTGCGTCGCCACCGACGCTGTCACCGGCGATGTGCTGATGGTCGCGCACATGAATGACGAAGCTTTGCGAAAAACCATCGCCACCGGCGACGCCTGGTACTACAGCCGCTCGCGCAAGGCGCTGTGGCGCAAGGGCGAGAGCTCGGGCCACGTCCAGCGCGTGGTCGAGATGCGGATGGACTGCGACCAGGATGCGATCTGGATCAAGGTCGAGCAGGCCGGCGCCGCCTGCCACACCGGCCGCCGCTCGTGCTTCTACCGCGCGGTGACAAAGGGCGACGATGGCGCGGCGAAAGTGTCGTTCGTCGATGCGGAGCAGGTGTTCGATCCCGCGAAGGTGTATTCCGACCCGAAGTAGTCGGCGTTCCCCGGACGCGGTGCACTGCGCCGCGTCTTCGCGGCGTGGTGCTCCGCAGAGCCGGGGTCCCGGTTGTGGGAAGAAGAAACCGGGATCCCGGATCTGCGGAGCAGCGTTTCACGCTGCACCGCGTCCGGGAAACGCGGCGCGATCGCTACACCAGCCGTTCCGTGACCGCCTTGCCGCTTTTGCCGGAAGCCAGACCGTTGGGGTCGGCGAGCATGTCGATGTAGTCCACCGCGGCGGAGCGCAGTTTGCCGTCCTTCATGGTCATGACACCGGACAACGCCTGGATATTGATCGAGCGGATGTTGTAGGTCTTCCAGGCCTCGGCCTGCTCCTGCTTGTTCGACGATTTCCTGGCCTCGTTGTACATGTCGAGCGCCGTCTGCGCTGCCTTCAAGGAGTTGAGACCGGAGACGTCCTTCAGCTCCTTCGCTAGCTCCGGCGAATCGCGAAACATCTTCTCTATCTTCTCCTTCCACGGGCCTTCGGCGCTGACATTGCCGAACTTGTCGACCTTCAGGTGCGTGGCGTATTCCGGCGGGATGTTCATCTTGTCGAAGATCTTGGAGAGCTTCTCGCTCAGCGCATCGGTGCGCTTGACCAGCCTCTCGTCGAAGGTCTCGGTGATGGTTTCGGCCGCGGCCTGATCGGCCTTGGCCTTGTCGAGCAGCGCCTTGGCGCGATCGGAGAGTTCGACGACCACCGCGCCGGCAGCCGCGGGCGCTGCGGGCTTGGCCGACGAGGCTGTAGATGCGGGCGTGGCCGCCTTGGCGGGCGATGCCGAATTCGTCGCGCTGGCGATGGCTGTCATGGCGTACTTTCCGGCGGCGTGGCCGCGTCGTCCGAATCCAGACACGCATTGAAACAATGCCGGATTAACGTCCGCTGAAGATTCTACCTCAGATCGCAACGGCACTCGCAGCGGTCGCATTAACCCCGGCTTAACCACGATTGCCCAAGGTGTCCAAGGCTCCCGTGCTGCTGACAGCGCGGGCAGGCCGGGCGGTCGGCTCCGGGAGCGAGCACCACGACATGGCGGTCGATCTGACCAGCATCGCATCAGCAGGTTCGTCCTCGCGCAGTCAGGTGACGGGCGCGATCAAGCAGGCTGCCACCACCACCGGCACCAGCTTCGAATACCTGCTGTCCACCGCCAAGATGGAATCCAACCTCAATCCGTCAGCGACCGCCTCGACGTCGTCGGCCAAGGGGCTGTTCCAGTTCATCGACCAGACCTGGCTCGGCACCGTCAAGGAAGCCGGCGCCAAGCTCGGCTACGGCCAGTATGCCGACGCGATCCAGAAATCCGATTCCGGCAGCTATTCGGTCTCCGACCCCGCGGCCAAGGCCGAGATCCTGAAGCTGCGCGACGATCCCGTCGCCAGCTCGGCGATGGCCGGCGTGCTGACGCAGTCCAACAGCTTCAAGCTCACCGGCGCGATCGGTCGCCGTCCCACCGACGCCGAACTCTACATGGCTCATTTCATGGGGGTGAACGGCGCCTCGAAGCTGATCAATTCAGCCGAGAACAATCCGGGCGCCTCGGGCGCGGCGCTGTTTCCGAAAGCGGCTGCGGCCAATACGTCGATCTTCTACGACAAGAGCGGCGGCGCGCGCAGCGTCTCGCAGGTCTATTCGGTGCTGTCGACGCGCTACGACAGCGCCGCCCAATCGTCGGCCACCAAGACCGCGATGGCCTCCGCCGGCGTGATGACGCCGCAGGCCGTGGCGCCTTCCGCGACGGCCAGCAACGCCTCCTTCCTGTCGCGTTTTCCCGATCTCAACACCGCCCAGGTGGCGAGCTTCGCGTCGGATCCTTCGAGCAAGGCGCAGGAAGCGCCGATCTTCCGCTCGCTGTTCCAGGGCGGCGAGCGCACCGAGCCGGTGTCGAAGGCGGTGCAGGAATTGTGGGGCAACAACGGATCGCTGACGTCGGTCGCATTGCCGAAGACGCCGGAGGTCGGCGTGCCCAAGCCGCTCGACCTGTTCAGCGACCGCGCCGGCGCGTTCAGTAGTTAAACTACACTTCGTAGAAGCGACGGTGCTCCGTTCACCCTCCCCTGGAGGGGGAGGGTCGCTCATCACGATGCGCAGCATCGCGATGAGCGGGGTGGGGTGACAACGGCAGCGTTCGAGCAAAACACTTCACCCCACCCCGATGCGCATCACGCTTCGCGTGCTGCTCATCGACCCTCCCCCTCCAGGGGAGGGTGTCCGCGGCCGTCCTCGTACCCTTAACGAAACGTCAATAAACCCAACCGGTTATGGTGAACCCTTTGTTAAGCGGCATGGTTTATTTTGTCTGACAGTGGCATCGCGTCACGATGTCTTTCAAGTTGCGTAGTAGCCGGCAGGGCCATGATCGTTCGGCAGTTTATCAGTTGGGTACGAACCGCTCCCGCCAGCGAACGCGCCGAGGCGACGCGCTCTCTGGCGCGGGCCTGGATGTTTTCCGATCTGTCGGCAGACGACCGCGCCGCCGCCGAAGGCGCGCTGTTGATGCTGCTCGACGATCCCTCTCCCTTAGTACGCCAGGCCATGGCCGAGGTGTTTGCGCGCGCGCCGTCCGCTCCCGCCGCCATCGTGCAGGCGCTGTCGGTCGATCAGGCCGCGGTGGCGCTGCCCGTGCTCGAATTCTCTCCGCTGCTCATTGACGCCGATCTGGTCGATATCGTCGCCACCGGGAACAGCGAGCTGCAATGCGCCATCGCGCGCCGCAACACGTTGCCGGCGTCGGTGTGCGCCGCCATCGCCGAAGTCGGCTCCGCCGCCGCAGCGCTCGAGCTGATCGAAAATCCGTTCGCCGAAATGGCCGACTTCTCGTGGGACCGCATCGTCGTGCGCCACGGCCATCTCGCTGCTATCAGAGAATCCATGCTGGTGCTCGACGGCCTGCCGGCGGCGACGCGGCTGGCGCTGGTCGCGAAACTCTCGGAAACGCTCACGCGGTTCGTCGTCGCGCGAAACTGGCTGTCGCCGGAACGCGCCGGGCGCGTCGCCGACGAGGCGATGGCGCGCTCCACCGTCAACATCGCGTCGCGTTCGCGCGGTGACGAGATGCGCGACCTGGTGCACCATCTGCGCCAGGCCGGCCAGCTCACCGTCGGCCTGATTCTGCGCGCGCTACTCTCCGGCAATCTCGATCTGTTCGACCAGGCGCTGGTGGAATTGTCCGGCCTTTCGCCGGGCCGCGTCGCCGCCATCGTCTATGACGGGCCAGGCAGCAGCCTGAACGCGCTGTTGACCCGCGCCGGCCTGCCGGAATCCACGCATCCCGCGTTCCGCGCCGCGCTGGCCGCGCGCGGCGAGATCGGCTTCATCGGCTCGATCGGCGGCGCCGTGCGGCTGCGCCGCCGCATGGTCGAGCGCGTGCTGACGATCTGCGAGACCGACGCTGCGGTGTCCGAGCCGCTCTTGATCCTGCTGCGAAGGTTTGCCACCGAGTCGGCGCGCGAAGAAGCCCGCGTGTTCTGCGACGAGCTGGCCGAGCAGGCCGGCGTGTTCGACTATCAGCCGATCGCGGCGTAGCTGCTTCTCTTAATCTCGTAGGGTGGGCAAAGCCACGACGCGCGCAGCGCGGCGGGGCGTGCCCACCATTTCAAGCGGAGCGGGTCATGGTGGGCACGGCGCAAGCGCGCCTTTGCCCACCCTACGAAGACTGCGCTTCTTATTCCGCCGGCACGATCCCTGGCGAAGCGATGGCTTCCAGCCGCTCCGGGCGGTCCTTGTTCACCAGCATCAGATATTCATCCGCGATGCCGCGCAGCCGGTCGCTCAATTCCTGCGCGACGCCGGCTTTCTCGATGGTGTTGTGCTCGCGCACGATCGCCTGGATAGCGTCGATGTGGTGGCCGATCAGCTCGGCCGGCACCGCGTCGAGGTTCGGCGCGTGCTCGATGATCCGGCACAGGCTTTCTGCCGCCGCACCCGCGGCGGGAAAGCCGAACGTCACCGCGTCGCCCTTGATATCATGGGCGGCGCGAAACAGCTCGTCGCGGGTCTGCGGCGTGAAACCTTGCACCAGCACCGCCAGGTGCGCCGCGGCGAGCCGGTCGCATTCGCTGCGCATCCAGCTCTTGAACTCGCCGGATAATCCGGCCAGCGCCTGTTCGGCGCGGCCGACGGGATCGTCGCGCTCGCGGTCCTCGACGCGGCGGATGGCGCGGCGCAGCGTGTTGTGCGGCGTGATGATCTGATGATCGGCGAAGGCCTCGACCTTCGGCGCCAGGCTCTTGTCGCGGGACATCTTGTATTTCTCCAGCGAGCTGCGCATCAGCCGGTGACCCGCGCCTTGTCCATCAGCGATGGCTGCTGCACGACTTCGGCCTCGCCGCCGTTGCGGCGCTCCGGCCCGATATAGGCCACGGTGGTGTTGCGGCGGCGGTCCGGGCCAAAATAGTTCTTGGTCTTGATGAAGGGGCGGGGATGCGCGACCACGCTCATGATGCGCAAATAAAGCCCCTTGGCGGAGATCGGCTTGGCGAGAAACTCGGTCACGCCCGCGTCGCGCGCCATGGTGATGCGGCGCTTCTCGGAATGGCCGGTCAGCATGATGATCGGCGCGTAGGGATTGCCCTTAGAGTCCGGCTGCCGGATCATCTGCGCCAGTTCGAGCCCGTCGAAGATCGGCATCGCCCAGTCGGCGATCACGATGTCGGGCACGTAGTGGCTGTACATTTCCAGCGCGGTGGCGCCGTCTTCCGCTTCATAGACTTCGCGCGCGCCAAACGAATGCAGCAGCGTGCGCAGAATCCGCCGCATGTGCGGATTGTCGTCGCAGACGAGGAAGCGCAGCTTGTTGAAGTCGATGCGAAACATGATGCGACCCGGGAGCGAAGGCTGGTATACCTGTCGTTAACTATATGCCGCGCGTCCTTAACGAATGGTTGAGGCGGGGCAGGGGGAGAACCATCGCATGACCCGATTGCTGATTGCCGGCGCCACCGGGCTGGTCGGCGGCCTGGTGCTGCAGCAGGCGCTGGCCGATCCGAGGGTCACCCGGGTGATCGCCCTGACGCGGCG
>NZ_JAQGJD010000107.1 GCF_028290785.1 Tardiphaga sp. | reverse complement strand
CGCCGCCGCGCCGTTGCATGCACCGGCGGTGCCGGCCCCGCCGCGCCCGCAGATGCCTAATCCGGTGCAGGCCAAGGCGCATCCCGTGACAACCCCGGTTGTGCCGGCTCCGATACCCACGCCGACGGTTGTGCCGGCTCCAATACCCACGCCGACGGCTGTGCCGGCACAGAGCCGCACGCCGCAGGTGGCGTTCGACGCCGCGCCGCGCGAATTCGCCGCGACCGCGATTTCCCACGAACCTGCGCCGGCCTTCGCGATGCCGAAGGCGATCAGCGACATTCTCGATCCGCAGCCCGGCGCGCGGCCCGCATCAACTCCTGCCGCAGAGCGCGCCTCGCCGCGACCGATGGCCGATCTGCAACTGCCGCCTGACCATCCGCTCGAGCCGGGCACCCGGCCGCAGGTTCGCGTCGCCTCGCCGTCCGAACGTATCGCCGCCTCCGAACAGGCGGTCAGCGAAATCTCCGACAACAACGGCGAGCCGGCCACCGCGTCGAGCTTCATCGCCGCGGCGCGCCGCGCCGCCCAGGCCGCCTCCGTTTCAACCACCGGCGACAAGGCCAAGTCGGCCAGGTCCGCGCCGAAGGACGGCACCGACAGAGGCGGCTCGACCATCAGTTCGAAGATCCGCTCGCTGCTGGTCGGCGCCAGCGTGGTGGTGATCGTGCTCGGATCGTTCAAGATGGCGATGACGCTGCTCGACAGCTCGTCGCCGGCGCCGATGGCCGACAACGTCCACGACACCATGCCGCTGACCGCGCCGGAGCCGGCCGAAACCCAGCCGCGTCCCGCAGCACCTGCGCCGACCCAGCCGTCGATGACGTCGCCGACGCCGATCGGCCGGCAGTCCCTCGCAGCTCCGATTCCGTTCGTTGCGGAAACCGCCGCGCCCAATAATACGATGCCGCCAGTTCCGGCCGCTGCCCCGCTGGCACCGGTTCCCGCCGACGTCACCGGAAGCATCGCGGCGCCGGCCAGCGCCGTGGCACCGGTGTTGCCGCCGAGCAATCGCAAGCTGTCGCTCATTGCGATCCCGGCCACGGAACGGCTGCCCGACGCCATCGGCGGCGCGGCGCTGCGCACCGCCGCGCTCAAGGGCGACGCCACCGCGGCGTTCGAAATCGGCGTCCGCTACGCCGAAGGCCGGGGTGTGGCCTCGAACTACGACGAAGCCGCCAAATGGTATGACCGCGCGGCGCAGGCCGGCGTCGTGCCGGCGATGTTCAGGCTCGGGACGCTCTACGAAAAGGGTCTCAGCGTGAAGAAGGACCTCGACGTCGCGCGGCGCTATTACATGCTGGCGGCCGACCGCGGCAACGCCAAGGCGATGCACAACCTCGCGGTGCTCGATGCCGACGGCGGCGGCAAGGGCGCCAACTACAAGAGCGCGTCGCTCTGGTTCCGCAAGGCCGCCGACCGCGGCGTGGCCGACAGCCAGTTCAACCTCGGCATCCTCTATGCCCGCGGCATCGGCGTCGAACAGAACCTCGCCGAATCCTTCAAGTGGTTCAGCCTCGCCGCCGCCCAAGGCGACGCCGACGCCGGCCGCAAGCGCGACGACGTCGCCAAGCGCCTCGACCCGTCCTCGCTAGCCTCGGCCAGACTGGCGGTGCAGAGCTTCGTCCCCGAGGGGCAGCCCGAAGATGCCATCAACGTCACCACCCCCGCCGGTGGCTGGGATACCCCGGCGCAGGCCGCGGCGAAGCCCAGCTCGGCCAAGCGCGCGGCGCGGTAACGGCGTCACACAAAGCGATCTTCCACCGGCGCCTCGGCCCGGTCTGACATCGTCACCCGGTTCTTGACGCTGGGGCGTTGCTGCATCCTGGCGTACCAGGCTTGAAGCGCCTCGCACTCCGCCGGCACCGGCACGTCCACGAGCCCGGCAAAGATCAAGCCGCCAATCACCGTGATGTCGGCCATCGAGAACGCCTCGCCGGCGACGAACGGCTGCCTTTTCAGAATGCCGTCGAAGTAGTGCATGCCCCTCAGGGCCTTATCGCGCTGACGCAATCCCCACTCGGCGTTCTGATAGATCTCGACGTCGGGTCCAAGCCCCGGTGTGGCGTGGTGGAAATAGACGCTGATGGCGTCGAGCAACTCCAGTTCGGCACGCTTGCTCATCATGTGGATCGCGCCCTTTTCGAGCGGTGTCCGACCGGTAAGCGTTGGCGGGCCGTCGAGCGCGTCGAGATATTCGGTAATGGCCGTGCATTCGGCCAGATAGGTCCCGTCGTCGAGTTCGAGCACCGGCAGCGTGCCCGAATAGTTCTTGGCTAGGAATTCGGGCTTCTTGTGCTCGCCCTTGTAGAGATTCACCGATACGAACCGGACCCGCGATTGCAGGTTCTTTTCGGCCAGAGCGATGCGGACGCGAGCCGGATAAGGGCCGGTGGACCAATCGTGAATCTTCATCGTGACTTCCTTTGTCGGGGTGAAAAGAGCGTTGCTCTTCGTCATTTCCCATCTCCTATGTCTGGTTTCAGCGCCGTCCTGGACGCGACGTTGTGTCATCGAGGGACCCAATGGCTGCCTCGTCCCCATCGCTTCGTCAGCGTGAATTGGGAAGATGATCGGGATGAGCTTTCCTTGCCTCGCCGAAGCGTGCCGGCATAGTTGTGCGTCCGCACAATGCCGACACTCCGTTTCCGTCAGAGGGGCGGGTGCAAATTACGCACGGTGCTCACGCTTTCGAGCAGAGACGCTAGATGCAGTATCGTGGACTCCGCCTGCCACGAGCCGACGACCTGCACGTTGATCGGCAGCCCTTCCTTGCTCGTACCGAACCGCATCGACAGGCCGGGCAAGCCAGTGACGTTGAGCGGCACAGTCGCGCCTTGGAGGTAGGTGGCGTCCACGGTCTGGCCGTCGATAGTGAACTCCTCGACGCCGTGCTTGTGGGCCGGGATCGGCAGCACGTGGGTAATCAGCGCGTCGTAGCGCGAGAAGTAGTCGGCATAGCCGTCGCGCAGCCGCTCGACCGCCTGCTCGGCGTCGATATAGTCCTTCATCGACGTGTCAGGCAGCGAGAGCATGGTCTTGGCCATCTTGTACATTTCGTCCTCATGGCCGGCCGTCGCCTCCGCGAACGCGGGTTTCATCTCCATCACGTGAAGGCGGTTGAACACGTCGAGGGGAAAATCGCGCTCCAGCGCCGGAATGCTCACCTGCTCGACAAATACGCCGATGTCCTTCAGCGCCTCGGCCGCGGCCTTGACGGTTGCCGTCACCTCGGGATCGACCGGCCCCAAGCCGGGTCCGACCATCCAGCCCACCCGAAGCTGGCGATAGGGCTGGCGGCCGATGCCCGCATCGAATTGGACGGTGCTGGTGGCAAACGCGTCCTGGCCGTCAGGCCCGACCAGTTGCGAGAAGGCGAGCGCGATGTCGCGAACCGAGCGGGCCATCGGCCCGACATGCCAGAAGCGGCGCGGCGCGCGCGGCCAGATGCCGGTCATGGGCACGCGGCCGTGGGTCGTCTTCATGGAGGTGATGCCGGTTTGCGCGGCCGGGCCGCGCACGGAAATTGCGAGATCGGTGCCGAGACCGATCGGCGACATGCCCGCCGCGATAGCCGCCGATTCACCGCCGCTCGAACCGCCCGGAGTGCGGGTCACGTCCCAGGGGTTGTTCGACCGGCCGGAGAGCAGGTTATCGCTCTCGATCCAGTAGGAGAATTCGGGAAGGTTGGTCTTCGCCAGCAGGATGCCGCCCGCCTTCTTCATTCGCGCGACGCTCGTTGCGTCGGCGTCGGGAACGCGTCCCTTGAAGATCGGCGAGCCGCGCTGGGTCGCCACGTCCGCAGTGTCGATCGAGTCTTTCACTGTGAAGGGGACACCGTGCAGCGGGCCGAGTTCGTCGCCCGCCAATACCGCTGCCTCCGCCGCCTTTGCGGCTTTGAGCGCACCGTCTGCGAGCGTGACGATCGCGTTGATCTTTGGGTTCACCGCCGCGATGCGATCCAGGTGCGCCTGCACCACCTCGACTGGCGAGACCTCCTTGGTGCGGATCAATTCGGCCAGCCTGGTTGCGTCGGAAAAAACGATCTCTTTGGTCACGTGTGCATCTCCTACCTGTTTGGTTGTTGCGGCTACCTGCCACTTGGTAGGGTGAACGTAGACCTTTATTTTCCTCCGTCAAGGCCCTATCTGTCACTTGGTAGGCAAAACAATGAGGCAACGAAGTGAGTTTAAGTTCCAAGGAAGCGATCCTGGCGGCCGCCAAACGAACCGCACAGGCGCATGGCTACAGCGGCTTGAATTTCCGCGATCTCGCGGTTGAAGTCGGCATCAAGGCGGCGAGCGTCTACCATCATTTCCCGAGCAAGGCCGATCTCGGCGCCGCGGTTGCGAAGCGTTATTGGGAAGACACGGCGGCGGGCCTTGAGGCCATGCTGGCGGAATCCCCGAATCCGGCCAACGCGCTGCGTCAGTATCCCGAGACATTTCGCTGGGCGCTCGAGAATGACAATCGCATGTGCCTGTGCAGCTTCATGGCTGCCGAATATGACGACCTGCCCGAACCGGTGAAGAAGGAGGTCCAGACCTTTGCCGACGTCAACGTGGCATGGCTGAGCAAGGTTCTGTCCGCCGCGGCCGTGACCCGTTCGGAGGAGAGCGAACCGCGCGCCCGCGCCATCTTCGCCGCCATCGGCGGCGCGCAACTGATGGCAAGGAGCCGCTCGGATATTTCGCTCTATGACGCGTTGATCGACAGCTATCGCGCGGCCGGTCTGCTGCCGGCGTGACGAACGTCTTCCACGCAATTCCCGCCGCTCTGCGCCGCGCGTTAATCTGAATCGTTCACCACTTTCTCAGGTGGTTGGCCGCGCGGGTGGAAAACCTCGCTCTCGCCGGATTCTTTAATCCCTTCAACGGCCGAATTCGTTTAAGAGGGGGCGCGGCGCACGATCCGCGCCGTCTCCAGAATCATGCCGTGAGCGGTTTCGGCCCAGCTCAGGGCCAACATTCCGAAGCGAACGCGCGTGCAGCTGTACCTCCCGATCGCCGACATTCCGGTCAATGTGTTTCTCATCCTCGCGATGGGCGCTGCGGTCGGATTTGTGTCCGGCATGTTCGGGATTGGCGGCGGCTTCCTGATGACGCCGCTCTTGATCTTCGTCGGTATCGCGCCGGCCGTCGCTGTCGCCTCCGTCGCGAGCCACATCGCGGCGTCGTCGTTTTCCGGCGCGCTGTCGTACTGGCGACGCCGCGCCATTGATCCCACGCTGGCGCTGGTGCTGCTATCGGGCGGCATCGTCGGCACAGCGCTGGGCGTTTTCGTGTTCACGCTGCTGCGCAATCTCGGCCAGCTCGACCTGCTGATCGCCCTGTCCTACGTGATCCTGCTCAGCACGGTGGGCGGGTTGATGTTCTGGGAAGGGCTGCGCGCGATGCTGCGGATTCGCCGCGGCGAAAACATTCCGCTGCGCCGTTCCGGCAGCCATGGCTGGATCCACGGCCTGCCGCTGAAGATGCGGTTCAAGCGCTCGAAAATCTACCTGTCGGTGATCCCGATCGTCGTCACCGGCCTGGTGATCGGCTTCATCGGCGCGGTGATGGGCATCGGCGGCAGCTTCATCCTGATCCCGATCATGATCTACTGGCTGCGGATCCCGACCTCCACGGTGATCGGCACCTCGATGGTGCTGACGCTGGTGACCATGGTGTTCGCCACCCTGCTGCACGCCGTCACCAACCACCTGGTCGATGCCGTGCTGGCGCTGATCCTGATGGTCGGCGGCGTTACCGGCGCACAGTTCGGCGCCCGCGCCGGCCAGAAAATCCGCGGCGAGCACCTGCGGTTGCTGCTCGGCCTCTTGATCCTCGCGGTCGGCATCCGCTTCGCCATCGAGCTGGTGATCCGGCCCGAAGACCTGTTCACCATCCGCGAAACCGGAGGCGCGGGATGACGTTGCGCGCCGCCCTCGCCACCGTCGTCGCCGCCGTTGCGCTGGGCGCAGGCGCCCTGACGCCCGCGCGAGCGGAACGGCTGATCGTTTCGGTATCGAACCACCGCGTCACGGTGACGCCGAATTATTCCGGTGAGGAGCTGGTGCTGTTCGGCTCGGTCGAGCGGGACGACAAGACGCCGGCCAGGACCGGCAATTACGATCTCGTCGTCACCGTCTCCGGGCCGCGCGCCGATCTGGTGACGCGGCGCAAGGAGCGCCGGTTCGGAATCTGGATCAACACCGACTCGCGCCAATTTCTCCAAGTGCCGGCCTATCTCGCGGTCTTCGCCAACCGACCGATCGACGCCATCGCGCCGCCCGACCTGGCGCGCCGCCAACAGCTCGGCCTCAACAATGTGCTGCTGACCCAGCGCGTCGGCACCGACTATGCCGACGTGGTGGCCACCGACCCGTTCCGCAGCGCCTTCGTGCGGCTGCGCACCGAACACGGCCTGTACCGCGAGGCCACGTCGGCCGTGACATTCCTGACCCCGACGCTGTTTCGCACCGGCATTCCGCTGCCGGCCGAGGTGCCGATCGGCACCTATGACATCGAGATCAAATTGTTCGCCGACGGCGCACTGGTCGCCAAGAGCGAGACCGCCTTCGACATCGTCAAGGTCGGCTTCGAGCAGTTCATCGCCAATGCCGCGCGTAATCATGGATTCATTTATGGCGTGCTGACGGCCGCGATGGCCCTGATGACGGGATGGATGGCGTCGGTGGTGTTTCGCCGGGATTAGCGCTCGTCATTGCGAGGAGCGAAGCGACGCGGCAATCCAGAAGGCCACAAGCGAAGGAAGACTGGATTGCTTCGTCGCAAGGGCTCCTCGCAATGACGGAGCTTACAGAAAAAATCCCACGCCCATCGCCACGACGCTCAACGCCATCACGGCGGTGGACAGCCAGCCGAGCCAGAACAGCGGGCCGCGGATCACGAATTGCTCCATCACGTCGTGGCGGCGCGACATGATCATCAACAGCACCATCACCGGCACCGCCAGGACGCCGTTGATCACGGCGCTCCAGTACAGCGCCGAAATCGGGTTGATCGAGGTGAAGTTCAGCGCGATGCCGATTGCCGCCGATAGCGCCAGCACCGAATAGAACGCCACCGCCTCGCGCGGCTTGCGATCGAGGCCGACCATCCAGCGCTGGCCTTCGCCAACCGCGTAGGCGGTCGATCCCGCCAATACCGGGATCGCCAGCAGGCCGGTGCCGACGATGCCGAGCGCGAAGATGATTTCCGCGAACGCGCCGGCGATCGGGCGCAGCGCTTCCGCCGCCTGCGCCGAACTTTCGATGTCGGTCTTGCCATTGGCATGTAGTGTCGCCGCGGCGGTGACGATGATCGACAGCGCGATCAGGTTAGAGAACGCCATGCCGATAATGGTGTCGGCGCGAATCCGCGAGAATTCCATGGCGGCGTCGAGCGGATTCTCGATCAGCGGCTCCTTGTCGGGGTCGATGCGCTCGTCCTCGGCCTCCTGCGAGGCCTGCCAGAAGAACAAATAGGGCGAGATCGTGGTGCCCAGGATCGCGACGATGGTGGTGAGGTAGCTCTCACTCCAGGTCAGATGCGGCAGCAGGATGCCAGTGAGCGCCTCGCCCCAATGCACTTTGGCGACGGCTAGTGCGGCGACATAGGCGAACAGACACAGCGTCAGCCATTTCAGCACCGAGACGTAGCGCTTGTAGTCGAAGAATATCTGCGCCGTGACCGACAGCACGCCGAATGCCACGACATAGACGATGCCAGGACCGCCGGTCAGCAACTTGGTGGCGTCCGCCATGGCGCCGAGATCGGCGGCGATGTTGATGGTGTTGGCGATGAACAGCAACGCGACGATGATATTCAAAAGCGCCGGCGAATAATGCCGGCAGACATTGCCGGCGATGCCGCGCCCGGTGACGCGGCCGACCCGTCCGGAAATCTCCTGGATCGCCGCCATCAGCGGGAACGTCAGCAGCATGGTCCAGCCAATGCCGTAGCCGAGCTGCGCGCCGGCCTGGCTGTAGGTGCCTATGCCGGAGGGGTCGTCGTCGGACGCGCCGGTGATCAGGCCGGGGCCGAGGGATTTGAAGAAGCCCTTGAAGCGAAACGTTTCCAGGCGTTGCTCGCCGAGATTCGATTTGATGTCATCCGACTCGCCTGACATTCCAGCCCCTGTCCCTCAGCGCACGGCAACGCACCGTGGTGAGTAACGTTCCGGATCAGGCACTGGCAAGAGGTTTGATGTCGGTCCGCGCGCCGACCGGGCGCGTCACCAGATAGATGCCCAGCGCCACCGGAATGATGCCGAGAATATCGGCCAGCGCGACGTGCTCGCCCAGCAGCAGCCAGCCGAACAGCACGCCGAGCGGCGGCATCAGGAAATGCCAGGCGCTGGCGCGCGTCGCGCCCATCACCCGCAGCAGATGCTGCCACAGCAGATAGCCGACGATCGAGCCGGGCACCGTGAGGTAGCCCAGCGCGGCCAGCAGCCGCCAGCTTGGCACGATCTCGCCGATGCTCTCGAACGAGAACGCAAACGGGATCAGCACCAGCCCGCCGGAAATATTCTGCACCGCATTGCCGATCAGCAGCCCGCCCTGCGGCGCCAGCCACTTGTAGAGGATGGTGCCGGCAACGATCGAAAGCAGCGCGCCGACGGTGAAGATCAGTCCGGTGGCGCTGTCGCCGCTTGCGCCGCTGGAGAGCCGGTGCGCGACGATGAAGCCGACACCACCGACGCCGAGCACGAGGCCGACGATCTTCTGCCAGGTCAGCCGCTCGCCAAGCAGCATGGCGGCCAGCACCGCCGTCAGCACCGGGTTGGTGCTGATCACCAGCGTGCCCAGGCCTGCGGAGACCGTGCGCAGCCCGATATAACCGAGCCCGAGATACATCGCATTGTTGGCGATGCCGATGACGACCAGCGAGGCGATGTCGCGGCGCGACAGCGCCGTCTCGCCTTTCTGCCATGCGGCGAGACCGAGCATGACAAAGCCCGCGATCAGGAACCGCACCATCAACAACAGCAGCGGCGGACAATCCTGCAGCGCCACCTTGGCGACCGCAAAAGCGAGGCTCCACAGCACGCAGAAGAGCGCCACCTGCAGCGGCAGCCAGCCGCGGCCGGCAGCAGGGGCGGACAACGGGACAACGAGCGACATGGCGAATCTCCTTTGTCCACGATGTAGGCCCGCACCTTGATAGTGGGAAATTAAATGATAAAATGACAATCAGTGGCAAAACGAATGGTGGCCCATGTTCGACCTTGATCTGCTGCGCAGCTTCGTTTCGGTCGTGGATTCCGGCGGCTTTACCCGCGCCGGCGAGCGCGTCCACCGCACCCAGTCCACCGTCAGCCAGCAGATCAAGCGGCTGGAGGACGATGTCGGCCGGCCGCTCTTGAACCGCAGCGGCAAGCAGGTGGTGCCGACCGAATGCGGGGAGCGGTTGCTGTCCTATGCGCGGAGATTGCTGGCGCTGGCCGAGGAAGCACGCGACGTGCTCGCGCAGCCGGACCATGAGGGCGCGGTGCGCCTCGGCATCCCCGAGGATTTTGCCGCCTATCGGCTGACCAAACTGCTGGCGGGTTTTTCACGCTCGCGCCCCGGCCTGCGGCTCGACGTGCGTGCCGACCAGAGCACCAACCTGCGCCGTGAACTGGAGCGCGGCGATCTCGATCTCGCTTTGCTGAAACGCGATGCCGGCGGCAAGGATGGTATCGCGGTGTGGCCCGAGCGCGTTCACTGGGTCACCAGCAAGGCGCATCCCACACATATCAATGCCGACTCGCTACCGCTGATCTTCTTCCCGACCGGCTGCCTGTACCGGACCCGCGCCATTCACGCGATCGAGGCCGCGGGCCGGAGCTGGCACATGGCCTATACGAGCTCGAGCCTCGCCGGCATCCAGGCCGCCGTCGCGGCGGGACTGGGCCTCAGCATCATGCCGGAGATCGCCGTGCAGGCCGATCATCGCATTCTGACCGCCAAGGATGGTTTTGCACCGATCGACAAGACCGAGATGGCATTGGTCGCCGCGCCCGATGCGAGCCCGGCGACACTGCGGCTGGCAGATCGCCTCGCCGAGTTCTGCAGTGCGGTGAAGGCCAAGGCTGCCTGACGAGCTCAAGGGAATGACAAGGAACGACAATGCCGACATCTCACGCTGTCCCTGTAGAGATCCCGACCCCCGATTCGTTCGCGCCTTATGGGTGGATACTGGGAAAGCCCGATCCGCTGCAAAACAACCCCATCGCTTTTCGCAGCCCGGCCACCGATTTCTGGCACGAACACTTCTTCGATCCGGGCATGGGAGGCGACACCGAGGTCCTGTGGGTCGAGTACCGCGACAACTCTCCGATGGTTTCCAGGCTCGAAGTCCATCACATGACCCAGCAGGCCGTCGTACCTCTGACGAATGCGATCGTTCAGGTGCTTTGTCTAAGCGATGCCAACCAGACGCCGGACCTCTCCACCCTCCGCGCGTATCGCTTGTCTCCCGGCGTTGGCATCTGCATGCGTCCGGGCGTTTGGCATACGACGCGCGCCGACGATGCGACCTGCCTGATGCTGACCCGCCGCTCGACGACCGAGGATCTCGTCGACCATCTCGTCAACAGACGCCCCGCGAGGGAATCTGCCATCGTGGAGATTCCACAGGTTCGCCTGCTGCTGGGCGAGGCCAAATGACGGTGTATCGGACGTCGTATATCTAGCAGCAGCGCGACGCGGCGATGCTGTGCAGGCGGCGGTCGCCGAGGACGTGGGCAACAAAGCCGAGGGTCTGGAAGATCCTGGCGAACGCCGCGTCGCGGATGTTGAGGCCGCCGGTGTAGGCGCCGAACGCCGGCATGACGGCGCGTTCGCCATCGCTGGCGAAACAACGCCGCTCCAGCGAGCGGCCGCGCGTGGTGACCCGCGCCTTGGGATGCAGGTGGCCGGCGATCTCGCCCTGCGCGCCGGTGGGTTCATGGCGGAACACGATCGGCCCGAGCGCGACTTCGTTCGCGACCACGCCGCCGATGTCGGACGGCAGCTCGGGATCGTGATTGCCGGAAATCCAGATCCAGTCGCGGCGCAGCTGCAACGCGCTCACCACGTCGCGGTTGGGCTGCGACAGCCGGTCATGGGCGTTGCGGTCATGAAAGCTGTCGCCGAGCGCGATCACCGTGCGCGGGTCGTGCCGCGCGATCACCGCGCCGAGCCGGCCCAGCGTGGCGATGGTGTCGTAGGGCGGCAGCAGCGTGCCGCGCATGGCGTAGCTGGAGCCTTTTTCCAGATGCAGGTCGGAGACGACCAGCAGACGCTGCTCTTCCCAATACAGCGCGCCGGAGAGATCGGCGTGCAGCGTAACGCCGGCGATGCTGACGGTAGTTATCTCGGTGACAATCGACTCAGCGTGCATGGTGTCTCTTGTAGGATGGGTTGAGCCGTTGCGAAACCCATCGACCTCCGGTGATGGGTTTCGCAAGCGCTCAACCCATCCTACGACATCGCTTCCTTCACGAGTTCCTCTGCGGCTTCCGCCAGCAACTCGTCCGAGGCTTCGCCGTACACCTGTTCGCGGCCGATTTCCAGCATCACCGGCACAGCCAAGGGCGATACCCGGTCGAGTTCCTTGTGGACGATGCGGCTTTTGATTCGCACCAGCATGTCGCTGAGGCGTCGGATATCGAGCAGTCCCGTCGCCGCATCGGAACGCGCGGCGCGCAGCAGCACGTGGTCCGGCTGGTGTTTTCGCAGCACGTCGTAGATCAGGTCGGTGGAGAACAGCACCTGGCGCTTGGTCTTCTCCGCGCCGGTAAAGCGGGTGTGGATCAGGCCGGAGATTACCGCACAGGTGCGAAAGGTGCGCTTCATCAGCGCGGATTCCGCCAGCCACGCCTCAAGGTCGTCACCAAGCATGTCGGGATCGAACAGCGCGTCGAGATCGAGCTTGCCGTGCCGGATCATGTGCGACATGTCGCCGAGGCCCCACACCGCCAGCGCGTATTCATTGGCAACGAACCCCAGCGGCTTTGCCCGCCCGCGTTCCAGCCGCCGCGTCAAAAGCATGCCGAGCGTCTGATGCGCGAGACGACCTTCGAACGGATAGCAGACGAGATAATGCTTGTCGGCCCGCGGAAAAGTCTCCACCACCAGTTCGCGTACGCCAGGCACGCGCGACACATGGGCCTGCAGCGACAGCCATTCACGGACCTGGTCCGGCAGCGCCTTCCAGGCGTTTTCGCTGTCGAGCAGTTTTCGCACCCGTTCGGCGAGATAGGTCGAGAGCGGAAACTTGCCGCCCATATAGGAAGGCACGCGCGCGTCCTTGTCGTTGGCGCGGGAGACATAGGCCTGGTCCTCCACCAGCGACTCGTAGCGCACCACCTCGCCGCCGAATACGAAGGTATCGCCGACCACGAGGTTCTCGATGAAGTACTCCTCGATCTGGCCCAGCATGCGACCGCCGCGCGCCAGCGCGCCGGTGGCACGCTTGCCCTTGCCCTGGCCGCCGCCGCGGACGAGGCGCACCTTCAGCATGGTGTCCTCGACGATGGTGCCGACATTCATGCGGTACATCTGTCGCACTTTTGGATTAGTAACCCGCCAGCGACCCTGCAAGTCCAGCTTGATGCGGGCGAAGCGTTCATAGCTCTTCAGCGCGTAACCGCCGGAGGCGACAAAATCGAGCGTGTCATCGAAATCGGTACGCGCGAGTTCCGCGTAAGGCGCCGCCGACAGCACTTCGGCGTACAGCTCGTCGGCGAGAAACGGCGCGCCGCACGCACGGCCGAGGATATGCTGCGCCAGCACGTCGAGCGCGCCGGTGCGCAGCGGCGGGGTATCCTGCGCGCTTTCGGCCACGGCATCGATGGCGACGCGGCATTCCAGCACCTCGAAGCGATTGGCCGGCACCAGCACCGCGCGCGATGCTTCGTCGATGCGGTGGTTGGCGCGGCCGATCCGCTGCATCAGCCGCGACGCGCCCTTCGGCGCGCCGACATTGATGACCATGTCGACATCGCCCCAATCGACGCCGAGATCCAGCGACGAGGTGCAGACCACGCCCTGCAGTCTGCCGGCGGCCATGGCATCCTCGACCTTGCGGCGCTGCGCGACGTCGAGCGAGCCGTGATGCAGCGCAATGGCGAGGTTGTCGTCGTTCATCCGCCACAGATCCTGGAACAGCATCTCCGCCTGGCTGCGGGTATTGACGAATACCAGCGTGGTCTTGTTGGCCTTGATGAGATCGTAGATTTCGCCCAGCGCATGGCGGGCGGAATGGCCGGCCCACGGCAGCCGCTCCTTGGTGTCGAGCATCTCGACCACCGGCGCCGCTGCCCCGCCGGCGACGACAATGTCCGCGGAGACGACTTCGCCGTCGTATTGCGGCACCAGGAAGCGCGCCAGCGATTCCGGTTCCGCCACCGTGGCCGACAATCCGATCATGCGCATCTCGGGCGCCAGCTTCCACAGCCGGGAGAGGCCGAGCGACAGCAGGTCGCCGCGCTTCGACGTCACCAGCGCGTGCAGCTCGTCGAGCACGACGCGTTTCAGCGACCCGAACATAAACGGCGCGTCGTCGGACGACAGCAGCAGCGCCAGTTGTTCCGGCGTGGTGAGCAGGATGTCCGGCGGATAACGCCGCTGCCGCGCCCGTCGCGACACCGGGGTATCGCCGGTGCGGGTCTCGACCTTGATCGGCAGCGCCATCTGCGCAATCGGCGCCTCCAGGTTGCGCGCGATATCGACGGCGAGGGCTTTTAACGGCGAGATGTAGAGCGTGTGCAGCCCACCGGTCCGCTGCACGCCGCGGCCGGTGGAGGCGAGGGCGTTCTTGCTGTGCGCGGTTGCCGCGCTCAACTCCACCAGTGTCGGCAGGAACCCGGCCAGCGTCTTGCCCGCGCCGGTCGGCGCAATCAGTAGCGCCGAGCGATCGTCGCGGGCCTTTTGCAGCAACGCCAGCTGATGCGCGCGCGGCGACCAGCCCCGCGCGGCGAACCAGCACAGGAAGTGATCGGGCAGCAGGTCGGGTTTGGCGACGGATTTACGAGGCGGCACGCCCCATAACTAAGCGCTCAATGCCGTCATTGCGAGGTCAGGGAAAGCCAATTGGCTTTCCCCTTAGCCCTTGCGACGAAGCATCCAGCCTTCGCTTGTTGCTTCTGGATTGCTTCGCGCAGCAAATCGCAAGGGCGATTTTGCTGCGCTCGCAATGACGTGGAGCGGACGGTGTCCTATTGCGTCACCGACTTGTCGGAGATGATCCAGTCCTTGCCGTCGAACCGCTGGGTGTAGAGCGTCGTCATCGGCGCGTAGCTGTCGTTGGTATAGCTGTAGCTCACCCCCGGCAGCATCTGCGGCGCGCGGAAGCCGTTCAGGCCGATCGCCTGCTTCAACACGTTCTCACGGGTGAGCTCGTCGCCACAACGGCGCAGGATCTCCGCCATGGAAACGGCCTGACCGTAGCCGAAAAAGGCAATCGAATTATCGGCGGAGACCGTTGGCAGATATTTCGCGCGCAACGCTTCGAACGCCACAATGTCGGGATCCTTGGCATAAAGCGGCGAACCGATGTCCTTGCCATAGGCAATTGAGACGATGCCCTTGGCGTTCTCGAAGCCTGCCGCTTCCAGGATCGATCGCCCGGTGGAACCCGCCGACAGCAGATGCAGCGGCTTCCAGCCGAGCTCGACCACCTTGCGAATCGACTGCGACGTCGCCTTGCCGGTGGTAATGTTGTAGAAAACATCGGCGCCGGATTTGGCGAGATTGATCAGCTGCGAGTCGATCGTGGGATCGGTGAGATCGTAGGTCACCTCGGCGATGACCTTCGCGGTGCCGCCGGCTTTCGCGAGTTCATCCTTGAACGGCCCCAGGAAATCCCGGCCGAAATCATCGTTCTGATAGAGGATTGCGATTTTCGCATTTGGATTCATGCTGACGACATACTTGGCGAGAATGCGTGCCTCGGTCGGATACAGCGGCAGGCCGGCCATGGTCCACTTGTTGTTCTTCGGATCGTTCCACTTCGATGCGCCGGTGTTGAGCAGCAACTGCGGCACGCCCTTGGAATTGAGATATTTGTGCACGGCGGTCTGCGGCGCGGTGCCAAGCGAGCCGTAGAGTGCGAGCACTTCATCCTGCTCGACCAGCCGGCGCGTCGCCTCGACCGCCTTCGGTGCGCTGTAGGAATCGTCCATGGTGAGGAACTTGACCTTGCGGCCGTTGATGCCGCCGTTCTCGTTCAAACTCTGGAAATAGGCTTCGCCGACGCGGCCGAGCACGCCATAGAGCGAGCCGGGGCCGCTATGCGGAATGGTTTGCCCGATCTTGATTTCGGTGTCGGTGGCGCCGGGGTCGTATTTCTTGTCGGCGGCGGACGCCGGACCGGCCAAGAAGGCGGACAACGCTGCGGCCATCGCCGCTGCCGTGAAGACGGAACTGTGACGCGAAGTCATCTGGTGTTTCTCCCCTGATCCCCGGCACCGCTGCTGCGGACCGCATTGCGCGCCGCCGCGTTGATCGCGGCTGACCTCGATACATCCTGTGCGGGCACGGCGGGATTGGCAATGTCTTCCCGTATGCAGAATGCGGTCACCCAAACGCCGGGTCTCCCGACCGCGGCAAGCGATCCGCATCCCTCCTGCGACCGGCCTGCTGGGGGTCAGAACGGCGCATCGGTGAAGACGGTACCTAAATGCCGCGAATATCGAGGGTTTTGCTCCCATAGGCTGCATTCAATGTCCGGGAGTGTGGCCCCCCGGATACAGCCAATCCGCGGCAGTTCCGTTACTCTGATGGCTCAATTTGAATTGGGGTCGACGATGAAACGTATTCTTCTTGCCAGTGCCGCTGTGTTCCTCGGAACCGCGGTAAGCGCACAGGCCGCTGACATGGCTGCCAAGGCGCCCTACTTGAAGGCCCCGATCCTGACGGTCTACAACTGGACCGGCTTCTACATCGGCGTCAACGCCGGCGTCGGCATCGGCCGCGACCGCACGACCCACAATTTCAACGGCGATTCGCTGTACATCGCCCCGCAGGGCGGCTTCGGCGGCGGCCAGATCGGCTACAACTGGCAGACCGACTCGATCCTCGGACCCCTGGTTTACGGCGTTGAAGCCGACATCCAGGGTGCAGGCCTCAGCGGCGGTGGCGCTACTGTTGCTCCCGGCGCCGTTCCCTCGACCGTCTACAGCCAGAAGAATGACTGGTTCGGAACGGTTCGTGGCCGCGTCGGTATCGCGACCGGCCCGGTGTTGAGCTACTTCACCGGCGGTTACGCTTACGGCAACGTCAAATCGACCATCACCGAAGCTGGCGTGACGGCGTTCTCGAACAACCGCACGCAGGGTGGCTGGACCATCGGCAGCGGCGTCGAAGCAGCTCTCGGCGGCAACTGGACCGGCAAGATCGAATATCTCTACCTGAACCTCGGCAACAAGTCCGACGCGTTCGGCCCGGGCACCCAGGTCACCAACACCGAAATCCGCGAGAACCTGTTCCGCGTCGGCCTGAACTACCGCATCGGCGGCACCAATGCCGGCTACATCGCCCCGGTGGCGGCGAACTGGACCGGCTGGTACCTCGGCGGCAACATCGGTTCCGGCACCGGACGTGACCGCAGCTCGCTGACCGGCCTCGGCGCGAACGAACAGTTCAACCTGGCTCCCGACGGCATCAACGGCGGCGTGCAGGCTGGCTACAACTGGCAGGCCGCCAACTGGGTCTACGGTGTCGAAGCCGACATTCAGGCTTCCAGCCAGAAGGACAACAAGACCGTCGTCGGTCTCGGCCTCGCCGCTTATGAGCAGAAGTTGCCCTGGTTCGGCACCGTGCGCGGCCGCATCGGTTACTCGGTCGGTTCGACCCTGTTCTACGCCACCGGCGGTCACGCTTACGGCGGCGTGAAGACCAAGATCACGGCGCTCGGCACCACCAACAGCCTGTCCAAGACCCAGGACGGTTATGCGGTCGGCGGCGGCATCGAGACCCCCTTCAAGCTGCTCGGCCTGTTTGGACCGCAGTGGACCAGCAAGACCGAATATCTCTACGTGGATCTCGGCCGCAGCACCGACCTGGTCGGCACCACGGGCTTCACGTCGAGCACCAAGGTCAGCGAGCACATCTTCCGCACCGGCCTGAACTACCACTTCAACAGCCCGATCGTTGCGAAGTACTGATCTCCTCAGCATCTGCTGAAAACGAAAACCCCGGCCTCGCGGCCGGGGTTTTTGTTTGTGTCCGAGGCTGGCAGTTCCGGCAGAAAATTAACCTTAAAAAGGCAATATCCAAGTACCGCAAGCCGTAGCCTCAGCTACTGACCGAATCACATACGTCCCTCCCGGGACGGCCAGAAGCGAAACTGGACCGATCATGAAATCCCTCTGCCTCGCCACCGCGACGCTGCTCACCCTGACCGCCGGCGCGCAGGCCGCCGACATGGCCGCGAAGGCCCCTTACTACAAGGCGCCGGTGATGGCGGTGTATGACTGGACCGGCTTCTATCTGGGCGTGAACGCCGGCATCGGGCTCGGCCGGGATCGCGCCATCCACGGCACCCCGCTGGGCACCGATTCGCTCTATTTGGCGCCGCAGGGCGCCTTCGGTGGCGGTCAGGTTGGCTACAACTGGCAGGCCGGGTCGCCGTTTGGTCCGCTGGTCTACGGCCTCGAAGCTGACATCCAGGGCGCCGGTCTGAGTGACGACCGCACCAATGTGAATGGCCCGCTCGTCGCGACCACCTACAACCAGAAGATCGACTGGTTCGGCACCGTTCGCGGCCGAGTCGGCCTCGCCTCCGGCCCCGTGCTCAGCTACGTCACCGGCGGTTACGCATACGGCAGCGTCAAGACCAGCATCACCGAAGCGGGCATTGGCACGGTGTTTTCGAGCAGCAAAATGCAGAACGGCTGGGTTGTCGGCAGCGGCGTTGAAGCGGCGCTGGGTGGCAACTGGACCGGTAAGATCGAGTATCTCTATCTGAACATGGGCAACAAGAGTTACGCGTTCGAACCCTTCGCCCAGACGCTCAATACCGAAGTTCGCGAGAACATCTTTCGCGTCGGGCTGAATTACCGCGTCGGCGGCAGCGCCGCTTACACGCCGGTCGCCGCAGCGAACTGGAACGGCTGGTATCTCGGCGGCAACGTCGGTTCCGGCACCGGCCGCGATCGCAGCAGCATCATCAAGCCAGCCAACCCGCCTGGCGATCTGGGCGCTACCGAAATCTTCAACCTCGCTCCCGACGGCATCAACGGCGGCGTACAGGCCGGCTACAACTGGCAGGCCGCAAACTGGGTGTACGGTCTGGAAGCCGACATCCAGGCCTCCAGCCAGCGTGACAACAAGACCGTGGTTGGCTTCGGTACTATTCCTTATGACGCCAGGCTGCCCTGGTTCGGTACCGTTCGCGGTCGCCTTGGTTACTCGGTCGGCTCGACCCTGTTCTACGCCACCGGCGGTTACGCTTACGGCGGCGTGAAGACCAAGGCCCGCGAAGATGGCGTCGCCGAAGCGCTCAATGCTTCGACCACCAGGAGTGGCTGGACTGCAGGCGCAGGCATCGAGACGCCTTTCACCCTGCTCGGCATGCTCGGGCCGAACTGGACCTCCAAGACCGAATATCTCTATGTCGATCTTGGTACGACTTCGAACATCATCAACACCACGGTTCTCACGACCAGCGTCACCGAGCATATCTTCCGCACCGGCCTGAACTATCACCTCAACTCGCCGGTTGTGGCGAGGTACTGAGCTTCCGCAGCATCTGCTGAAAACGAAAACCCCGGCCTCGTGGCCGGGGTTTTTGTTTGTTTCAGAGGTCGTCGGAAGCGACTCTACTTCGTCGCCACCGCGACCATGCCCGGCACCGGTACGTTGCCTTCGTTGCGGGTCGAGATGTGGTCGAGCCGGCGCAGCGTCAGCCCGGCCGTCGCCACCGAGTGGCGCACGTAACCCTCGCCATAAGCGTAGCGCAGGCCTTCGCCGAGGATGACGCCGCCGCCGTCGTGGGTTTCCGCGGTGAAGGCCAGCACGCCGGCCGGCGCCAGCACGCGCGCGACCTCGGCCAGCACCGGCGCGAGGTCGTGCAGATAGATCAGCACGTCGGCGGCCAGGATCAGGTCGGCGCTGGCATCGGGCCGGCGGCGCAGGCCATCGACAATTTCGGCGACTTCCAGTTCCGCATAGAAGCCGGTGGCGCGGGCGCGCTCGATCATCCGCGGCGACAGGTCGATGCCGATCATCTCGGTCGTCTGCGCCGCAAACGCCGCACCGGCCAGGCCGGTGCCGCAGCCGAGGTCGATGCCACGCCTGAACAGCATCGCCCGCTCGCTGGCCGCGCAGGTGGCGAGCACGGCCTTGAACAGGACGGCAGGACCGCGGTAGCCGAGCGTCTCGACCAAAGCGGTTTCGAACTTCGGCGCGTACTGGTCGAACAGCGCGGTGACATAAGTCGGCGGCATCATCGCCAGCCTGGCGGCGCCGAGCCGCATCAGCCGCAGGCCGGCGCCATTGCGGTCGCCGGCGTCGGTCTGCTGGGCCTTGCCGAACGCGACGATCGCGCCAGGGAGATCGCCGAGCGCCTCGCGGACCTCGCCCAAGGTGAACCACGCCGTGGCGAAGCCGGGCGCCAGATCGGTGGCCTGCACGAACAGGTCTTCCGCGGCGACCAGGTTGCCCTGCACCTGCAGATCGCGGGCGTAATCGAACCGTCGGTCGGCGTTCATATCGCCGGATGACATGAACAAGCGCGCGGGCATGGGGGGAACCGATCGGAAGGCCGGGCATTCGTCAGATCAGCCGACTCGAATGAACCCCGCGGGGACCTATATAGCCCAGATGCGTCCGCAAGACATTCTAATCCCGGTGCCGTCCGGCCTGTGCTGCAAGCCTGGCGGCTTCCACATCGATCCCGTCAGGCCTGTCGAACGCGCCGTGATCACCCACGGCCATTCCGACCATGCCCGCCCGGGCCATGGCCATGTGCTGGCGACGCAGGAAACCCTCGACATGATGCGCCTGCGCTACGGCGATAACTTCGCCGGCTCGACGCAGGTGATCGCCTATGGCGAGACGCTCAAGCTCGGCGACGTCACCATCAAGTGTCATCCGGCCGGCCACGTGCTCGGCTCGGCGCAGATCGCGGTGACCTGCGAGGACATCTGCATCGTGGCGTCGGGCGATTACAAGGACGCCCCCGACCCGACCTGCACGCCGTTCGAGGTGGTGCCGTGCGACGTCTTCATCACGGAGGCGACCTTCGGCTTGCCGGTATTCCGCCACGGCGACGCCGCCGACGAAGTGAAGAAGCTGCTGGCCTCGGTCGCATTGTTTCCCGAACGCGCGCATCTGGTCGGCGCCTACTCGCTCGGCAAGGCGCAACGCGTCATCAAGCTGATCCGCCAGGCCGGCTATGACGCGCCGATCTACCTGCACGGCGCGATGGAAAAGATCACGCGCTACTATGAAAGCCGCGGCATCGATCTCGGCGACCTCCGCATGGTCAAGGGCGTCAAGAAGGCCGACCTCGCCGGCACCATCACTTTGGCGCCGCCATCGGCCACGTCCGACATCTGGACGCGGCGGTTTCCCGATCCGGTGACGGCGTTCGCCTCCGGCTGGATGCGGGTGCGTGCCCGCGCCCGACAGCGCGGCGTCGAACTGCCGCTGATCATCTCCGATCACGCCGACTGGGACGGGCTGATCGCCACCATCGGCGCCACCGGCGCCGGCGAGATCTGGGTCACCCACGGCCAGGAGGACGCGCTGGTGCACTGGTGCCAGACCAAGGGGCTGACCGCCAGGCCGCTGGCGCTGGTCGGCTATGGCGACGAGGAAGAAGAGGAAGCGTTGCCGCCCGGCGAAAGCGC
>NZ_JAQGJD010000101.1 GCF_028290785.1 Tardiphaga sp. | reverse complement strand
TCGGAAGTCCGCCCGGTGGTCGAGAACGTGCTCAACGAGGCTCTCGCCACCTGGTTTGAGGAACATCCGGCCGAAGCGAAGGTGATTGTCGGCAAGGTGATCGAGGCCGGCGCCGCGCGCGAGGCTGCGCGAAAGGCGCGTGAACTCACCCGGCGCAAGGGCGCGCTGGATATTGCCTCCCTGCCCGGCAAGCTCGCCGACTGCCAGGAACGCGATCCCGCCAAGTCCGAACTGTTCATCGTCGAGGGTGACTCCGCAGGCGGCTCCGCCAAACAGGGCCGCAACCGCGAATTCCAGGCGGTGCTGCCGTTGCGCGGCAAGATCCTCAACGTCGAGCGCGCGCGCTTCGACAAGATGCTGGGCTCCGAACAGATCGGCACGCTGATCACGGCATTGGGCACCGGCATCGGTCGCGACGATTTCGATCTGGCCAAGCTGCGCTACCACAAGATCATCCTGATGACCGACGCCGACGTCGATGGCGCGCATATCCGCACCCTGCTGCTGACGTTCTTCTTCCGGCAGATGCCGACGCTGATCGAGGGCGGCTTCCTCTATATTGCGCAGCCGCCGCTCTACAAGGTGACGCGCGGCAAGTCCGAGCAGTACCTCAAAGACGAGCGCGCGCTGGAAGATTACCTGATCGAGACCGGCCTCGACGACTGCGTGTTCAAGCTGGCCACGGGTGAAGACCGCGGCGGCCGCGATTTGCTGGCGCTGGTCGAAGACGCCCGCCACATTCGCGGCACGCTGCACAATTTGCACAGCCGCTATAATCGCAAGGTGGTGGAGCAGGCGGCGATCGCCGGCGTGCTCAACCCGCAGGTCACCAGCGACCTCGCGACCGCCAACGAGGCCGCTGCCTATATCGCGCGCCGGCTCGATGCGCTGGCCGACGAGGTCGAGCGCGGCTGGGTCGGCGCGTTCCGCGAGGGCGAGGGCTTCTTCTTCGAGCGCACCATCCGCGGCGTGAAAGACGTAGCCTTCATTGACGACGCCCTGCTCGGCTCCGCCGACGCGCGCAAGCTCGATGAATACGCAGCCTCGCTGCAGGAGGCCTATCCGAAGCCCGGCATCCTGCGCCGCAAGGATCTGGAATTCCCGATCCACGGCCCCGTCACTTTGTTCGAGGCGGTGACCGACGCCGGCCGCAAGGGCGTGGCCCTGCAGCGCTACAAAGGCCTCGGCGAGATGAACCCGGGCCAGCTGTGGGAAACCACGCTGGACACCAACGAACGCTCGTTGCTGCAGGTCAAGGTCAAGGAAGTCGATGAGGCCGACGACATCTTCACCAAGCTGATGGGCGACGTGGTCGAACCGCGCCGCGATTTCATCCAGGAGAATTCGCTGAGCGCGAACGTGGATGTGTAGGGGCTAGCGGGTGGGGCGCTTCGCTGAAAGGCGAACCGACTAGTTCTAGAGTCCACTGCCGTATTTGAGCCTTGCTTCCCTTGCGGCAGCGACCGTCTTCGGAATTGCGGATGTGACCGTGATCCAGAGGATTTCGAGTTCGATACGGTAGTAGCCATGGGCGAGACGGTCGCGGCTCCTGCGAGCCAGCTTTAGGTTCAGATCAGGAAAGCCCTGGTTCAGATCGGGGTAAAGGTCGTCGAGCTTTCCAGCTGCCTCGCCAATTGCCTCCGCACATTTACAGGCCGCATCCTGAAGCATCTTATCCCTGAAGAACGCATCTCGATCGACAGCTCTCAAGTGACCTTCGAGACGCTCTCCCCAAGAGACAATGTCGGACAGCCAGTCAACGACGGTACGTTTGCTCATGGTATCGGACGCAGATCGCCCTCGACTCGATCAATCACGTCAGGCGCCAGGAACCCTCTGGTCAGCAGATCGACCTTGCAACCCAGAATAGCTTCGAGTTCGAGCTCTGCTTGCGCAAGATCGTACAGCGACGTCTCGGACGGAGCTTCGATCAGAATGTCGAGATCGCTATCTTCCGTGTCTTCGTTTCGGGATGCTGATCCGAAAATCCTGGGATTGCTCATGCGGAACCGATCAAGGACCTCACGGACCTCGTCGCGATGCTCCCGCAATGCAATCGATGGCTTCACGGTTGAAACTCGACCTAACGATTATTCTGAAGTGGTAGTTATAGACGATCCGCCGGAAAATGCTATCGGCGGTGCCGCCCCATTGCCCGCGGCATGAGCGCCATGCGCCTGCAAAAGGGGCTTGGCGAGACCTGCGCCGATGGTCCAAACAGAGCCCTGGACCGGCGCTTCGGTCTTCGGATCCATGCATGAAGATTCTGGTTTTCGGCGGCACCGGCTTTGTCGGGCTGAATATCGCGGAAGCGCTGCTCGGGCGCGGCCATTCGGTGACCTTGTTCGACCGCGCCGGCCTGCCGGCTGTCGCGCAGCGCGCGTTTGCCGGCCATGGCGGCAGGCTGGCGATGGTGCAGGGCGATGTGCTCGACCGCGACGCCGTCGAGGCGGCAATCGCTTCCGGCATTGACGCCATCGTCATGGGCGCCGCGATTACCGCCAGCGCCGAGCGCGACGCCGCCGATCCCGAAACCATTCTCCACGTCAACCTGCTGGCACAGACGCCGATCCTCGTCGCGGCGCGCCGCCATGGCGTCGGGCGCGTGATCAACCTGTCCTCCGCCGGCGCCTATGGCGCCACCGCCTTTCGCCACGCGCTGCTCGATGAAGACATGGCCTGCGACCCCGTATCGCTCTACGCCATCACCAAATACACCTCCGAGAAAGTCGCCGCGCGCCTCGCGGCGCTGTGGGACTTCGACATCGTCA
>NZ_JAQGJD010000070.1 GCF_028290785.1 Tardiphaga sp. | reverse complement strand
GCGACCTCAGCCGACACAAGGCGGCCGAGCAACAGCTATTCCGGCGCGCCTACTACGACGAGCTGACCGACCTGCCGATGCGGCGGGTGATCGAACAGCACGCCAACGACATCATCGCCCAGGATAGCCTCCAGGCCGGTGTCGCCGATCGCTTTGCGCTCGCCTTTCTCGACATCGATAACTTCAAGCACATCAACGACTACTACGGCCACCCGGTCGGCGACTTGTTGCTGATCGAATTTGCGCGGCGGATCGGCCTCGACCTGCGAAAAACCGACATGCTGTCGCGTATCTCGGGCGACGAATTCCTGTTGCTGCTGCATCCGATCGAGAGCCAGCAGGAGGTCGCTGAATATCTCGAACTGCTGTTGCAGCGGATGCGCGCGCCGTTCTTCATCGACGGCTCGGAAGTGTTCGTCTCCGCCTCGATCGGCGTCAGCCTGTATCCGCAGCATGGCCGCAGCTACCACGCCTTGTGCCAGAATGCCGACATCGCGATGTACCGGATCAAGAATGCAAGCAAGGGCGCCGCCGTATTCTTCGACGCCAGCATGGAAAGCGAGGCGCTGGCGCGGATGGCGAATGAGCAGGCGCTACGGCTGGCGATCATCGACAAGCGGTTCTGCTGCGCCTTCCAACCCAAGGTCGATATCCGCACCCTTGAGATCAAGGGCATCGAAGCTTTGGTGCGGCTGCGCGACGACAATGGCGTGATCCAGGCGCCCGGCACCTTCATCAATCTGGCGGTCGAACTCGGCCTGATCGACGAGCTTACCCATCTGGTGCTGGCGGAGATCATGAAGTCGATCGACCTCATCAACGAGACCTTCGGCGCCGGCGCCAGCATTAGCATCAACGTGGCCGCCAAGCAGGCCGGCAATCCGGAGTTCATGACCGCCTTCGCGCGGGCGATCGACGACACCGGCTGCCCGACGCGGTTC
The DNA here is from genome assembly GCF_028290785.1 of Tardiphaga sp. Lineage (GTDB taxonomy): Bacteria > Pseudomonadota > Alphaproteobacteria > Rhizobiales > Xanthobacteraceae > Tardiphaga. Next base: position 12,913 of record NZ_JAQGJD010000070.1, on the reverse strand, counting down.
ATCGTCGAAGTGACCGAGGATGCCTTCGTCGCCAAGACGCACTTCCAGGACGATATCCTGCCGATGTTCCGCAAGCTCGGCATCGGCATCTCGATCGACGATTTCGGCATCGGTTATTCGTCGCTGTCGGCGCTGGCCGATATCACCGCCGACGAGATCAAGATCGACCGTTCCTTCATCACCGACATCCACCAACGGCCGCGCAGCCAGGGCATCCTGCGGGCAATCGAATCGCTCAGCGAAGCGCTCGGCATGACGGTGGTCGCCGAAGGCGTCGAGACGTTCGAGGAACTGGCCTATCTGCAGGCGGCGACCCGGATTCGCTACGCGCAAGGCTATTATTTCTCCAAGCCGATTTTCCTCGAAGAGCTGCAGCCCCTCGCCCGGCAAAACAGCGACGTCCGTAACGCGCTATCGACGCGACCGACGGACGGCGCCCGCCCGGCCTACTCCCGCGCTGGCGGCAGCAGGGGCTACTGACGCGACGCCGTTGACGATGCGCGCCGGCCCCTCCCCGTCATTGCGAGGTCAGGGAAAGCCAATTGACTTTCCCCTTTGCGAAGCGACGCGGCAATCCAGAAGCACAAGGAAAGTCTGGATTGCTTCGTCGCAGGGGCTCCTCGCAAAGACGGGGAGAAAGCGGTACAAGGTGAACTACTCGCTCACTCTGGAAAACCTGCCATGCCCGTTCTTCCGCTGTTCCTCAACATTCTCTGGATCGTGTTCGGCGGTTTCTGGATGGCGGCGGCATGGCTGCTGGCCGCCGCGGTGATGGCGATCACCATCATCGGGCTGCCGTGGGCGCGCGCCGCCTTCAACATCGCCGCCTACACGCTGCTGCCGTTCGGCCAGCGGGCGGTGCGCCGCGACGAGCTGACTGGACGGACCGATTTCGGCACCGGCATTTTCGGCCTGATCGGCAACGTGATCTGGTTCGTGCTGGCGGGCTGGTGGCTGGCGTTCGGCCATCTGCTGACCGCGTTGGCGCTGGCCATCACCATCGTCGGCATTCCCTTCGCCTGGGCGCACCTGAAACTCGCCGGCATCGCGCTGTGGCCGATCGGCAAGGTCATTGTGCCGGCCTGATCAGGAATCCGCGACTGACTGCAGCGCCCGGTCCGGCGCGATGTGGCTGGTCAGCCGTTGCGTGACATCGCGGCGCAGAATGTTGAATTCCGGCGATGACACGTCACGCGGCCGCGGCAGATCGATGGCCACCTGACAGTCGATTCGGCCGGGCCCCGCGGTCATCACTACCACCTGATCGGCGAGCAGCACCGCTTCCTCGACCGAATGGGTGACGAAGATCACGGTCAGCCCGGTTGCCTTCCAGATATCGATCAGCTCTTCCTGCAGCTTGCTGCGGGTCAGCGCATCGAGCGCGCCAAACGGTTCGTCCATCAGCAGGATGTCGGTGTCATTGGCCAGCACGCGGGCGATGGCGACGCGCTGCTTCATGCCGCCGGACAGTTGGTGCGGATAGCGGTCGGCGAACGCGGCGAGGCCCACCATTCCCATGAAGCGTTCGGTGATCGCAGCAACCTCCCGGGACGCCAGCCGGCGCTGCGCCGGGCCGAAGGCGATGTTCTCCCGCACTGTCAGCCAGGGAAACAGCGCGTAATCCTGGAACACCATGCCGCGGTCCGGCCCGGGACGATCGACCTCGAAGCCATAGACCGCCACCGAGCCGCCGCTGGCCTTTTCGAAGCCGGCGATGATGCGGAGCAAGGTCGATTTGCCGCAGCCGGACGCGCCGAGCAGGCAGACGAAGTCCCCCTTGTGAATGGTGAGGTCGATACCGCGCAGCGCTTCCACCGGGCCGTTGGAGGCCTGATAGACCTTGTGCAGGCCGTCGATGCGCAGGATCGGCGGCGGCTTTTGGTCGGGGCGGTCAAGCATGGTGCTGCGGGCTCCATCGCAGGAAGTAGTTGCTGAGCGCCAGCAGGATGCGGTCGGAGACGAAGCCCGTGATGCCGATGATGATCATGCCGGTGATCACCAGATCCGTGCGCGACAATGTGCGGCCATCCATGATCACCGCGCCGAGGCCTTCCGGCACGCCGGTCATCTCGCCGACCACGATCAGGATCCAGGCAAAGGCGGCGCCGAGGCGCAGGCCGTTGAAGATGCTGGGCAGTGCTGCCGGCAACACCACCGCGCGGAACAGTTTCGGCCCGCTGCAGCCGAGCATCTCGGCGGCCTCGAACAGCCTGACATCGACCGATTTCACGCCGAAGACAGTGTTGAGCAGGATCGGAAAGAACGCGCCGAGAAACACCAGGAAGATCGCGGCGCGCGGGCCGAGGCCGAAGAAGATCATCGACAGCGGCAGCCAGGCCGTGACCGGCACAGGACGCAGCAGCGACAGCGTGGGGTCGAGCAGCGCGCGCAGCAGCGGCATGCGGCCGATCATCAGGCCAAGCGGAATCCCCAGCGCCGCCGCGCAGAGAAAGCCGCCATAGACACGCTGCACCGATTTCCAGAAATGGATCGGCAGGCTGGCGCTATAGGCGTCGTCATAGATGCCGCCGAAGGCAAAATCCCACATCATCACGGCCACGCCATAGGGCGACGGCACCAGCCGCGTGCCGGTCCAGCGCACCGCGGCGTCCCAGATCACCAGCAGGCAGACCGGAACGATCAGACCAAGCCCAATCGCGCGCAGCCGGGCCGCGCCCTCGGTAGGCCGCTTCACAACAGGTGCCGGCGGCGCTTCGGCGGCCGGCGTGATGAGGATGGCTTCTGGCGTTCCGTCCATGGTGCTTCGCGATGTGTTCTTCTCAGGCTTCGCTCACGACGCCGCAAGCGCCTTCACGAAACTCGCATCGATGAAGGTCTTGTAGTCCGGCTGCGCGCGGATCTGCTTTTTGGCCAGCATCTGGCTGCCGTAATATTCCGCCTGCTTCATGAACTGGTCGTCGATGTTCCAGGTCAGTTCGACATTCGGCGCCGCCTTCTCGATCGATGGCTTCTGCTGTCCCAGCTTCTGCATCGCCATGGTCACGAAGCCATCACGGTCCTTCATGGCGTATTCGCTGGCCGCACGGTGGGTCTTGAGCAGCGCCTTGATCAGCGTCGGGTCCTTCTCAATCAGCTCGCGGCGCGTGGTCAGCACCATGTTCAGCGAACCCGTCGGAGTCGAATAGGGATATTCCACGATCTGGCCGACGCCGTTGGCGAGGCTGATGCCGGGGCCCGGCTCGGCGCCGACATAGGCGTCGATATCGCCGCGGGCCAGCGCCGGCGCCATGTCGCTGAACGACAGCCGGACCGACTCGACATCCTTGATTGTCATGCCCTCGGCGGCGAGCCGGTCGAGGATCACCACTTCCTGAGTCGAGCCCGGCAGGATCGCAACCTTCTTGCCCTTCAGGTCCTTGATCGTATTGATGCCGGAATCCTTCCGGGAGACGACGGCCATGCCGCGGTTGCAAGCGGCGGCAATCACCACGACCGGTTCGGCATTGGCGCCGCCGAGGGTGGCGGCGGCGAAGCCGAAAATGCCGAAATCGACGGTGCCGGTAACCACCGCGTTCTTGCCGTCGGTCGGGGTCTCGAACGGGATCACCTCGAACTTCACGCCGGCGGGGGCGAATTTCTCGTAGAAGTACGGCGTGATGCCGTGGATCAGTTTTAGCGTCCCGACCTTGATGACGCGGTCCTCCGCCGAGGCGCGCAGGCTGGTGGCGGACAGGGCTGCGGCGGACGCCGCCAGAGTGAGGAAGTCTCGTCGCGAGGTCTGACGCATGGCGTTTCCTTTGGATCGATCCGGCTGCGATAGCCTAGGTGCAACGCAGCAATATGGGAAATAGATTCGCGCCCAGGCGAAGGCCTTGGCTGCACGGACCGGCACCGCGGCCAGAACGACAACCGCAGGCTGCCCCTCAGCAATGCCACGCCATTTGAAAAACGCGCCGAATCATCGACAGTGGCCGGGAAATTGTGCGCTGCCGCGGCCGGGCCTGCGTGCGCCCCCAGGAGATCTGACGCTTGCGCTTCCGAGTTATCGACATCGAAACCACCGGCCTTGTTCCGCCCGCTGAAATCATCGAAATCGGTTGTGTCGATGTCGTTGTCGAGGGCGGCGCCATCACCATTGAGCCGCCGTACTCCCAGCTATTCCGGCCGTTGCACGGCATCACCCCGGAGACGATGGCCGTCCACCACATTACCGAACGGGATTTCGACGACGACACGCCCGTTTGTTCGGACGCGCTGCTGTTTGCGCTGGTGAACCGGTCGCCGGAGCCGGACGTCCTGGTGGCGCACAATTGCGAATTCGAACGGCGGTTTATTTCCGACTTCGCCAGCAACGGCCTGCCCTGGATCTGCACCCACAAGATTGCGCTGCGGGTTTGGCCGGATGCGCCGCGCCACTCCAACCAGGTACTGCGCTACTGGCGCGGACTGGTGCTGGACGCCGCGCTGGCGATGCCGCCGCACCGCGCCGGACCCGACGCCTGGGTGACGGCGCACCTGCTCACCGAACTGCTCGAGGGCGCGTCGGTGGAAGACATGGTGGAGTGGACGTCGAAGCCGGGAAAGCTGCCGACCATCACCTTCGGCAAGCACAAGGGCACCAGGTGGCCGGACGTGCCCGCCGACTACCTGCACTGGATGACCCGGCAGAAGGACATGAACGCCGACGCCGTGTTTTGCGCCAATGAGGAAATCGCCCGCAGGAACGTCGGCTAACGCCGCCGCGCACCGACAAGCCGCCTCGAACCCGAATCGCGCCAGCCTCGTTACCCCTGCCCGGCAATCGGCGAAGTGGCGTCCGTGCACCCGTAGCTGAACTAGATAGAGCGTTACCGAACCTGGAGCGCGGTTAGAACGAGACGATCCAAAGCGCACCATGCGGTGCCAAGAGCGGTCTAAACGTGTGTCGCGTGGCGTCGTCTGACAGCGGAGTTATACCGCAGCAAACCGGTGCAAATCTTCCACCAGCCGCCGGGCAAACTGCTCGGCCGGAGGGGCCAAATCTCTTTGCGCGGACACAACAAGGCCAATCCGTATCGTGTTGACGCCGGAAGAATTCAGGGGCCGCCAAGCGATATCGCCCTTCTCGATCTCATGAAGGAAGCCCAGTCGCGTGAACAGCGACACGCCCATGTTCAACATGATGGCCAGTTTGAGCATCTGGATCGAGTTGGACTGGAGCTTTGGCTTGAGCCCGCTTTTGAAAGTTGCAAAGGCGGCATCGCTATCGGCTCCCTTTGGCAATGGCCCCGATTGGGTAAGGACCGGGTAGCGGCTTACTTCGTCAAAATCGACGGAAAGCTTGTTCGCCAGCGGATGGTCAGCCCGCATCACGATGCCGATTGGCGCAGATATCTCGGTCATGTAGCGCACCGAATGCGGGATCTGTCCGACAAAGGTAAAGCCCATGTCGATATCTCCGTTGGCCACCATCGATGGGACTTCAGGCGGCTGCGCCGTCATCACGGAATAGGTGACCGCGGGGAAATCGACGCGAAACCGGTCGATTGCGCGCGGCAGAAAATCCACCAGCAGCGAATCCAGCGCGGCGATCGCAATATGGCCGGATCTTGCAGCCTTCAGGTCGTCAATAGCGACACGCACCCTGTCAAAATCATGCAACGTGTCGACCACATGACGGAGCAGCAATTCGCCAGCCACGGTAAGCCGCATACCGCCGGGCAAGCGATCGAAGAGCGGCGTCCCCAGCTGAATTTCGAGGTTGATGATCTGCCGGTTGAGCGCGCTGGCGGCGACGTTCAACGAACCGGCGGCCTTGCGGATCGAACCGATGCGGGCGACCTCGCGGAAATAGTTGAGAGCGGCGGCGTGCAGCATGGGTCGTTACTTCCTTGAAGCGCGCGCAATCAAGCTGTCCGCAGCCTCAACGACCCTTCCAGTTCGGCTTACGTTTTTCAACGAAAGCCTTCACGCCTTCCAGAGAATCTTCCGAGACCAGCGCCTCGACCAATGCTGGCAGGCGCGTGGCCTGTGCTTCGGATGCGCTGAGATGCGGCGTCAGGCGCACCACCTGCTTGATGGCGCGGACTGAAAGCGGCGCACAGGCAAGGATATCCTTCAGCCAGCGATCGACGGCCGCGTCCAGCGCCACGCGCGGCACCACCTCGTTGACAATGCCGAGCCCCAGCGCCTCGGGCGCGGGGACGCGCCGCCCCGTCAGCATGATGCCCATCGCGGCGCGGAACGGGATCTGCCGATGCAGCAGCGTCATCCCGCCATCGAGCGGCAGCCGGCCTACCCTCGCCTCCGGCAGGCTGAAGGTCGCCTCTTCGGCCGCAATCACGATGTCGCAGCCGAGCACCATCTCGAAACCACCGCCGGCGGCATGGCCGTTGACCCGGGCAATGACCGGCACATCGAGCGTCTTGCGCAGCGCGATGCCGCCGAACCCGTTGGGCCGCGCCGTGGCCCAATATTCCAGACCGGATGCGCCACTGCCGCCCTTCATGTCGGCGCCGGTGCAGAAGGCACGTTCGCCGGCGCCGGTCAGCACCACCGCACGGATGTCGCGGTTGCTCTCGATCGATTGCCAGATCGAATCGAGCTCGCGCTCGGTCGCGGCATCGACGGCGTTCAGCACTTCCGGCCGGTCGATCGTGACCCGCGCGACGTGGTCCGCGATATCGAAATGGACCGGCATCACTCGGCCGCCTCGGTGGACAGGCCCAGCTCTGCAAGCACGGCATCGGTATACTGGCCGAGATGCGCCGGCGGAATCCGGATCGTGACCGGTGCCGCCTCCATATGAATGGGCGAACCGATCACCTTGACGCGCTCGAACTCGCCGTCAGCCTCCATGATCATGCCGTTAATCGACGTCTGCTCATCCTCCAACGCCTCGGCCAATGTGCGGACCGGAGCACATAGAAGATCCTGCTCTTCCAGCCGCGCCAACCAATAGGCCGTGGTGTTGCTCCCGAAGCGATCGCGGAAAATGGCATGCAGCGCCAACTTGTTTTCGACCTGTTGCGCATGCGCGATAAAGCGCGGATCTGCCGAAAGGTCATCGATCTCCAGCGCCGTGCAAATGTCGCGCAGCGGATGCGCCTTGAACGCACCGACGAGCGCGATTGCACCGTCGGTGGTTTCGAAGACGCCGGAGAGCGGCATCGCGCCCCAATTCACCTCGCGCCCGCGCATCATGTGAGCAGCACCTTCCTGCGTTTGCGCCGCCAGCATCGAGTCGAACAGGGACACGCTGATGCGCTGACCCTTGCCTGTCTTGGCACGCTGCAGCAGCGCCAGCAGAATACCCTGAACCATGTGCATGCCGGCGGAATAGTCCGCGAAGGTCGTCGGATAGATCGAGAGCGGCAGATGGGCATCCGAACGGCGATGCATCGTGCCGGACAGTGCCTGCGCCAGGACGTCCTGACCGCCCTTGTGGGAATAGGGCCCGGTGAGACCAAAGCCGGTGCCGACCGCGTAGATCAGTCGTGGATTTAATTTCGACAGTTCTTCATAACCAAAACCCAATCGCTCCATGACACCAGCACGGAAATTGTTGACGACGACGTCGGCAGTCGCGATCAGCTTGAGAACGACAGCGCGCCCTTCAGGGCTGCGCGTATCCAGCACAATGGAGCGCTTGTTGCGGTTGAGCGAACAGTAGACCGGGCCGAGCAGCCCCGCGGGATCGTCAGGAAACGCCGTGCGCGACAGATCGCCCGTGCCGGGCTTCTCGATCTTGATGACGTCGGCGCCGTAGTCCGCGAGCATCTGCGTCGCGACAGGCCCCATCATCACCTGAGTAAAATCGATCACGCGCACGTTGGCGAGCGGCATTGAGTTGATATCGGTCACGCGGCAGTCTCCATCACGCGGGCATTGGCAGAGGGAATATCGCCGGGGTCGCCGCCCTGGGCGCGCACCCGCGCGCAGATCGCCTTTGGATCAACTTGCTTGAGCGGAATATTCGCCGCCAACGCCAGCGCCGCGGCGACACCGGCAGACTGTCCCATGGACATGCAGGGCGGAATTTCCCGCGACAGCTTTTGTGCGGATTCCGTCGCGGAGTAATGCCGGCCGGCAACCAGCAGGCCTTCAACCTCCTTCGGCAGCATGGCGCGATATGGCGTATAGTAATCGCGGCCGCGGGCCACCGTATCGGCGAAATGAACCCGGTTGTTCACATCGTCCTTGGTGACAATGTATTCGCCCTCGAGCAGCCGGGTCTGTCGCACGCCGAGTTGCGGCGCGACATCGATCACGAAACACTTCTCGAAGCCGGGCATGTTGGCGCGGACGAATTCGACCAGCGCATAAATGCGCTTGCGGCCCTCGAAGTCCGCGCGGGTCTGGTCCTCGACCTTCATCGCATCGTAGCCGGTCATATGCGGGCAATTGCACCAGACGACGCCCGGAAGCGGCGTGCTCAGCCACCAGCGGTCCCACGAACCGCCGACGGTGCGCTTTGCTAATTTGTCGACCTTGGCGAACGCCTCGGGATCTTCGTAGCGGAAGCGCTCGGCGGCTTCGGTGTCCACGCCACCGAGACGGAACACGGTAGTGATCATATAGGCGCCGTCGGTGAATTTGGCGCCGGCCGCCGCCGCGACATCGAGATCGCCGGAAGTGTCGATGATGACGTCGCCCATGATCGCCTGGCGGCCCGCCTTGGTATCGCAGATCACACCGGTGATGCGACCGTCCCGGACGATCGCCTTGGAGAACCACGAATGCAGCCTGACATCGACGCCGACGTCGGCGATCATCTCGTTGGAGGTGCGCTTCCAGGCATCAGGATCGAACGCCGCGGCCATGACGATGCCGGCCGGCTTGCCATTGGAGCGGAAATCGAACAGACCCCAGTGTGCCCATCGCTTGTAGACTTCCCAGTCCTGGCGACGATCTTCCGGTGGCGGATACACGCAGGCGCCAATCCTGGTCATGCGCTCGATCATCTCCATGCACACGCCGGTAACGGTGACTTCCTGCCCGTTGTTCATGTCGTCCAGCACTAGCACCATGCCGCCGGAGGCCAGCCCGCCCAGATAGGGATAGCGCTCGATAAGCGTGACCGAACAGCCTTCGCGCCGTGCCGCGATGGCGGCAGCGAAGCCCGCGGGGCCGCCGCCGACCACGACCACGTCCGATCGGGTGACGACCGGCACCGAGCCGGCCGCTTCTGGAATGAAATCGGACTGCGACATGAAAGCTCTCCGTTCAGGTGGGAGTGATTGGCTGCCAGCGAACCACGAGGCGCTCAATCAGCGTGATCACGAGAAAAAACGACACCGAGAAGACCGAGCCGACGAACACCGTGGCGTAGAGCATCGCGCTGTCGAAATTGAAGGTGGACTGGATGATCAGCGCGCCAATGCCGGTGTTGGAGCCGATCCATTCGCCGACGATCGCGCCGATCACCGCCGTCGATGCCGCGATCTTCAATGCCGAGAAAAGGTAGGGCACCGAATTCAGCAGTCGCAGCTTGAAGAAGATCTCGGTCTTAGAGGCCGACAGCACCTTCATCAGTTCGAGCGACTGCGGATTGATCGATTCCAGCCCGCGCACCATGTTGACCAGCGTCGGGAAAAAACAGACCAGCGCGGCGATGGCGATTTTCGGCTCCATGCCGTTGCCGAGCAACAGCACCAGGATCGGCGCCTTGGCCACCACCGGGATCGAGTTGATCAAAACCACGACCGGAAAGAACGCCTGCTCCATCGACTTCTTGTGGACAAATACCGTGGCGATGACGATCGCCGTCACGTTGCCGAGCAGGAAGCCGGAGATGGCTTCAATGGCCGTCGGCAGCAGATTGGCCATCAGGATATCGAACTTATTGACCAGTGTAACGGCAACAAGCTGCGGCGACGGTGCTACGAACGGCGGGACCTTGAAAAGGTAGACCAACGCCGCCCAGACGAAGATCAGCGTCAGGATTCCGGCGGCGGGCAGCAACCAGCGCCGTATCCGCAGCCGGCGCTGCTGGCTGCGGAATACGTCCTCGGCGGCCTTGATGCTGGCCTCGCGCGGCGTCAACAGGCTGTCGTTACTGGAGATCGTGGTCAATGCACGCTCCCCAGATGAGCGCGGAGCCGCGCAGCAATGGCGACAAACTCGGCGGTGTCACGGATACTGAGGTCTCGATCGCGCGGCAGATCAATCTGCTCCCACGCGGCAACGCGGCCGGGATTGGCAGATAGCACCAGAACATGCTCCGCGAGAAACACGGCCTCATAAACCGAATGGGTGACAAACAGGATGGTCGTGCCGGTCTCGGCCCAAATGCGCCGGAGCTCTGCATTCAGGCGATCGCGCGTGATCTCGTCGAGCGCGCCGAACGGCTCGTCCATCAGCAACAAGCGCGGCCCGCCGAGCAGCGCGCGCGCAATCGAGACACGCTGGCGCATGCCGCCGGACAATTCGTGCGGATAGCTGTTTTCCCATCCTGCGAGGCCGACCAACGCCATCAGTTCGCGCGGCGTCGCCGCACCGGGCGGCAGCGCGCGCCGTCCACCCACCTCAAGCGGCAGCTCCACATTCTGCAATGCCGTGCGCCACGGCAGCAGCGCCGCATCCTGGAAGACGAAGCCGAACGCCCGGGCCCTGCGCGCGTCCTCCGGAGTCGTTCCCAGCACCGAGGCGCGGCCTTCGGACGGCGCAACCAGATCCGCGACCACCCGCAGCAGCGTGGACTTGCCGCACCCGGACGGACCGAGAAGGCTGGTAAAACCTCCCGACTGCACCGAGAAGGACACGTCCTCAAGCGCGGTGACGGTGCGGCGCTCGGTCATAAACCGGACCGAGACGCCGTGGCAGTCAATCGCGGGGGCGGTCATGGACATGCCTCCATCAACCGAGCTTGACGCGGGTGTCGGCGGTCATCTTCAGGATGTCGAGGGTCATCACCTCGTCGAGCTTCGGCACGCGCTTCGAGAATTGACCGAGCTCGGCGTAAAGCGCGATCTGGTCCTGCCAGACGGCGGGGTCCATGGCGCCCCAGCCCTCGGTCTTGGTCGTGTTGGAGAAGGCATATTGCAGCATCACCTTGGCTGCATCGATTTCGTCGGCACGGTCGAGATTGGGGAATTCCTTGACCAGAAGACCCACCGCCTTCTCGGGTTCACCCCGTGCAAAGGCCCAGCCTTTGGACGTCGCGCGCAGGAACTTCGCCAGCACCTCGGGCTTCTTCGTCAGGGTATCGACAGTGGCGTAATAGGGCAGTGCGTAGAGCTTCACGCCGGTGTCCCACAGGCGCATGTCGACTCGCTGATCGCCAAGCACCTTCAGCGCTGTGGTATTGGTCAGCCAGCCGGTGACAACATCGACCTGTCCGGTCAACAGCGGTGACATTTCCGCGCCGATCGGGATGATCGTGACATCCTTATCGGCAATCTTGTTCTTCGCCAGCAGCGCCCGGAGCAGGATCACGCCGGTGGACTGGATGCCGACCTTTTTACCGACCAGATCCTTCGGTTCGCGCACCGGATTCTTCTTCAGCGAAAAAAATGTATAGGGATGCACCTGCGCCCCGGTGGCGAAGCATTTGATCGGAATGTCCTGCGACGCCGCAAGCATCAGTGACGGGCTAGAGGATACCTGACCGGCTTCAAAACGCCCGGCGGCCACCACCGCCACGCCGTCGATGTTCGGACCTCCGGGCTGCAGTTTCAGGTCAATGCCTTCGGCCTCGTAATAGCCCAGCGCCTTGGCGCAGACTTCGCCGAGCTGGTTGCCCGACGACAGCCACCCCAGTTGCAGGTTGAGCACCGATTTTGTCTGGGAGAAGCCTTCAACGCTCAGTATCGGCCCGATACCGACTGCCGTTGCGGCTGTCAGTGCGCCCTTGATCACATCGCGACGGTTGAAGGATGTCATGGTCTGGACCCCTCGACTTGCGGGCTTGAGCCGCCGGTTATAGCCATCCTCAGAAACTAACCACGCAAGCTGGCGTGCGTGCCAGCGTTAAATTTCGCGAGAATTGTGCTAATAATTCGAACGGCGCCAATAATTGCGCAGTTGATAATCCTTCTTGCAGCCGCCCCGCGACCATGGCCTGCTTTAAAGGCAGAGACTTCGGTGCATCGTCAACCGATCCTCACACGGAGGCAATGGAGGTGGGTTTGGAACTAGACGCCCTGATCAATCTGGCTTTGCTCGCGGCATCCAACAGTCCCAACCGGATCAGGCAGGTCGGCGCCGTCATCCTGACCTGCGATGGCGGCGAACCGATTGCGGCCTGCAACACGTTTCCCAACGGGGTCGCCGATCTCGACTGGCGCCACGAAGGCGACGGGCGCTTCGTCTGGATGGAGCATGCCGAGCGCAACGCCATCTTTGCCGCGGCGAGGCAGGGCCGTGTGCTTGATGGCGCGACCATCGCAAGCACGTTTTTTCCGTGCATCGACTGCGCCCGGGCGATCGTTCAAACCGGCATTGCGCGACTGATATCTCCCGAACCAGCGCTCGATGATGCGGTGTGGGGCGCCTCGTTTCTACGCTCGCGAACCATTCTCGAAGAGGGCGGCGTCGAAATGGTTTTGCTCGGCACGCTATCGTCTCGGGGATAGAGAGCATTGCCTCAGCCCGACGGACCGCTGCCCTCCGCAGCGGGCCTATTCTGGAGCGCGTCGCTGGAAAAACTAGCGATCACGCCGGTGGGCTCTGGAGGTGTGATGAACTAACCATGCTTCATGATGACGACTTGAACGCTTTCTTGAACGCCTTCGCCAAGAGAACATTGCCGGCAGAGTCGCGTTCTGGAAGGGCGTCACCATCGAGGCCTGACTCGCGGCTGCGTTCGCCGGGGCCTGTCGGATTGAGCGCCGGCCCACCCGGCGAGCAACCAGGAGGGGCAACCAGCCGCTCTTGCCCCTCAAATTGCCCGCCACAGCCGCGGCGCAGCCGGCACACGCTTTTCTGGCGCCCCTGACAGGAACCAAACCTGCGGGCCGCCGCCCGACAGCGA
>NZ_JAQGJD010000053.1 GCF_028290785.1 Tardiphaga sp. | reverse complement strand
GCGGCGATGTCCGGCGCGTCGGTCGCGCGCGGCAGCGGTGCCGCGGCGGTCACCGTCGCGGGCGCTGCGGCGGCAGCCTCAAAGGCATTGAGCCTTGCGCCCAGCACCTTCACCTCGTTGCGCGCCTTGCGCGCGAACAGGAAGGCGACGATGGCGATCAGCGTCGTCACAAAACCGAAATCGTCGAACATCGCGGGACCTTGTCTTTTTCTTCCTTCTCCCCTTGTGGGAGAAGGTGGCGCCGACGAAGTCGGCGACGGATGAGGGGTATTGTTTTCGCGGCTACCCCTCACCCGACCGCGCTGTCGCGCGGCCACCCTCTCCCACCTAGCGAAGCTTCGCTTCGCGCAGGGGAGAGGAAAGAAAGAAGCTTCATCGCGCAACAGCCCCGTCTATGTGCGCGCCTGGAACATTTAAGTTCAACCCGCGCGGGCAACTTTCAACCCGGACTCACTCGATATCGATCCGGAACGGCCGCCCGATCACCGTCATGCTGCCGGGGCCCATCTCGTCCAGCGCCCGCACCATGCGGCCGTCGCGGCCCAGCGCCCGGTCGGCCAGCGTCACCAGCAGCCGGTTCGGCTGGGCGATCGGCGAGGCCGCGCGGATTTTTTGCGCGATGTCGCGCTCGTCGCGGCCGGGGTTCAGCATGCAGGCGGCGGCAAAGGCGCTAGCGGTGGAGCGGCTGATGCCGGCATAGCAATGCACCACCAGCGGCGCGGCGCGGTCCCAGCCGCGGATGAAGTCCAGCACCTGCGCGACATGCGCCGCGTTGGGCGCGACAAAACCTTCGGTATGCTCGGTGATGTCGTCCATCTGCACCCGCAGATGGTTGGCCTCGAGAACCGACGCCGGCCGCTGCACCTGCGCGACATTGGCCATGACAGTCAGCACATGGCTGGCGCCGGTGTCCTTCACGGTGGCATGCAGATCGGCGAGCGAGCAGACGTGGATCATGAGAGGTCCTAGGTTGAGGGGATTATAGGCCGGGGCTTTCCGCGCTGGAAGTGTGTGACATGAAGCGATAGCGGCGCTGCTCTTTTCCCTCCGCCAAGCGGCGCGCAGTGGGGAGGGTCGCGCGTTTGAGAGCGAAGCGAACAAACGTGACGGGTGGGGGCGGTCGGAAGCGACGGAGCTTGCCGCACCACCCCCACCCGGCCGGCCTTCGGCCGGCCACCCTCCCCACGCTTCGCGGGGGAGGGAAAGAACGCGCCGCGTGTTACGAAACCACCGCCTCGAACCGCGCCAGAAACCGCTTCTCCGCTTTCCCCGCGGACCACGGCGTCAGGAAATCCGCTTCGGCTTCCGGCGATAATCCCGGGTCCTTGCCGAACAATCGCTTCGCTTCGGCTTCCTTGAAGCCGGCGAGCCGCGTCGCCTCGAGATAGGCCGCGCCCATGTCGGCGGCCTTGATCTGCTTGGTGATCGCATCGGTGAGCACCGGCGGCAGGCCGAAGCGGATGTGGATGGCGGCGAGCAGGCGATGCTCGACCACCTTGTAGGCGCCGCCGATCACCGCCTTGAACGGCGAGATCATGTCGCCGATGACGTATTCCGGCGCGTCGTGCAGCAACGCGGCCAGCCGCACCGAATGATCGGCCGATGGCACCTGCTCGCGCAGCACGGCTTCGACGAGGAGCGTGTGCTGCGCCACCGAGAAGATGTTGGGACCATGGGTCTGGCCGTTCCAGCGCGCGACGCGGGCGAGGCCGTGGGCGATGTCGGCGACTTCGACGTCGAGCGGCGAGGGATCGAGCAGGTCGAGCCTTCGGCCGGACAGCATGCGCTGCCAGGCTCGCGTTGCGACATCGGAAGAGAACTTGGATTTGGCCATTACTTCACTTTGGGCTTTGGCACTTTAAGCGCCGGCGCTTTAAGGCTTGTCGCTTTCAGTCTCGGCGCGCGCTGCTGGCCGATGCAGCGCTCATGGCAGTAGCAACTGACAAGATGGTCGTTGACCATGCCGGTGGCTTCCATGAAGGCGTAGACGATGGTGGGGCCGACGAACTTGAAACCGCGCGCCAACAACTCCTTGGAAATCGTCGCCGACAGCGGCGTCGAGGGCGGCACGTGGCCGGTGGTCTTGAACTTGTTGACGATCGGCCGGCCATCGACGAAGTCCCACAGGAATTTCGAGAAGCCGGCGCCTTCTTCCATGATCTTCAAATAGCCCTTGGCGCTGTTGATGGCGCCTTCGATCTTGGCGCGGTTGCGCACGATGCCGGCGTCCTGCATCAGCGCGTGCACCTTCTTCTCGTTGTAGCGCGCGATCTTCTCCGGCTGGAAATCGTCGAACGCGGCGCGAAAATTGTCGCGCTTGCGCAAAATGGTGATCCAGGACAGTCCGGCCTGAAAGCCGTCGAGGATCAGCTTCTCGTACAAAGCGCGGTCGTCATATTCCGGCACGCCCCATTCGGTGTCGTGATAGGCGACATAGAACGGATCTTCGCCGGGCCACGGGCAGCGTTTCTTGCCGTCGGCATGCAACAGAGCAGGCTTGCTCATGCAATCGTCTTCTTCGGCGCGAAGCCGCGCACGGCGTCGGGGTCGGCAAAATGGATCGGCGCGTCGCCGGCGAGGAACGGCGCCCCGGCGTCGAGCGCGTCGGTGGCGCGGTCGGTGCGGATCAAAGCGAGTCCTCGGCCGTCAGCGGACGACCCCATGGTGCCGATCGGCTTGTCGGCGGCGCGGATCTCGATGCCGGGCGCCGGCGCCACGCCGTCGAGGACGACGCCGACGATGCGGGTTCGCGCGGTGCCGCGATGCTGCATGCGCGACACCACCTCCTGGCCGACATAGCAGCCCTTGTCGAAATCGACGCCCTTGAGGCGGTCCATGTTGCTCTCATGCGGAAACGCGTCGCCATAGGCGAAGTCGATGCCGCCGCGCGGCACGCCGACGGCAATGCGATGCGCCTCGTAGTCGGCTTGATCGACCAGCTCGGCGCCGATCAGCGCGGCGGTTTTTCCGGCCAGCTCCGCGGGAATCAAAATGCGAAGCCCGAGTTCGGCGTTGCGTGGGTCGGCGTAAGTGAGGTCGGGCTTCAATCCGGGTTCGCCGTCCCACACCGCCAGCACCCCCAGCGAATCGGTGAGGTTCTCCACCACCACCTTGGCGCGCAACTTGTAGAAGCCGAGCTTGGTGGCGAGCGGCTGCGCGAGTTCGCGCGGCAGGTCGATCAGCAGCCCGCCGCCGTGGCCGGCGGGGGCCTCGGTGACCAGAAAATCCGCCACGATCTTGCCCTGCGGCGTCAGCAGCGCGCCGAACCGCGCGGTGCCCGGCGTGACCACTTCGATCTCGGACGTCACCAGGTTGTTGAGAAAACCGCGCGCGTCGTCGCCTGACAGTTTGATTACGCCCCGGTCCGGGAGAAACGCTGCTTTCATGGGGGAATTCTCGATAATTGGCCCGGAAATTCGTGGCGGCTGCCGGTGCTGGATATCACAGCCAAAGCTAAGCCGCTAAGGTGCGGACAACAAGGCCCGCGGCCGATTCAGGCGGGCGGTCAAAGCAGAACGAGATCCATGACCCAGACCTTCGATACGATTCTCACATCCGGCACCGTCGTCAACCAGGACGGCGAAGGCGTGCGTGACATCGGCATATCCCGCGGCCGAATCGCCGCGATCGGGTCGCTGGGATCGGCCTCGGCTGGCGAGACGATCGACTGCAAGGGGCTGCACATCCTGCCGGGGGTGATCGACACCCAGGTGCATTTTCGCGAGCCGGGGCTGACGCAGAAGGAAGACCTCGAGACCGGATCGCGCAGCGCCGTGATGGGCGGCGTCACCGCGGTGTTCGAGATGCCGAACACCAATCCGCTGACCATCGACGAGGCGACGTTCACCGCCAAGGTGAAGCTCGGCCATCACCGCATGCATTGCGACTTTGCGTTCTTCATCGGCGGCACCCGCGACAATGTCGCGGAGCTGCCGGAGCTCGAGCGGGCGCCGGGTTGCGCCGGCGTCAAGGTGTTCATCGGCTCGAGCACCGGCGCGCTGCTGGTGGAGGACGACGAAAGCCTGCGCCGCATCTTTCAGGTGATCCAGCGCCGCGCCGCATTTCATGCCGAGGACGAGTACCGGTTGAATGAACGCAAGCACCTGCGCATCGAGGGCGATCCGCGCTCGCATCCGGTGTGGCGCGACGAGACCGCGGCGCTGCAGGCGACGCAGCGGCTGGTCAAGCTGGCGCACGAGACCGGCAAGCGCATCCATGTGCTGCATATCTCGACCAAGGAAGAGATCGACTTCTTGCGCGATCACAAGGACGTCGCGTCCTGCGAGGCGACGCCGCATCACCTGACGCTGGTGGCGCCGGAATGCTACGAGCGGCTCGGCACGCTGGCGCAGATGAACCCGCCAGTGCGTGACATGAGCCATCGCGACGGCATCTGGCGCGGCATCGAACAGGGCGTCATCGACGTGCTCGGCTCCGACCATGCGCCGCATACGCGGGACGAGAAGGACAAGATCTATCCGGCGTCGCCGTCGGGCATGACCGGGGTGCAGACCCTGGTGCCGATCATGCTGGATCATGTGAATGCCGGGCGGCTGTCGCTTGCGCGCTTCGTCGATCTGTCCAGCGCCGGCCCGGCGCGGCTCTACAACATCGCCACCAAGGGCCGCATCGCGGCGGGCTATGATGCCGACTTCACGGTAGTCGACATGAAGCGTTCCGAGACCATCACCAACGATTGGGTGGCTTCGAAGGCCGGCTGGACGCCGTATGACGGGGTGAAGGTGAAGGGCTGGCCGGTCGGCACCTTCGTGCGCGGGCGAAAAGTGATGTGGCAGGGCGAGCTCGTGACACCGGCGCAGGGCGAGACGGTGCGGTTTCTGGAGACGCTGCGGGGGTAAGCAATTCTAACGCGATTGCCGAGAATGTCGTCCCGGCCAAGCGAGCGAAGCGAGCGCGAGCCGGGATCCATAGCCGCTGTCGTCGTTGGTAACGTGGGAGCGGCCCCGGATTGGCCGCAGGCGCGGAGGCTATGGGTCCCTGTGTAGTTTTGATCTGTCATGATGGGCTGCGGGCGGTATGCCGTTGGGTCCCTGGTCGCGAAGACCGTGAGCCGGCCTGGCACCCGCCCGCTTCTGCACCACCCAAACC
>NZ_JAQGJD010000048.1 GCF_028290785.1 Tardiphaga sp. | reverse complement strand
GCTGCACCGACTCGCCGCAGCCGCAGGCGCCGGTCTGGTTCGGGTTGTTGAAGATAAACTGCGACTGCATCTTGTCGGACTTGTAGTCCATCTCGGTGCCGAGCAGGAACAGCACGGCCTTCGGCTCCACCAGGATTTTCACGCCCTTGTCCTCGACGATCTCGTCGGAGGGGCGGATGTCGTGGGCGTATTCGACGGTGTAGGACTGGCCGGCGCAGCCGCCATTCTTGATACCGACGCGCAGGCCGACGATCTCGGAATCGGCGCGCTTGGTGAGCTCCTGAATTCGGGACGCCGCGGCGTCGGTCAGGCGCATCACCTGCGGACGCGGGCGGGGCTTCGGCTTGGCGCTGGGAATTGCTGGGGTCATCTCAGTCATGTGTTCAGTCCTCGCGGCTATTCAAGACCGCATTGCCGCTCAACCAACCAGACGCAACATCACCACATATTCAGGACGAGGCGCGCCTCGTCGGTCATCCGGTCGGGTGTCCAGGTCGGCTCCCAGACGATGTTGACGGTGACGACGCCGACGCCGGGCACGCTGGCCACCGCGTTCTCCACCATCATCGGCATTTCTTCGGCGGCCGGACAGTTCGGCGTGGTCAGCGTCATCTCGACTTCCACCGCGCGGTCGTCCTTGATATCGACCTTGTAGATCAGGCCGAGTTCGTAGATATCGGCCGGAATTTCCGGGTCGTAGACGGTCTTCAGCGCGGCGACGATCTCGGTGCCCAGACGCTCGGTCTCGTCTGCCGACAGTGCCGAGGTGGTCTGCATCTGGCTGGCCTTGATGTCGGCATCTGCGGTCTTGGTCTCTGCGACGTCCGTCATGAAAACAGCTCCCGTGCCTTGATCAGCGCCTGTGCGAGGTGATCGACTTCCTCGCGCGTATTATACATCCCGAATGAGGCACGGCACGTCGCCGTCACATTGAATCGTTCCAGAAGCGGCATCACGCAATGCGTCCCTGCCCGCACCGCGACGCCCTGACGGTCGATCACGGTGGCAATGTCGTGCGGATGCGCGCCCTCCATGGCAAACGAGATCACTGGACCCTTGTTCTTCGCCGTGCCGATGATGCGCAGCGAGTTGATCTCGCGCAGCCGGTCCTGGGCATAGGTCAGGAGATCGTGCTCGTGGGCGGCGATGCGCTCCTTGCCGATCGAATTCACGTAGTCGATGGCGGCTCCAAGGCCGATCGCCTCAACGATGGCCGGGGTGCCGGCCTCGAACTTGTGCGGCGGATCGCCATAGGTGACCCATTCCTGCGCCACTTCGCGGATCATCTCGCCGCCGCCGGCATAAGGCCGCATCGCCACCAGGTGCTGATATTTGGCGTACAGCACGCCGATCGCGGTCGGGCCGTACAGCTTGTGGCCGGTGAAGATATAAAAGTCGGCGTCGAGGTCCTGCACGTCGACGGTCATGTGCACAGCGGCCTGGCTGCCGTCGATCAGCACCGGAATGCCGCGGGCGTGCGCAATCTTCACGACTTCCTTGACCGGAACGACGGTGCCGAGCGCGTTCGACATATGCGTGATCGCCACGATCTTGGTCTTGTCGGTCAGCAGCTTCTCGAATTCCTCGATCAGGAAGTTGCCTTCGTCATCGACCGGCGCCCATTTGATCACCGCGCCATGGCGCTCGCGCAAAAAATGCCAGGGCACGATGTTGGAATGGTGCTCCATGATCGAGAGCACGATCTCGTCGCCGGCCTTGATGTTGACGCCGCCCCACGACGCCGCCACCAGGTTCAGCGCGTCGGTGGCGTTCTTGGTGAAGATGATCTCTTCCGGACGCTTCGCATTGAGGAAGTGCTGCACCTTGGTGCGCGCGCCCTCATAGGCCTCGGTCGCGGCATTGGCGAGATAATGCAGACCACGATGCACGTTGGCGTATTCGGTCTTGTAGGCTTCCATCATGCGATCGAGCACCGCATTCGGCTTCTGCGCCGAAGCGGCGTTGTCGAGATAGACCAGCGGCTTGCCATAGACCTGCATGGCGAGCGCCGGAAAGTCCTCGCGGACCAGCGCCACGTCATACGAACCGTTGGAGACCGCGGGGTGAATTTTCATGCTCATGCCCTCGCCGCCAGCCAGCGCTCGGCGGCTGAAATGGCCAGCTCGCGCAGGTCGTCGTTGACGATCGACTCGATAGCCTCGCCGACGAACGCCTGGATCAGCAGCGCCTGGGCCTGCTTCTCGGTCATGCCGCGGGCGCGCAGGTAGAACAGCAGGCTGTCGTCGAGCGCGCCGGTGGTGGCGCCATGGCCGCACTGCACGTCGTCGGCGAAGATTTCCAGTTCCGGCTTGTTGTCGGCCTCGGCCTCGTCAGACAGCAGCAGCGCGCGCGTCATCATCTTGGCGTCGGTCTTCTGCGCCGGCTGATGCACGTTGATGCGGCCCTGGAAAACGGAATGGCCGCGGTCGTCGAGCACCGCGCGGAACACTTCCCGGCTGCTGCAATTCGGCGCCACGTGATTCATCACCAACGTGGTGTCGGCATGCTGGCGGCCGTTGAGCAGATTGACGCCGTTGGTCTCGACCTGGGAATGTTCGCCGACAATCCCGATCACCGCCTGGTAGCGGCTGACGATGGTGCCGGTGTTCATGCCGAAGGTGTTGAAGTGCGCCTTGTGGCCGACGGTGATGGCCGACGACGAGATGTTGAACGCCTCGCGGCTGTCCTCGGTGAGGCGGACATGGTCGAGCCGCGCGCCGTCGCCGATGTGGATCACCATCGAATCGTGAACCTGATAGTTCTCGGCGTCGTCGGCGCAGATGTAACTCTCCACCAGCGTAGCGGCGGCTTCCTTGCCGAGCGAGAACATCGAACGCGTAAACATCGCCGCCGGCAGGCCGCCGCTGGCGATGTGGATGACATGCACCGGCTGCGCCAGCCTGGTGCCATCGGCAACCGCGATCACCACGCCGTCCGTCATCATCGCGCTATTCAACGCGATCATCGGATTGGCGGCATCGAGTGCGAACAGCTTTGCATGCAACGCGGCATCGTCGGCTTCCAGCACATCGCGCAAGGTGCGGATGGTCAGGCCGGCATCGAGCTTGCCGAGGTCCGAAAGCTTCGGCGCGAATACGCCGTCCACCAGCACCAACTTGCGCACGCCGTCGATGGCATGCAGCTTCAGCGCATCGGCGGCACGCGACAGCGCGGCGGCATCGGGTGCTGGCGCCAGCGGCAGCACGTCGCGCATCAGCACGCGCAGGTCGGTGTATTTCCAGTCTTCGATGCGCCGGTTCGGCAGCCCGATGCGCTCATAGGCCTCGAAAGCCTGCTGACGGGTGTTGGCCACCTTGCCGCCGCCGGGCAGCCGCGGGCGCGCGAGGGCGAACGCCTCGCCGAGCGCCGTGCCGGTATCTGTTTTCGCCAATGCTACGTTCATCACAAAATCCGTTCGTGCGCTGCTTAAGCGGCCACGTCCTCATACTGCGCGTAACCGGTGGCCTCGAGCTCGAGAGCCAGTTCCTTGCCGCCCGATTTGACGACGCGGCCCTTCGACATCACGTGGACATGGTCCGGAACGATGTAGTTCAGCAGCCGCTGGTAATGCGTGATCACCACCATGGCGCGCTCCGGCGAACGCAGCGCATTGACGCCGTCGGCGGCGACGCGCAGCGCGTCGATGTCGAGGCCGGAATCCATTTCGTCGAGGATGCACAGGCTGGGCTGGAACAGCGCCATCTGCAGCACTTCGTTGCGCTTCTTTTCGCCGCCGGAGAAGCCGACATTGACGCCACGCTTCAGCATATCCATCGGGATGTTCAGCGAGCCCGCGACTTCGCGAACCTTCCTGAGGAAGTCCGGCACCAGATATTCGGCCTCGCCGCGCGCTTTGCGCTGCGCGTTCAGCGCGGTGCGCAGGAAGGTCATGGTGGTGACCCCCGGGATTTCCACCGGATACTGGAACGCCAGGAACACGCCCTTGGCCGAACGCACATCCGGCGCCATGTCCAGGAGATCCTCGCCCTTGAACAGGATCTCGCCGCCGGTCACTTCATAGCCCGGCTTGCCGGCGATGACGTGTGAGAGCGTCGATTTGCCGGAACCGTTCGGCCCCATGATGGCATGCACTTCGCCAGCGTTCACGGTCAGCGTCAGCCCGTGGAGGATTTCCTGTTCCTCGACACGAACCTGCAGATTTTTGACTTGGAGCAATGCGGTCATTGATTCTTTCCCATTATCGTCGTCCTGAGGTGCCCGCCTTTTGGCGGGCCTCGAAGGATGACCTATTTCCGCCGCATCCTTCGAGACGCCGCTGCGCGGCCCCTCAGGATGACGGCCACTATCCAACCGATCCTTCAAGCGAGATCGAAATCAGCTTCTGCGCTTCCACCGCGAATTCCATCGGCAGTTGCTGCAGCACGTCCTTCACGAAGCCGTTGACCACGAGGCCCACGGCTTCTTCCTGCGAAAGTCCGCGCTGCACGCAGTAGAACAGCACGTCTTCCGAAATCTTCGACGTGGTGGCTTCGTGCTCGAACAGCGCCGAGGAGTTCTTCGCCTCGATGTACGGCACGGTATGCGCGCCGCACTTGTCGCCGATCAGCAAGGAGTCGCACGCCGTGAAGTTGCGGGCGTTGGTGGCCTTGCGGTGCGCGGTGACGAGACCGCGATAGGTGTTCTGCGAGACGCCGGCGGCAATGCCCTTGGAGATGATCCGGCTGGTCGTGTTCTTGCCGAGATGGATCATCTTGGTGCCGTAATCGACCTGCTGGTGGCCGTTCTAAATCTCGATCGAATATAACTCGCCGCGCGAATCGTCGCCGCGCAGGATGCAGCTCGGGTACTTCCAGGTGATGGCCGAGCCGGTCTCGACCTGGGTCCAGGAAATCTTCGAACGGTCGCCGCGGCAATCGCCGCGCGTGGTGACGAAGTTATAGATGCCGCCCTTGCCCTCGGAATTGCCGGGGTACCAGTTCTGCACCGTCGAATACTTGATTTCGGCGTCGTCGAGCGTGACCAGCTCAACCACAGCGGCGTGCAACTGGTTCTCGTCGCGCTGCGGCGCGGTGCAGCCTTCGAGATAGCTGACGTAGGCGCCCTTGTCGGCGATGATCAAAGTGCGCTCGAACTGCCCGGTGTTGCGCTCGTTGATGCGGAAATAGGTCGACAATTCCATCGGGCAACGCACGCCCGGCGGCAC
This sequence comes from Tardiphaga sp., assembly GCF_028290785.1. Lineage (GTDB taxonomy): Bacteria > Pseudomonadota > Alphaproteobacteria > Rhizobiales > Xanthobacteraceae > Tardiphaga. The sequence continues at coordinate 1,069 of NZ_JAQGJD010000048.1, read as the reverse complement.
ATAGACGAACGAGCCGTCGGAGAACACGGCGGAATTCAGCGTGGCGTAGAAATTGTCGGACGTCGGCACCACGGTGCCGAGATATTTCCGCACCAGCTCGGGGTGTTCGCGAATGGCCTCCGAGATCGGCATGAAGATCACGCCGGCCTGCTTTAGCTCTTTCTGAAACGTCGTCGCGACCGAGACCGAATCGAACACGGCGTCCACCGCGATGCGGCGCTCGCCTTCGGGCCGAACGACGCCTTCCAGCGCCTCGATCTCGCGCAACGGGATGCCGAGCTTCTGGTAGGTCTCGAGGATATCGGGATCAATCTCGTCGAGCGAACCGATCGTCTTCTTCGGCTTCGGCGCGGAGTAATAATACAGATCCTGAAAGTCGATCTTGGGATATTCGACGCGCGCCCAGGTCGGCTCGTCCATCGTCAGCCAGCGGCGATAGGCATCGAGCCGCCATTGCAACATCCAGTCCGGTTCGTTTTTCTTCGCGGAGATGAAGCGGACGGTGTCCTCCGACAGACCCTTCGGGGCCTTGTCGGATTCAATCAGCGTTTCGAAGCCATAACGATATTGATCGACGTCGATCTGGCGAACCCGATCGACGGTTTCCTGCACGGCAGCCATATTATCCTCCGGCGCGGTTTCAAGGACCGCGGGGACCACTCAGATGTTATACGATGTTCCAGCGACGAAATCACCCGGTTAGAACCGTTCAACGTCTGTTTCGTCGCTACGGGTTAAGTAGTGTATCCGCGAGCTTTCGCCAAGCCTCGATGGTGCATTGCACATCATCTTCCGTGGTGGTCCAGCCAAGGCTCAGGCGAATCGCGCCACGCGCCTGATCCGGCGCCGCGCCCATCGCCATCAAGACATGCGAGGCCTGCACCTTGCCCGACGAGCAGGCGGACCCCGACGACACCGCGATACCGGCGAGGTCGAAGCCGATCACGGCGGTTTCGGCATTCAGCCCAGGCGCGCTGAACAGGGTGGTGTTCGGCAGCCGCGCGACGCCGTCGGCAAAGATTTGCACGTTCGCGGTCCGACGCAGCCTCATCTCCAGATAATCTTTCAA
>NZ_JAQGJD010000031.1 GCF_028290785.1 Tardiphaga sp. | reverse complement strand
TTGCGAGATCGAACCGGCCGACGTGGTCGCGATCTGGGGCTGCGGTCCGGTGGGACAGTTCTGCATCAAGAGCGCGCTGATGCTCGGTGCCGCGCGCGTGATCGCCATCGACAACGTGCCGGAGCGGCTGGCGCTGGCGCGCATGGCGGGCGCCGAGACGATCAATTTCGACGAGGAGGACGCGACGATCCTCGAAAAGCTGAAGGACATGACGGGCGGCAATGGACCGGACAAGTGTATCGACGCCGTCGGCGCCGAGTCGCACGCCACCGCCTCGTTCGACGCCGTGATCGACAAGGCCAAGGCCGCCGTGCTGCTTGGTACCGACCGGCCGCACGCGTTGCGCGCGGCGATCATGGCGTGCCGGCCGGGCGGCATCGTCTCGGTGCCCGGCGTCTACGGCGGCTTTCTGGACAAGATCCCGTTCGGCGCCGCCATGAACAAGGGGCTGACGATCCGTACCGGACAAACCCACGTCAATCGCTACTCGCTCGACCTGCTGCGACGGATCGAGGAGGGCCAAATCGATCCGAGCTTTATCATTACGCACCGCGCAAAACTTGAGGACGGCCCGGGCCTGTATGAGACGTTCCGCGATAAGAAGGACGGCTGCATTAAGGTGGTGATGACCGCGTAACTGCGGGAACTCGCGCGGTTCCAAGTGACTTAACTGTGAAGCTGCATACCCCCCTCGCCAAATCGGCGTAGAGGGTGTGCTGCGACGTGAGTGGGTTCGGAAAATGCCGGAAGAGCAAATCGATTGCGCGATTATTGGTGGAGGTCCAGCTGGCCTGACGGCCGCGGTTTATCTGGCGCGCTATAACAGGCGTGTCGTCGTCCTTGACTCCGGGGAGAGCCGCGCCAGTTTCATTCCCGAGAGCCACAATTATCCCGGCTTTCCCGACGGCATTACGGGAAACCGCCTGCTGGCCTCGCTCAGGACCCAGGCGGCGCGCTATGGCGTCAGGATGGTCGCATCCAACGTTAGTTCGTTGCTACCATACAATCCCGGATTCTCGGTCGTGCACAATTCAGGGAAGCTGCAGGCCCGGCTTGTCCTGCTCGCGACCGGCATCGTGGACAAGCCGCCTCCGATGGACGGGCTAAGCGCCGCAATCGCCGATAGGCTAGTACGTTATTGCCCGGTTTGCGACGGCTATGAGGCCACGGACCAGAAGATTGCCGTGTTCGGCGCAGGCAGCGATGCCGCCGGCAAAGCCAAGTTTCTTCGCGCGTATTCGACGGACGTCACCTGGCTCAGGCCCACCGGTGCGCCAGCGGCCCCCGGCGATCTGGACGCCATGCGTGAGGCCGGGATCGACGTCATCGATGACGTGCATGAGCTGCACCGGACAGGGGACCGCATCAAGGTGACCTCCGGCGGCGCGGCCTATGAATTCGATCTAGTCTATCCGGCGCTCGGGTGTGACGTGCGCTCGCAAATGGCGTCGCAGCTGGGCGCGGAAATCAACGACGTCGGCTGTTTGAAAGTGGACGAGCATCAGCAAACCACCGTCGAGGGGCTTTATGCCGCCGGCGACGTGGTGTCTGATCTGCATCAAATCGCGGTGGCCACCGGCCATGCGGCCATCGCCGCGACGCATATACACAAGTCGCTGCCGGCTCACCTGCGGGCGGCCCATCCGACGACGCTGGCCAGTGCGAAACAGGACGAGGCCCTGCAAGGTGCGTAAAGATGGCGAGCTGCCCCAGGCCATGGAAGCCCGGTCGGTCAGCGCGCTTCCGCTCGGCGAAAAGTGGCAATACGAACCGAAATGGGATGGCTTCCGCTGCCTGCTGTCGCGCGATGGCGATGCAATTGCGATGCTGTCAAAGTCCGGGCAGGACCTGACGCGTTACTTTCCCGAGGTGATGGCGGCGGCGCTTGCGCTGCCGGAACGACGTTTTCTGCTGGATGGCGAATTGGTGGTGCCGGCGGACGAAACGTTCTCGTTTGATAACTTGCTGCAGCGTATCCATCCCGCAGCGAGCCGGATCAAAAAACTATCGGCGGAGACTCCGGCGATCTTTCTCGCCTTCGACCTTCTCCGAAGCGGCAAACGCGAGTTGGCCGCAAAACCGCTAGTGCAACGGCGGCCTGAGCTCAAAGATTTTGCCAGCCGCTGCTTCGGCGAAGGCGGCCTGTTCCGGCTGTCGCCGGCAACAAGCGATGCCGGCCGGGCGGCGCGATGGCTTCGTTCCGCAGGAGGCGGCAGCGACGGCGTTATCGCCAAGCGCATCGATCTTGCCTATCAGGGCGGCAATCGCGAGGGGATGCAGAAAATCAAGCGCCATCGTAGCGCCGACTGCGTCATCGGAGGCTTTCGCTATGGCGAAAAGCCAAGCGCCGGCCGCAAGGTGGTGGGCTCTGTCTTGCTGGGCCTCTACGACGCCGATGGCAAACTGCATCACGTCGGCTTTTCGTCAGGGATCAAGGCGGCAGAAAAGCCGGCGCTGACCGACCGGCTCGAAGCGATCGTCGCTGCGCGCAGCTTCACGGGGAATACGCCGGGCGGCCCCAGCCGCTGGTCTTCGGCGCGCTCCTCCGAGTGGCAACCCGTCAAGCTGAAGTTTGTCGTCGAAGTATCTTACGACCATTTCACCGGCGGCCGCTTCCGCCATGGCACCTTGATCCTGCGCTGGCGTCCCGACAAGAAGCCGACGCAGTGCACGATGGATCAACTCGAGCAGAAATCCATGGCCCCGGCGCTGCTGCTCGCAGGCGATCTGTGACCTCGCGAGGGCTTTGCGACGTCTTCACCGCCCTCGGCATTGATTCGTGCGGTCCAGCTCAATCCGGACGTCCGAGCCCTTTCATCAAAAGATCGATGCTGGCGTCGGTGAAGGCCGCGACGTCGATCTGCCTCCGCGTGCCGAACAACATCGACCATAGGCTTAACAGCAGTGCGGGGGCTTATGACGATTTCCGTGAAGGCGGCGGCCGGCGATGCACGGAATTCTCCCGCGGCGATGCCGCCGTCGATCACGCTCTTGAACTGATCGATGGGCGCATGAACTCGTCGTAGTGCCGGTCCACCAGGTCGGCAAGCGGGAGCCCTCGGCGGTCAGGAAGCGCAGCGTCTCGCGCGCGGCCCTGTCCAACGTCGGAAGCGCACATAGTGGGGCCGAGCCGCCACGCTACGATGTAGCGCGAGAAGTCGTCCAAGACCGTCGACAGATACCATCCCCAGCCGGTGATCTTGAGGTAGGTAAAGTCC
>NZ_JAQGJD010000018.1 GCF_028290785.1 Tardiphaga sp. | reverse complement strand
TGGCGCCGCTGGCGCAGACCAATGTGGAATCGCTGAAGGAGTTCGGCTTCTTCACCTTCGCCAAGGCGGAGGGCAAGAAGCAGCGTTTCCTCGACCCGGTCGATTACTACCTCGAACAGAAAGAGGGCGCGCTGGTGCTGCATTTCACGCTGCCGTTTAAGGCGCCGTTCAAGACCCGGGAGCTGGCGCTGGAGATCTACGACCCGACGTTCTTTGTCGATTTCGCCCTGCAGAAGACCGATCCGATCCGCCTGGTCGGCGCGCCGGTCGCCTGCAAGACGGCGATCCAGCGCCCGAGCGACGGCGTACCCGCCGCGCAAAAGCTCGGCGAGGACAATTTCATGGACGGCGGCGCCAACGCCAACTTCGGCGCCATGTTCGCCAACAAGATCACGGTGGAATGCCCATGAGGTCGGAACGGGCCCTGAGCCACTCTGGCGGAGCCACAAACTCCCGTCATGCCCGGCGTTATGCCGGGCATCCACGTTCGCGCGAAACATCGTGGATGGCCGGGACAAGCCCGGCCATGACGAGCCGAGGGGGCATAGTTCTGTTGTTTGCAGCGCTACTGACCGTTGCCATTCTTGCCGACGCCTCGCTGCATCACGCGCTCGCGCAAAATCCGTTCGGCGCGCCGAAGGCTGCGCCTGACTCCCAGGTCGGCGGTATCGTCGGCTGGCTGCTGACCAAACAATCCGAATTCTATCGCCAGATGTCCGCGACCATCCGCGCCGCCAAAACCGATGGCAGCGCCGTATGGACGCTGCTGGCGATCTCCTTTGCCTACGGCATCTTCCACGCCGCCGGTCCTGGCCACGGCAAGGCGGTGATCTCGTCCTACCTCGTCGCCAACGAGGAGACCGCACGGCGCGGCATCGTGCTGTCGTTCGTCTCGGCGCTGATGCAGGCGCTGGTCGCGGTGCTGCTGGTCGGCATCGGCGCCTGGGTGCTCAACGTCACCGCGAAAACCATGTGCAGCGCCGAGAAGGTGATCGAGATTGCCAGCTATGCACTGATCGCCGCTTTCGGCGCGCGGCTGGTGTGGAGCAAGGGACGCGGCTTCTTGCGCACGCTGCGGCCGTCGCTGCGCGCGCCGACGCCGCAACTGGCGATGGCCCATGCGGCCGCGCAGCATCACGATCATGACCACCATGACCACGGCCATGCCCATGCCGCGCATGCCCATGACGATCACCGCCATGTCCACGACGAGCATTGCGGCCACTCCCATGGCCCGACGCCGGACCAGCTCGCCGGTCCCGGCGGCTGGACGCGCGGGCTGTCGGCGATTTTCGCGGTCGGCATCCGGCCGTGCTCGGGCGCCATCCTGGTGCTGGTGTTCGCGTTGGCGCAGGGCATGTTCTGGGCCGGCATCGCCGCGACCTTCGTGATGGGTCTGGGCACCGCGATTACCGTAGCGACCATCGCGGTCATCGCCGTCTCCGCCAAAGGCCTGGCGCGCCGTATCAGCGGCGGCCGCGACGGCAACGGCGCGCTGATAATGCGTGGGCTGGAGTTCGGCGCCGCCGGCCTGGTGCTGCTGTTCGGCGTCGGCCTGCTGCTCGGCTACGTCGCCACCGAGCGCGTCACCTGTTTCTGATCCCGAGCGCCGGGCGGTTGTCTTGACAACCCCCGGCCAAAGCGCGAAGCCACTGATATCATGACGATTGTCGTTCCCATCGAGAAAGCGCCGCCGGCCGTCGAGAATACGCTGGACCGCGTCGGCGTGCTGCTGGTCAATCTCGGCACGCCGGACAGCGCCGATGCGCGCGGCGTTCGGGTCTATCTGCGCGAGTTCCTGTCGGACAAAAGGGTGATCGAGGACCAGGGCCTGATCTGGAAGCTGGTGCTCAACGGCATCATCCTGACCACCCGGCCGCGGCGCAAGGCCAAGGACTATCTGAAAATCTGGAACACGGAACTCAACGAGTCGCCGCTCAAGACCATCACCCGCGCCCAGTCCGACAGGCTGGCGGCGGCGATGGCCGCTCGCACCCATGTCGTGGTGGATTGGGCGATGCGCTACGGCAATCCGTCGATCCGCTCGCGTATCGCCAAGCTGACCGCGCAAGGCTGCGACCGCATTCTAGTGGTGCCGCTGTATCCGCAATATTCGGCGGCGACCTCCGCCACCGTATGCGACGAAGTATTCCGCGTGCTCGGCGAGATGCGCGCGCAGCCGACGCTGCGGGTGACGCCGCCGTATTTCGACGAGCCGACCTACATCAATGCGCTGGCGGTCTCGATCGAGAGCCATATCGCGACGCTATCCTATGTACCCGAACTCGTAGTGGCCTCGTTCCATGGCATGCCGCAGAAGTACATCGACAAGGGCGATCCCTACCAGGCGCAGTGCATCGCCACCACCGAGGCGCTGCGGCACCGCATGGGACCGAACGCACCGCGGCTGATGCTGACGTTCCAGTCGCGCTTCGGTTTCGACCAATGGCTGAAGCCCTATACCGACAAGACCATCGAGCAACTCGCCAAGGACGGCGTCAAACGCATCGCGGTGGTGATGCCGGGCTTCTCGGCAGATTGCCTGGAGACGCTGGAAGAGATCGCGCAGGAGAATTGCGAGATCTTCATGCACAACGGTGGTGAACAGTTTTCCGCGATCCCGTGTCTCAATGACAGCGATCCCGGCATGGACGTGATCTGCGAACTGGTGCTGCGCGAGCTGCAGGGCTGGATCTAGATTTGATCTGTCATTCCGGGGCACGGGCGGCGCAAGCCGACCGCGAACCCGGAATCCCGGAATGTGACGCGCTGAACATCTCCAGATTCCCCGCCACTCCAATTGGAGTGGCTGAGGTTCGCTCGCAGCTGGGGCTGCTCCCGCCCCGGAATGACGGTGTATCGACAACGCTCGCTTTTCCCCGCGTCGAACCATAAAATCAACCTCGGCGACCTATCTAAACGCGGCGCAGCCGCATGCGATTCCGCTGGGAGAATTTGATGACCGGTTTCGATATTTTCGCCATTGCGCTTGTCGTACTGATCATTCTCACGCTGTTTGCCGGCGTCAAAACCGTGCCGCAGGGTTACGACTGGACCATCGAGCGATTCGGCAAATTCACCCGAACGCTGTCGCCGGGCCTCAACATCATCATTCCGTATTTCGATCGCGTCGGCCGCAAGGTCAACATGATGGAGCAGGTGATCTCGATCCCCGAGCAGGAGGTCATCACCAAGGACAACGCCACCGTCACCGTCGATGGCGTCGCGTTCTACCAGGTGTTCGATGCCGCCAAGGCCAGCTACGAGGTGTCCGACCTCAACCAGGCGATTATCGTGCTGACCATGACCAACATCCGTTCGGTGATGGGCGCGATGGACCTCGACCAGGTGCTGTCGCATCGCGACGAGATCAACGAGCGGCTGCTGCGCGTGGTCGATGCGGCGGTGTCGCCGTGGGGCCTCAAGGTCAACCGCATCGAGATCAAGGACATCGTGCCGCCCGCCGACCTCGTCGAGGCGATGGGCCGGCAGATGAAGGCCGAGCGCGTCAAGCGCGCCGACATTTTGCAGGCCGAAGGCCAGCGGCAGTCGGAGATTCTGCGAGCCGAGGGCGCCAAGCAGGGCCAGATCCTGCAGGCCGAAGGCCGCCGCGAGGCGGCGTTCCTCGACGCCGAAGCGCGCGAGCGCGCGGCCGAAGCGGAAGCCAAGGCGACGCAGATGGTGTCCGACGCCATCGCCAGCGGCGACGTCGCCGCGCTGAACTACTTTATTGCCGACAAGTACATCAAGGCGTTCGGACAGATCGCCGATTCGCCGAACCAGAAGATCATCATGCTGCCGATCGAGGCGATGGGCGTGCTGGGCTCGCTGGCCGGAATCGGCGAGATAGCGAAGGCAACCTTTGGCGAGAGCGCGGCCTCGGCGCAGGCGGCAGCGCGGCGTTCCTCGGTGCCATCAGCCGGGCCGACGCCGCCCTTCACGCCGAGGACCTGACCATGGCCGACATGTTCGTCACGCTGGGCACCTGGAACTGGCTGATCGTCGGCGTGTTGCTGATGGGGCTGGAATTGCTGGCACCCGGCGTCTTCATGTTCTGGCTCGGGCTGGCGGCGTTTCTCGTCGGCCTGCTGTCGTTTGTCGTCACCCCGTCGTGGCAACTGCAACTGTTGCTGTTCGCGGCGTTCGCCGCCGCCGCCGTGCCGATCTGGCGACGCGTCGCCCGGCAGAAGCCCGGGACCAATCCGAACCCGTTCCTCAACAAGCGCTCCGACGCGCTGGTCGGCCGGGTCTGCACGCTGGAGAAACCGATCGTCGACGGCGAAGGCATCGTGCGGATCGACGATACGGTCTGGCGCGTCGCCGGGCCGGATACGCCGGCCGGCAGCAAGGTGAAGATCGTGCAGGCGGATGGGGCGAGTCTGACGGTGGCGGCGGTTTAACTCTCGCCGTCATTGCGAGGAGCCCTTGCGACGAAGCAATCCAGTTCTTCGGCGATTGCGGCTTTCTGGATTGCCGCGTCGCTTCGCTAAGGGGAAAGCCGATTGGCTTTCCCTGACCTCGCCATGACGGCTGAGAGGACGAAGTTACGCCACGCCCGCTCTCAGCAGATCGTGCAGATGCACGATGCCGATCGGCTTCCGCGCATCGGTCACCAGCAGCGCGGTGATCTTCGCCGAGTTCAGCATTTCCAGTGCCTCGCCGGCGAGCAGGTCGCGGCTGATGGTCTTGGGATTTTTCGTCATCACGTCATCGACCGCAACGGTCATCAAATCGGCGCGCATGTGGCGGCGGAGGTCGCCGTCGGTGACGATGCCGACCACGTGGCCGTTCGCGTCAATGATGCCGACGCAGCCAAAACCCTTCGAGGACATTTCCACCAGCGCATCCGACATCTTGGTGCCCACGGGCTTCAGCGGCACGGCGTCCCCGGCGTGCATCAGGTCGCGGGTGTATTTCAGCATCGCGCCGAGCTTGCCGCCCGGATGCAAAACCGAAAAATCCACCGAGGTGAAGCCACGGCCTTCGAGCAGCGCGATAGACAGCGCGTCGCCCAGCGCCAGCATCATCAGCGAGGAGGTGGTGGGGGCGAGATTGTGCGGGCAGGCCTCGCGCGCCTTTGGCAGCGTCAGCGCCACGTCGGCGGCCTGCGCCAGCGTCGAACCGGCGTCGGAGGTCATGGCGATGACGCCGATCTTGAAGCGCTTGGCGTAGGTGATGAGGTTCTTCATCTCCGGCTGCTCGCCGGACCACGACAGCGCCAGGATGACGTCGTCGGCGGTGATCATGCCGAGGTCGCCATGGCTGGCTTCCGCAGCGTGGACGAAAAAGGCCGGCGTCCCGGTGGAGGCGAAGGTGGCGGCGATCTTGCGGCCGATATGGCCGGACTTGCCGAGCCCGGTGATGATCAGCCGGCCGCGCGCCCTGAGGATCAGTTCGGCGGCGGCGGCGAAGGCCATGCCGAGCGCATCGGACTGCAGCGCGGCGGACAGTGCAATGACGCCGCTGGCTTCGGCTTCGAGCGTCCGCAGCGCCGAGGCGATCGCTTCACGGGCCTGGTCGGTCATCTCTGCTTTCGCTGCCGCCGTCGCTGAGGTGGAAACTGCCATGCGTTTGAAATCCCGGTGGTAAATCCTGCCGTCTTCTTACCACGGACGCCGCCCGGACGCGAAACCCGACCGCCGCAAATCTCAACGCCACATTAACCATAAGCGTTTTAACTCTCTTAACCATAACCGCCTGCGCGCGCCTGACAACGTCGCCGGCCTTTCGATTAAGATACTGTTTTGTTTGGAGTTTTTATATCGTGAGGAGAGGTCCCGCTCTGGGCCGTCGCCACTGCGCAGGGATCGTTTCCGCGCTGACGGCCGGCCTGTGGCTGATCCTGGTGCCTCTCGATCCGGCCGCCGGCCAGGCGCTGACCTCCGACCTACTGCGTCCGGTGCCTGGCGGCTTCGTGACGCCGCAAAACCTGCCGACCCGCCGCACCCCCGACCTGCCCGCCGAGCCCACCGACGCACTGCGCACCAGCGCCATCGCGCCGTCGCGGATCGGCCAATCGATCATCTATGGCAACCCGTCGGCCTATGGCGCCTCGGAGAGCGGCTTCGATTCGCTGAACCGCCGCCGCAAGGTTCGAAAGCCCTATCCCGGCGCATTCAAGCCGAAGCCATCGCCCGGGCCCGGCAGTCCGCCGCCGATCGTGCCGACGCCGCCCTTGAGCATTCCGCCATCGTCCAAGGCCAACAAGCCGCCGGTGTCGGCGTCGGTCGCCGGCACCGTGCTCGGCCAGCCGCCGCGCAAGCGGCTGAAGCCGGATCTCGATCCATATGGTCCCACCGGTTTCTATGTCGGCAGCTTTCTGGTCAAGGGCGCGGTCGAGCTGAACGGCGGTTACAACAACAACCCGGCGCGCTTCGTGCAGCCGAAGGGCGCCTCGTTCTACCAGATCGCGCCGGAGCTGCTGGCGGCCTCCGACTGGTCGCGGCATTCGTTGATCGTCGATCTCAGAGGCTCGTTCACCGGCTACGACAAGACGTTCCCGGCCGCGCCGCTGCAGATTTCGCCGGCACCGGTCAATATCGACCGTGCCGAATTCAACGGCCGCGTGATCGGCCGGATCGACGCCAACAGTGACACCCGCATCAATACCGAAGCGCGCATGCGGGTCGGTGCCGACAATCCCGGCAGCCCGAACATCCAGGCCGGCCTGCAGGAATACCCGCTGTTCACCACCATCGGCGGCACGCTCGGCATCGAGCAGGATTTCAACCGGCTACAGCTCAAGCTCGATGGCCTGGCCGACCGCACCGTCTATCAGGATTCCAAACTCACCGACGGCACCTCGACCAGCAATATCGACCGCAACTACAACCAGTTTGGCGGCGTCGGCCGCGCCAGTTACGAAGTGCTGCCGGGGCTGCGACCGTTCGCCGAGATCCAGGGCGACACCCGCATCCACGACGTCGCGGCCGACCGCTTCGGCTATCTCAGGGATTCCAACGGCGGCTACATCAAGGCCGGCACCACCTTCGAGTTCACTCGGCTGCTGACCGGCGAAGCCTCGATCGGCTACGCCGCGCGCAGCTACCAGGACTCGCGGCTCGAAGTGCTGAAGGGCCTGCTGACGTCGGCGTCGCTGGTGTGGGCGGCAACGCCGCTGACCACCGCGCGCTTTGTCTCGACGACCTCGATCGACGAGACCACGGTACCCGGCGTGCCCGGTGTTCTGACGCGCACCTATACGTTCCAGGTCGACCACGACTTCCGCCGCTGGCTCACGGCCATCGGCAAGTTCACCTATGGCACGCAGGAATATCAGGAAAGTTTCCGCTTCGACAAAATCTATTCGCTGCAGGGCGACCTGGTGTACAAGCTCAACCGCGAGATTCAGATCAAGGCGCAGGTCCGCCGCGACATCCTGGAATCCAATTCGCCCGGCGCCAGCACGGCCTCGACAGTGGTGATGCTCGGGGTCAGGTTGCAGAGGTAGCGTTCCCCGGGCGCGATGCCACACGAAGTGTTGCTTCGCAGAACCGGGGTTCCGCTTTTACAAGCAGATACCGAGATCCCGGCTCTGCGTAGCGGCATGAAGAATGCCGCAGCGCGTCCGGGAAACGGAGCGCCTTCTGGGTCTCACTCACTTTTCGACCGCCGCGACGGCACTCTCTCCGCTCCTGCGAGCCCGAGCTCTGCGCAAATCTCAGACCCACTTCCGCACGGACTTCGACGTCTTCTTCCGGAACTTGACGCCTGAGCCGTCCGGCAGTCGCGTTGCGATATATCCCGCGGCGATGCAGGCCTCGCGTTGCGGCATCTTTTCGTCGGGCGCGCGTTCGGTTTCCCACCACGAGGCGCGATGCGAGGCGCGCGGCAGCGCGTCGTCGAGAATCTCCTCGATCGCATCCATGCTGAGCACGAATTCGTCCAGCGTCTGTTTGCTCAAATGTTCACGCAGCAGGTCGTAGTCGGGCACGTGTGGTCCTCGGATCGGTGGTGGTGGGGCCCGTCATACAAGCATGGGCGGCGCGGGGCCAGCGCGGAGGCGTGATGGCGCTGAGGCGGGTGCAGCTCTCCACCTGGCGACGTTTCGCTTCGCGCGGGGAGATAGGAAGAAGCCCGGCGACGCCGTCGGCGCTACCCCCGCACCGGTAGGCGCAAATTTGGCCGTTTCGTCAACCCGCCATTAACGGCGTGTGGAACCCGCTCTCGGCACTTAAGCGCTCGGCAAGCATTCCCGTGCGAACCATCGTGCACAGGAGCAGGAAATGCGAGCGGGGAAAGCAGGAACGGGAATTCGACGCTGGCCGCTATCGGCGCGGCTGCTGGTTCTGTCGTCGCTGGTGACCATCCTGGGCTTCTCGGCGGTGTGCGGCAGCGTCATGCTCGACATGCGCCGCGGCGAGGAGGTGCTCGCGCGGCAGAGCAGCGAAAACCTCGCCACCACCATCGATGCCGATATCGGCCGCACCGTCGAACTCTATGATCTGTCGTTGCGCGCGGTGGTGACCGGCATCATGACCCCGGAGATCGGCCAGCTCAGCAAGGAGATGCGGCAGCTGATCCTGTTCGACAATGCCGCCACGGCCAGCCATTTCGGACCCATCCAGGTGTTCAATGCGCACGGCGATCTCACGGTCGATGCGGCGTCCCTCAATCCTGCCCCGCTGAACAAGAGTGACGAGGATTTTTTCAAGGTTCACGTTCGCGACGGCGAGCGCGGGTTGTACATCAGCCGGCCGACGCTGCACCGCGGCGCCTATTCCATCGTGCTGAGCCGCCGCATCACCGACTCCGACGGCAACTTCGCCGGCGCGGTGGTAGGTTCGATCCGGTTCTCCTATTTTCACGATCTGTTCGGCCGGTTGCGACTCGCGCCGGGCGACACCATCACCGTGTTCCGTCGCGACGGCATGGTCATCATGCGCACGCCGTTCGATATCGAGATGATCGGCACCAGCGCCAAGGACAGCCCGGTGATGCGCGCGGTGGGTGGTCTCGCCGACGGCACCTATTCGGGCTTCGGCGGCCTGGACAACGTCAACCGGCTCTACGTCTGGCGCGACAGCAGCCGACCGCTGGTGGTGATCGTCGGCAAGCCCTGGGAGGGCATCTACAGCCAGTGGCGGAAGCAGGCCATCCGGATTGGCGGCATTGTGCTGGGATTGATCCTGTTCATCACGGCGGGGACGCTGTTCTTGGTCCGGGAAATCGCCCGCCGTGCCCGCGCCGAAAGCCGGCTGGAAGAACTTTCGACAACTGACGCGCTGACAGGGCTACGCAACCGTCGCAAGTTCGATATCGATATCGAGCAGGAATGGCGCCGCGCCATCCGGCAATCGCGACCGTTGGCGGTATTGCTGATCGATGCCGACCATTTCAAGATGTTCAACGATACCTACGGTCATCAGCCCGGCGACCAGGCGCTGATGTCGATCGCCGATTGCATTGGCGGTTCGGTCAACCGCGCCGGGGACTGCGCGGCGCGCTACGGCGGCGAGGAATTCGCCGTACTGCTGCCGGGGACCTCCGCCGAAGATGCGCTGGTCGTCGCCGAGAGAATCCGCCTGCGGGTCGAGCAATTGCCGGCCGAACCGGGCAAGCTAACGGTGAGCATCGGCATTGCCAGCCTGACACCGCTGGTGACGATGGAGTACACCGGACTGGTGGAAGCCGCCGACAAGGCGCTGTACGCCGCAAAGGCCGCAGGCCGAAACCGGTCGGTGATTGCCGCCGCGCCATACCTGTTGATGGCAGCATAGCTGCCTTCGCGATTGGCAGCGTGCTGACCCTGCGCTCCTTCTCCCGCAAAGTGCGGGGCGAGGTAAGAACCGGGCCTCGCGCTATTTTTCCAGATACCGCAGCATTTCGGCACGCAGCCCGTCGCGCAGATCGTCGCGCTGCATCGCATAAGCGATATTGGCACGCAGGAAGCCCGGCTTCGAGCCGCAGTCATGCCGCTCGCCCTCGAATTCCACGCCGTAGAATTTCTGGCTTTTCGCTAGCTTGATCATGCCGTCGGTCAATTGGATTTCGCCGCCGGCGCCGCGCTCCTGGGTTTCCAGGATCTTGAAAATCTCCGGCTGCAGGATGTAGCGCCCGGTGATCGACAGGTTGGAGGGCGAGGTGCCCTGCGGCGGCTTTTCCACCATGCCGTCGATGGTGAAGGCATTGGCCCGCGACGCGTGGCGTTCGCCGACGCCGCAGATGCCGTATTGATGGGTCAGCTCCGTCGGAACTTCCTCGACGGCCACCAGATTCGACTTGTCGCCGAGTTCATTGGCGATATCGATCATCTGTTTCAAGCAGCCCGGCGAATTCAGTACCAGTTCGTCCGGCAGTACCACGGCGAAGGGTTCATTGCCGACAAGCTCACGCGCGCACCACACTGCGTGTCCAAGGCCGAGCGGTGCCTGCTGACGGGTGAAGCTGGTTTCCCCCGCGTCCGGCTGAAAGCGCGCCAGTTCGGCGATCTCCTTGGCCTTGTTGCGGCTCTTCAGGCTTTCGTCGAGCTCGAACATCCTGTCGAAATGGTCCTCGATCACGCCCTTGTTGCGGCCGGTGACAAAGATGAAATGCTCGATACCCGCCTCCCGGGCCTCATCGACCACATATTGAATCAGCGGTCGATCAACGATGGTCAGCATTTCCTTCGGCATGGCCTTGGTGGCAGGCAGCACCCGGGTGCCGAGGCCAGCGACCGGAAAAACGGCTTTACGGATTTTCATCAGGGGGACTTTGCAATCATCTTGAAGGGAAACGAAACGTGCATGCAAACGTAGATTGCCCGATGCAGTTCCCTTTGCAACCGGGAACAACGGCGGATGTGGGGCGGACACGTGGTGGTTTGGCTCAACCTTTCACCGCGCGGCCACGCAAATCGCGCTAATCTTAAGCCGATGGAAACCCTGACCGGGCCTGTTGTGGCGGTCGGTGGGCAGGATTTTTTGGGATGAGAATGCTTCGGAATTTGATCGCCGGATGGCGGCACGGCAAGCGTAGCACGGTCGCGCTAGGTGCCCTGGCGCTGCTCGGCGTTTGCACCGTACCGGCCGCGCAGGCGCAGAATGGCGGTCCGTTCAGCCTGTTTGACAACATGTTCAAGCGCGCGGCGCCGGCGCAGGATTCCGTCCCCACTCCGGTCGCGCCGGGCGGCGTGCAGCCGTGGAGCGGCGAGGACGGCGCCTCCGGCCATCCGCTGATGACGGCGCAGGCGATTCGCGACGCCGCCAACAATTTCGACAACTGCCTGGCCGGGATGTGGCCGGATGCCGCACGGCGTGGCATCTCGCAGGAAAGCTACCAGCGCTTCACCGCCGGGCTGACGCCGGATCTACGGATCATGGACCTGATGGATTCGCAGCCGGAATTTACCAAGTCGATCTGGGACTACCTCGACATCCTGGTCAACGACACCCGCCTGGCCAAAGGTCGCGAGGTGCTGGCCAAGTACAAGACCATCTTCGACGCGGCCGAAAAGGCTTACGGCGTCGATCGCTATATCGTCGCGTCGATCTGGGGGATCGAATCCAACTATTCGACCCAGATGGGCGACCGCAACGTGCTGCGTTCCACCGCGACATTGGCCTGCGTCGGCCGCCGCCAGGGTTACTTCAAGGACGAATTCCTGGTGGCGCTGGAGATCCTGCATCGCGGCGACTTGCGGCCGGAGCAGATGCGCGGCTCCTGGGCCGGCGCGTTCGGCCCGACCCAGTTCATGCCCACCGCCTTCAAGCGCTTTGCCGTGGACGGCGACGGCGACGGTCGCCGCGATGTGGTCGACAACCCCACCGACCTGATCTTCTCCACCGCCAACAACCTCAAGAAAGACGGCTGGCAGAGCGGCCAGAGCTGGGGCTACGAGGTCGTGCTGCCCAAGGGTTTCAACTACATGCTGGCTGACAAGGCCAAGGCGATGGTGCTGCCGCAATGGGAGCATCTTGGCCTCACGCGCGCCAATGGCCAGCCGTTTCCGAAGCTGGCTGACAAGGCCTACCTGCTAGCGCCCGCCGGCGCCGACGGCCCGGGCTTCCTGATGCTGCAGAATTTTCGCGTCATCATGAAGTACAATCCGGCCGAGGCCTATGCCATGGCGATTGGCCATTTCGCCGACCGGCTGCGCGGCGGCCCGCCCTTCGTGCAACCGTGGCCGCGCCAGGAGCGCGTGCTGTCGCGCGCCGAACGGCTTGAGCTGCAGCAGTTGCTGGTGCAGCGCGGCTTCTACAAGGGAACGCCCGATGGCCAACTTGGCGGCCAGACCCGCGAAGCTCTGCGCGGCTTCCAGGCCTCGATCGGCACGGCCGCGGACGGGTTCGCGTCGTCGGAAGTGCTGGAGAGACTGCGCGGGAGATAATTGTCGGCAGGTAGCCACACACGCTTGACAAGTGTAGTTCACGAGGCGCACCATATTACCATGATCGCTCGCGCCGCCCATCGCAACGCCAAAGACCGTGCCTGTTCACGGGGCGGGGATTTGCGCGCGCGATAGATCGAAACGCCCGAACATATCCACCATGGCCCCGCCGGTTTCGACGGGGCTTTTTTGTGCGTCTCCGCCGCCCGCCCAGACAGGAGACACGCCTATGATTGCCCCTTCCGGACCGCCCAGCGGTCTGTGGTTGCCCCTTGTCACGCCGTTTCGCGATGGCTCGATCGATGAAGTATCGTTGCGCCGGCTGCTTCGCCACTATGCCGGCCAACCCGTCGATGGCCTGATTCTCGCCGCCACCACCGGTGAAGGAATGACGCTTGACGACGACGAGGTCGAACAACTCGTGATGGTCACGGCGCAGGCGTTGCAGCAAGGCAGCGTGCCGCGCCCGCTCTATCTCGGCCTGTCCGGCAGCGACACCCGCCGGTTGGTTGCGGCGCTGGCGCGAACCGCCGACTGGCCGATCGACGGCTATCTGATCGCGAGCCCCTACTACTCGCGGCCGTCGCAGCGCGGCCTGCTGCAGCATTTCGGCGCGTTGGCCGACAGCACCGCGCGGCCGATCATGCTCTACAACATTCCCTACCGCACCGGGGTCAATCTCGATACCGCGACGATCCTGCGGCTGGCCGAACATCCCAACATCGTCGGCATCAAGGATTGCTCGGCTGACACGCTGCAGTCGGTGGAATTGCTGCACCGGCGGTCGCGCGACTTCGCCGTGCTGACCGGCGAGGACACCTTCTTCTACGGCGCTTTGATCCGCGGCAGCGATGGCGGCATTCTGGCATCGGCGCATGTCCACACCCGGGACTTCGCCGCGTTGCGGCCTACCATCCTGTCTGGCGACGCGCTGCGCGCCTCGATGCAATGGCGAGAGTTGTCGGACATCGCGCGGCTGCTGTTTGCCGAACCGTCTCCGGCGCCATTGAAGCACTGGCTGTGGCGCTGCGGGCTGATCGACAGTCCGGAGGTGCGGTTGCCGATGACGGCCATCGACGGCGCGTTGGCGATAGCGATCGACCGACGCATCGCGCGGTCCACGACGGAGGCGTAGAACCTGCGTCGGTGCCGCATAGCGATGATCGCTTGTCGCGCGATCGTCGCTATTCCGCCGCCTGCTGCGCGACCGTCGGCGCATCGCCGGCCACGGTGGCGCGCCGCATGTCGCGGGGCTGCGACTGGTCGTAGCGGCGGACGCGGTGCATGGTCTGGCGGTTGTCCCACATGATCAGGTCGTGCTGGGTCCACCGGTGGACGTAGACGAAGGCGGGTTGCGTGGCGTGTTCGGTGAGGTCGCGCAGCAGCACGCGGGCTTCCGGCACACTCATGCCCTGGATCGCGCCGGCGTGCGAGGACAGGTACAGCGACTTGCGGCCATGCGCCGGATGGGTGCGCACCAGCCGCTGCAGCACCGGCTTGAACATCTGCTTCTCCTCCTCGGTATAGTCGAGGAAGCCGAGCGCGCCGCGCGAGGTCATCAGCGAGTGCTCGCAGATCATGTCCTCGATCTCGGCCTTCGTGTCGTCATCAAGCGCGTCATAGGCCGCGCGCATGTCGGCGAATTCGGTGTTGCCACCTTTCGGATTCACGATGCGCGCCGACAGCAGCGAGAACTTCGCGGGGATCGGCCGAAACGACGAGTCGGAATGCCACAGGCAGTTGCCGAGGTTGAAGAGATGGACACGATTATCGCGCGGCAGCGGCTTGCCGTCTGGCCCGAGGTTCGAGACGTCATTGACCCCCGTGGTCAGCCGCGCATCCGCCGCCTTGGCGACGCTGCCGCCGTGCGGGTCTTCGCGTTCGCCAAAGTTCATCGCGAAAGCCAGTTGTTGCTCGTCGGTGATGTCCTGCTTCGGAAACAACAGCACCGCGTAGTCGTCCATCGCGGATTCGATCGCCGCGGCGTCGTCGCGGCTGAGCGGCTTGGTCAGGTCAATGCCGGTGACTTCACCGACGAACAGGGGATGCAGCTTGCGAATATTCAGAGACATCGGCGTTCCTCTGCAGAATGGTTGATGCATCCAATTGCGGCTTCCTGATCCCGGGCCGCGACGGAAGGCTCTGCCTGTGCAAAATTGTTGTCAACGAGCACTGCGGCAAAGCGCGTTTGTCGGCGTATTACCGGGAACCTGGAGCGGCCTGAGCGGTTACTCAGCCTGAGAATTCTCTCACGGAGTAACTGACATGGATAAGGACCGTTTCGCTGGCGCCGCCAAGGATGCTGCAGGCAAGGTTGAAGGCGCTATTGGCAACCTGACCGGCGATGCCAAGACCGAAGCTTCGGGCCGCGCCCGTGAGGCATCGGGGACCGTGCAGAACCTGTATGGCCAGGCCAAGGACGCCGTGCGCGATGCTTCCGAGGCCGCTGTGAGCTACGCCAAGGATGCGGCCGACAGTGACCTCTATCGCGATGGCGCGCAGGCCGTCACCAAGCAGGTTCGTGACAATCCGCTCGGCGCGCTGCTGGTCGCCGGCGGTATCGGCTTTGCGCTGGCGATGCTGCTGTCGCGCCCGGCGCCCCGTCGCCGTCCAAACCGCTGGGGCTACTGAGCCATTCGCCGACAAATGTCGGCCGGATCCAATCCCTCGTCCTGCCAGGACGGGGGATTTTTTTGCGCGACGAAGCTACCGCGTGAAAAAGCCGGGGGCGGAGGCCGAGGGGCCGACGTTGCCGGGCGGGCGGGGCCCGGGCGGCGTGCGTGGGCGGACAGGCTGCGGCGCCGGCTGGCGGCGCGGCTCGTCGAAGCCGAACAGGCCGCCGAACGCGGAGGGCTGCTCGGTGGCGACCACCGGCTTCGGCTTCTTCGGCTTGGGCGGGGCGACGGGAGCCATCACGGGCGCGATGCCGTCGGTCGCGCCCGCGGGCGTGACCGACGCCACCGGGACCTCGCCGCGGGCCTGTTCGCGGCCGACTTCACGGCGCGGCCAGGCGAAATCGTCGGCGCGGCCGGCCGGCGCCGCCAGCGGCTCGCCTTTCACCAGCGTGCGCGACGCCAAAGCATCGACGGCGATCGGACGCACCCCGGGTCCGCCGAGCAACTGGTCGGTACCGACGGAGGAGGCCACCAGCGGCACGATCGGTCCGGCCAGCGGGCGCGGCGGCGGCGCGCCGGGCACGGCGCTGGCATCGGGCGTCGCCGGTTCGCTCGGCAGTGCCACCGGGCCGGAGCGGGCCGCCATCAGCCGGGTGATCTCGCGCTCGACATAATGCGCCAGTTTTCGCGCGCCGGCTTTGGTGAAGTAGACGCCGTCATAGGAACGCAGCCGGCGAATCTGGCCCTCGAAGTCCGGGCCCTGCTGCAGGAAGCGGCCGCCTTCATCCACGAAGCCGTCCCAGACGTCCACATAGGTGATCCCCGCCTTGCCGGCGGCGTCGCGGTACAGGTTGTTGAGGAACAGCATGTCCGAGGTCGCCCTGGTGCCGCGCACCGCGGGCAGCCCGACCCACAGCACCGGCACGCCCTTGGCCTTCAGGATGCCGATCATCTCCTCGATCTTGCGGCTGTAGAGCTCGACCCAGCGATCGTCGCGAAAGTCCACCGAACCGCCGGCGGCCGAACGCGATCCCTTTTCCGGGGTGGCGATCGAGCCGGGATCGGCGACGTCGAGATCGTCGTCGTCGGGCTTGTCACCGGGCTTGGCGCTATCGGCGGTGCCGTCCGGCTTGATCTTGCCTTTCTTGTCGGCCTTGTCCGGTTCGCGGATCGCGACGCGGTCGTTGAGGCCGAGCATCACCACGATGGCATCGGGCTTTTCTGTTGCGAGAATGCCCTTGGCCGCCGCGGCCCAGTCGGCCGGATCGCCCTTCGGCTGGTAGCGCAGCAGCCCGGAGACGGTCTTGTGCTTGCGGACCACGCCCATGTCGGGCTGTTCGGAATAGGCGTCCTCGAGGCCGTAAGCGAGCCAGTCGGCCATGGAATCGCCGAGCACCAGCACGTTGCGCTCGGGCGTCCCGTCGCGCTTCTCGGGCGGTGGCGCCTTGGAATAATCCTCGCGCGGCGGCGCCTGGCGCTTCGGCGCCTGCTGCTGGAACGGGGCGAAGAACGGGCTGTTGTCGTTGCCGCCGAACCAGCCGAAACCGCCGCCGCCCCCTCCGCCATTGCCGACCCCGCGCTGCGGGCGCGGCGGCGGTTGCGGCGGACCGCCGAAATTGAAGAATTGCGCGGAGGCCGGCGCCACGATGCCGAACAGCAGCACCCCCGCCAGCGCGATCAGCGCGCCGTGGCGGGAGAACCAGGAGGAGTTCGGCTTCTGTGACATGCGCCTCGACCGCAATCGAAAGGAGAAATCGACCATAGCCTACACCCGGATTCGGGCCGCAAGCGGGCAGATTTCGGCCATCAAGCGCCCGCCGCGGGCGGCGTCAAGGGATTATGGCAGCAATTTGCGACAGGGTTAGCGGCCTGCGGCGGAGGGCAAGGAAGTCCCGCTTCACCGACGGAACATCGCCCGCCTAATCCTCCAGCTGCGCCTTGTAGTCATCCAGCACGCCTTGCACGCGGTAGCAGCTCGTGGGGTCGGCGGCGAACGGGGCCCAGCGTTTCAGCTCGACCACGTAGAGTTCGGAATCCTTCTGGCCGCGGGCGTAGCCGGATTGCAGGTGGGTCCGGTCGGAGGCGGAAAGGTAGGCGTTCAGCGCCTTCATCAGCGCGTCGGTCTGGCCGGGCGTGATCAGGTTGGCCTTCTCGCATTGCGCGGCGGCGGCGAAGAACGAGCCGGCGCTGATGGCGACGCTACGGGGCATCGCAGCGGCGGGCAGGATCGACAGGCCGAACAGCGAGACGCTGGCGACCAGGCGCCGCATCATACGGGCGATCGACGGAACTGGAACAGGCGACATGGGTACCGGAGAATAGGAGGAGTTGTTCGCAGCATTGGTGCCGCAGCATTCCTGCTTTTCTGTGATCGCGCGACGATGCGCGCGATTTGTCCACATGCACTTTGTCGGGTCCGCGACGGCTGAGATTCCGTAGCGCGTATCAGTCGCCACGGGTCGTCCCCGCGAAAGCGGGGACCCCTACGCCGTGCCGAAATGATGGTTAGAAAAGTTTCCGCGATGGAAGGGGCGCCCGTGCCAAACTCCAGCGACGGTGGTTATGGGTCCCCGCTTTCGCGGGGACGACAACCATGAACGCTGTGACTCGCTTACTTCGGCAGCGTGGTGCTGCCCATCAGGAACTGGTCGATCGCCCGGGCGCAGAGGCGGCCTTCGCGGATCGCCCATACCACCAGCGACTGGCCGCGGCGCATGTCGCCGGCGGAGAACACTTTTGGCAGCGACGTGGCGAAGTCGGTGAGCGGGGCGCGGACGTTGCCGCGCTGGTCGAGATCGACGCCGAGCGTCTTCAGCATGCCGTCATGGACCGGATGCACGAAGCCCATCGCCAGCAACACCAGATCGGCCGGCAGTTCGAACTCGCTGCCCGGGATCGGCTTGAACTTGTCATCGACCTGCACGCAGTTGAGCTTGCTGACGCGGCCGTCGATGCCGGTGAAGCTCTGGGTCAGCACGGCGAATTCGCGGCGCGCGCCTTCCGCCTGGCTCGACGAAGTCCGCATTTTCAGCGGCCAGTTCGGCCAGGACAGGCCCTTGTTCTCATGCTCCGGCGGCGCCGGCATGATTTCGAGCTGGGTCACCGACAGCGCGCCCTGGCGGAACGAGGTGCCGATGCAGTCGGAGCCGGTATCGCCGCCCCCGATCACCACCACGTGCTTGCCGCCGGCGAGGATGTCGCTGACGTCGCCGAGCGGCTCGTCGCTGACGCGGCGATTTTGCTGCGGCAGGAAATCCATGGCGAAATGGATGCCCTTGAGGTCGCGGCCGGGGATCGGCAGGTCGCGGCCGGCCTCGGCGCCGCCGGTGAGCGCAACGGCCTCATAGCTCTTCAGTAATTCGGCCGGATCGACGGCCCCGGGGGCGCTGCCGCCGACCGGGCTGTTGTAGTGGAAGGTGACGCCCTCAGCTTCCATCTGCGCGACGCGGCGGTCGATGACGTGCTTTTCCATCTTGAAGTCGGGAATGCCGTAGCGCATCAGGCCGCCGGCCTTGGCGAACTTCTCGTAGACGTGGACGTCATGGCCGGCACGCGCGAGCTGCTGCGCGCAGGCGAGGCCCGCGGGGCCGGAGCCGACCACGGCGATCTTGCGGCCGGTCTTCACCGGCGCGATTTCCGGCTTCAGCCAGCCATTGTCCCAGGCGCGATCGACGATGGCGCATTCGATGGTCTTGATGGTCACCGGGTTGTCGTCGATGTTCAGCGTGCACGACGCCTCGCACGGCGCCGGGCAGATGCGGCCGGTGATCTCCGGGAAATTGTTGGTGGAGTGCAGGTTGCGCGAGGCCTCCTCCCAGTTGCCGTTGTAGACGAGGTCGTTCCAGTCCGGGATCTGGTTGTTGACCGGGCAGCCGGGCGTGCCGGGCTCAACCGAGCCGGTGCCGTGGCAATAGGGAATGCCGCAATTCATGCAGCGCGCGGCCTGGTCCTTGGTGTCCTTCTCGCTCAGCGGAATGACGAATTCGCCATAGCCCTTGAGGCGCTCGGACACCGGCGCGTACTTGCGATCGTGACGATCGATTTCGAGAAAACCCGTAATCTTACCCATCTAGACTAACTTCCCCGCAACTTGTCTCGTCCCGTCATCCTGAGGAGTGCGCGCTCTTGCGCGCGCCTCGAAGGATGAATGTTCAACTCCTGTGTTCAACCATCCGTCGCCCTTCGAGGCCGGCGCTGCGCGCCGGCACCTCTGGGTGACGGGTTTCGAGTATTACGCCCCGATCGCGATCTGCGGCTCGGCACCGGCATTGGCTTTCAATTCCTTCAGCGCGCGACGGTACTCCATCGGCATCACCTTGCGGAATTTCGGCAGCCAGGTCTTCCAGTCGGCGAGGATCATCGCTGCCTTCTTCGAGCCGGCATATTTGGCGTGGCGCGTGATCAGCACGTGAAGGCGCTCGACGTCCGAGGCCAGCAGGTCGGCGAACACGTCAACCTTGCCGTGGGCCTCGAGATCGCCGGACTGGTGATAGCTGTTCTCGGCGACCATCTCTTCCGAGAGCACCGGCTCGAGTTCGACCATCGCCATGTTGCACAGCTTCGGAAACTCGCCGTCCTCGTCGAGCACGTAGGCGACGCCGCCGGACATGCCGGCCGCGAAGTTGCGCCCGGTCTTGCCGAGTACCACGACGATGCCGCCGGTCATGTATTCGCAGCAATGGTCGCCGGCGCCCTCGACGACGGCCACCGCACCGGAGTTGCGCACGGCGAAGCGTTCGCCGGCGACGCCGCGGAAGTAGCACTCACCCTCGATCGCGCCGTACATCACGGTGTTGCCGACGATGATCGATTCTTCCGGCACGATGCTGGAATGCGCCGGCGGCCGCACGATGATCTTGCCGCCGGACAGGCCCTTGCCGACATAGTCGTTGGCTTCGCCTTCGAGATCGAAGGTGATGCCGCGCGCCAGCCATGCGCCATAGGCCTGGCCTGCGGTGCCCTTCATCGACACCTTGATGGTGTCGTCGGGCAGGCCGGCATTGCCGTAGATCTTGGCGATGGTGCCGGACAGCATGGCGCCGGCGGACCGGTTGGTGCTGTTGATGGCGATGTCGATCTTCACCGGCGCGCCGCGATCGATGGCGGGCTGCGCCTGCGCAATCAACTCGCGGTCGAGCACGGCTTCCAGGTGATGGTCCTGGGTCTCCGAGTGATAGATCTTCTGGCCGGGCAGTTCGGGCTGGCGCACGAACAGCTTGGAGAAGTCGAGACCCTTGGCCTTCCAGTGCGAGACCAGCGCGCTCTGGTCGAGCATCTGCACCTGGCCGATCATCTCGTCGAAGCTGCGGTAGCCGAGACCGGCCATGATCTCGCGGACTTCCTCGGCGACGAAGAAGAAGTAGTTGATGACGTGCTCGGGCTGGCCGGTGAAGCGCTTGCGCAGCACCGGATCCTGCGTCGCGACGCCGACCGGGCAGGTGTTGAGATGGCACTTGCGCATCATGATGCAGCCGGCCGCGATCAGCGGCGCGGTGGCGAAGCCGAATTCATCGGCGCCGAGCAACGCGCCGATCACGACGTCGCGGCCGGTGCGGAAGCCGCCATCGACCTGCACGACGATGCGGCTGCGCAGCCGCTCGCGCACCAGCGTCTGGTGGGTTTCGGCGAGGCCGATTTCCCACGGGCTGCCGGCATGCTTGATCGAGGTCAGCGGCGAGGCGCCAGTGCCGCCTTCGAAGCCGGCGATGGTGACGTGGTCGGCGCGCGCTTTCGCGACGCCGGCGGCCACGGTGCCGACGCCGATTTCCGACACCAGCTTGACCGAGACCTGGCCTGTCGGATTGACGTTCTTGAGGTCGTAGATCAGCTGCGCGATGTCTTCGATCGAATAGATGTCGTGATGCGGCGGCGGCGAGATCAGGCCGACGCCGGGTGTGGAGTGTCTGACAGCCGCGATGGTCGCATCGACCTTGTGGCCGGGCAACTGGCCGCCTTCGCCGGGCTTGGCGCCCTGCGCCATCTTGATCTGCATCATGTCGGAATTGACGAGATATTCCGTGGTGACGCCGAACCGGCCCGAAGCGACCTGCTTGATCGCCGAACGCATGCTGTCGCCGTTGGCCATCGGCTTGTAGCGATCCGATTCCTCGCCGCCTTCGCCGGTGTTCGACTTGCCGCCGATCCGGTTCATGGCGATCGCCAGCGTGGTGTGCGCCTCGCGCGAGATCGAGCCGTAGGACATCGCACCGGTCGCAAAGCGCTTGACGATGTCGGCGGCCGATTCGACCTCCTCGAGCGGCACCGGCTTGCGCTTTTCGTCCTCGGCGGTCTTGATCTTGAACAGGCCGCGCAGCGTCAGCAGCCGCTCCGACTGCTCGTTGAGAAGCTTGGCGAACGCCTTGTAGCGATCCAGCGAGTTGCCGCGCGCGGCGTGCTGCAGCAGCGACACGGATTCGGCGTTCCAAGCATGGTCCTCGCCGCGGCTGCGGTAGGCGTATTCGCCGCCAACATCGAGCGCGGTCTTGTAGATCTGGATGTCGCCAAACGCCTCGGTGTGGCGGCGCACGGTTTCTTCGGCGATCTCGGGCAGGCCGACGCCTTCGATCTTGGTGTGGGTGCCGGTGAAATACTTGGCGACGAAGTCCGCCTTCAGGCCGACGGCGTCGAAGATCTGCGCGCCGCAATAGGACTGGTAGGTCGAGATGCCCATCTTGGACATCACCTTCAACAGGCCCTTGCCGATCGACTTGATGTAGCGCTTGACGATTTCGTAATCGTCGAGCGAGCCCGGCAGGCGATCCTTCATCGCGATGATGGTCTCGAACGCCAGATAGGGATTGATCGCTTCGGCGCCGTAGCCGGCCAGGCAGGCGAAGTGATGCACCTCGCGCGGCTCGCCGGACTCGACAACAATGCCGACCGAGGTCCGCAGGCCGGTGCGGATCAGATGATGATGCACGGCGGCGCAGGCCAGCAGCGACGGGATCGGAATGCGGTCCGAGCCGGCCATGCGGTCCGAGAGGATGATGATGTTAACGCCTTCGCGCACGGCGCCTTCGGCGCGCGCGCACAATTCATCCAGCACCTGCTCCAGACCCGACGCGCCGAAGCCGGCGTGGAAGGTGGTGTCGAGCGTGCGCGAGACGAAATGCGATTCCGCGACGTCCGTGATCGAGCGGATCTTTTCCAGATCGCCGTCGG